>NZ_JBEAHW010000037.1:0-84424 GCF_040062085.1 Klebsiella sp. JN_Kp122
CTTATCCGGGCTACCGTTCTGATGAAGCCCCGGCAGTGGGTTGCGCAGAACCGTAACCCTGCTAAGCGCAGCGCGAGCAGGGAAATCCCCGGATAGCGGCTTACGCCTTATCCGGGCTACCGTTTCCATACTCTGCTTACTATAAAAAAGCCGGCGCTCAGCGCCGGCTTTTCATTGACCGCTTACGCAATCAGGCATTGGTCGCCGGTTTTTGCTCGACGGATTTACTGTTCTCCAGCATACGGCGCACCGGCACAATCAGCACGCACAACACCGCAGCGCAGATCAGCAGCGCCGTCGAGCAGCGGGCGAACAGATCCGGCAGCATATCCAGCTGGTCGGCCTTCACGTGGCCGCCAATCAGCCCCGCCGCCAGGTTACCCAGCGCGCTGGCGCAGAACCACAGCCCCATCATCTGGCCGCGCATTCTTTCCGGCGCCAGTAGGGTCATAGTTGCCAGGCCTATCGGGCTCAGACACAGTTCGCCCAGCGTCAGCATCAGAATGCTGCCCACCAGCCACAGCGGCGATACGCCGGCGCCGCCGTTGCTCAGCACGTTCTGCGCCGCCAGCATCATCAGGCCGAAGCCCGCCGCCGCGCACAGAATCCCGATAACAAACTTGGTGATGCTGCTCGGGCGCACGTTTTTGCGCGCCATTGCCGGCCATGCCCAGCTAAATACCGGCGCCAGCAGGATGATAAACAGGGCGTTAATCGACTGGAACCACACCGCCGGGATTTCGAAATCGCCAATCATGCGGTTGGTGTAGTCGTTCGCAAACAGGTTAAAGGAGGTCGGTTTCTGTTCGAAGGCTGACCAGAAGAAGGCGGCGGAAACCAGCAGAATAAAGCAGACCAGCAGACGCGCGCGCTCTTTACGGTTAAGTCCCGCAAAAACGAACAGGTAGATGAAATAGAGCACCACCGACGCGGCAATCACGTACACCAGCATGCTGGCGACCGCCACCGGGTTAATGACTATCACCCCCTGAGCAATCAGCGTAATCACCACCGCCACGCCGACCGCCAGCGCCAGCAGCCAGGCGCCAACGCCGTTTTTCTTCGCGACGGGACTATTCCAGGTAGAGTCGAGACCCACTTCGCTGTCGTAGCGTTTCATTGCCGGGACCGCGAAAAGGCGGAAAATCACCAGCGCCACCAGCATACCGATACCACCGATGCCGAAGCCCCAGTGCCAGCCGTGGGATTTAATCAGCCAGCCGGAAATCAGCGGCGCGATAAACGACCCCATATTGATACCCATATAGAACAGCGAGAAACCGCCATCGCGACGGCTATCGCCTTTCTTATACAGCGTACCGACCATCACCGAGATGCAGGTTTTAAACAGGCCGGAACCGAGCACGATAAACATCAGCCCGATAAAGAACAGGTTGTTGCCCATAAACGCTGACAGCGCAATCGACAGATGGCCCAGCGCGATCAGAATCGAGCCGTACCACACCGCTTTCTGCTGGCCAAGCCAGTTGTCCGCCAACCAGCCGCCCGGCAGCGCAGCCAGGTACATGGCGCCCGCGAAGATGCCGACGATGGCCGACGCGTTCTCACGGGCTAAGCCCATACCGCCGTCATAGACGGTGGCCGCCATGAACAGGATTAATAACGGGCGAATGCCATAAAACGAGAATCGCTCCCACATTTCGGTGAAGAACAGCGATCCCAGAGGGTAAGGGTGACCAAAGAAGGTCCGGCTTTCATTTTTGTTAACAGAGGAATGCATAACTTCTCCCAATAAGGCGATCTTAGCGCTTAGTCATGCCGAAAAGCGTATTGACCATTTTTTCTACCTGCCTATAGTTCACACAGGCGTTAATTTTATTTAACCATTTGATAACCAGATGGTGGTTTTGTCTAGCCCCTGGGCGATATCTTTTAGATGAAAACTCGACCAGGCTCTCTTTTCCCAGATTTTATGTTGGCAACAAAGGGATAATGATTGACAGCATTTTTTTCGTACTACAGGAACCTCTTAATCCTTAATAAACATAATGTTAAGAGGATAGAAGTCAGAAAGTCCCGAGTATACGACATAATTCCGTCATATGGCTGAAATAACGCAATGATTAACCGGTCATTATTCTTTTTAACCACATTGCAACACAATATATTTACACAAAGGCAACAAACCAGTGAATAATGTTGGATAAGATCAAAATACCAGCCATTGATATCATAATGAGAGGCTATTAGTGATCGGCGTCACAGATTAAGTCTAAGCCGGATATAGAATATGCCATACCTTCAGTCAATCATTTGAAAGGTGTATATCATGGAAAACAATAACAGGATGATGCCACACATAAGGCGGACAACGCATATTATGATGTTTGCTCACCGTAACAGCTTCGATTTTCATTTCTTTAATGCCCGGTAGTCTTCCGACTACGGGCGCTTCAGCATACAGGTCTTCCTGCATCTTTTGTTGTTAATACAGGCACTCGCCTGTAGCTAACCGCGCTCGCCCTAATAAATCCTGCTATTTACCAGCCACCGGACTGGTAGGGTTTATTGCATCTCAAAAGGTACTCTACTGATATTTATTATATCAGCGGCAGACTATTACCTTTTGTCCGGCGTAATCAATTTCTCATTCGAGAAATTGAGGGCCTGCTATTATCTGAAAATAAAGAGATAACAATGACTGATTTAAAAATTGCCGTTAGCCGTACATGTCCAAACTGTTTTTCTACCCAGCGTAATATTGTCAATACTAGCGAAACCAACTTTATTGATGTGGCCGCGGTAGTATTAACCCTGGAAGATATCGAATGCGGTAAACTCGATGAGTTAAAGGCCACCGGCTATAACATCCCGGTATTTATCGCTATTAATAAAGAAGAGGTTGTCCCGGCCGAATATATGGCTTCGGTGCAGGGGGTATTTGAACACGACGAAACCCGCAACGACTTCTACGGCCGCCAGCTGGAAGCCGCTGCGCATAAATATGAAACCGAGCTGCGTCCGCCATTTTTTAGCGCGCTGGTCGATTACGTCAAACAGGGCAACAGCGCTTTTGACTGTCCGGGGCATCAGGGCGGCGAATTCTTCCGTCGTCACCCGGCCGGTAATCAGTTCGTCGAGTATTTCGGCGAGACGCTGTTCCGCTCCGACCTGTGCAACGCCGACGTCGCCATGGGCGACCTGCTGATCCACGAAGGGGCGCCATGCATTGCCCAGCAGCATGCGGCAAAAGTCTTTAATGCCGATAAGACCTATTTCGTGCTCAACGGCACCTCCTCTTCTAATAAAGTGGTGCTCAACGCGCTGCTGACCCCGGGCGACCTGGTACTGTTCGACCGTAACAACCATAAATCCAACCACCACGGCGCGCTGCTGCAGGCCGGGGCGACACCGGTCTATCTGGAAACCGCGCGTAACCCGTACGGTTTTATCGGCGGTATCGACGCCCACTGTTTCGAAGAACGCTATCTGCGCGAGCTGGTTGGGGAAGTGGCGCCGAATCGGAAACAGGATGCCCGTCCGTTCCGCCTGGCGGTGATCCAGTTAGGTACCTACGACGGCACCATTTATAACGCTCGTCAGGTAGTCGATAAAATTGGTCATCTGTGCGATTACATCCTGTTTGACTCCGCGTGGGTCGGCTATGAACAGTTCATTCCGATGATGGCTGATTGTTCGCCACTGCTGCTGGAGCTGAACGAAAACGATCCGGGCATTCTGGTGACCCAGTCGGTGCACAAACAGCAGGCCGGTTTCTCCCAGACCTCGCAAATCCATAAAAAAGACAGCCATATCAAAGGGCAACAGCGCTATGTTCCGCATAAACGTCTGAATAACGCCTTTATGATGCACGCCTCCACCAGCCCGTTCTATCCGCTGTTTGCCGCGCTGGATATCAACGCCAAAATGCATGAAGGCGAGAGCGGCCGCAACATGTGGATGGACTGCGTAATGAACGGCATCAAGGCGCGTAAGCTGATCCTTGAAAGCTGTAAGCACATCCGTCCGTTTGTGCCAAAAATGGTCGATGGTAAACCATGGCAGTCATATGAAACCGCGCAAATCGCCGTTGACCTGCGCTTCTTCGAGTTTGGCCCAGGAGAACGCTGGCACGCCTTTGACGGTTATGCCGAGCATCAGTACTTCGTCGATCCGTGCAAACTTCTGCTGACCACCCCGGGGATCAATACCGCCAGCGGCGAATATGACGCCTTCGGCGTACCGGCCACCATTCTCGCCAACTTCCTGCGTGAAAACGGCGTGGTACCGGAAAAATGCGACCTTAACTCCATTCTGTTCCTGCTGACCCCGGCGGAGGATATGGCCAAACTGCAGCAGCTGGTCGCCCTGCTGGCGCGCTTCGATAAGCTGCTCGACGCCGATGCGCCGCTGCAGGAGGTTCTGCCGTCTATCTACAGCCAGCACAAAGAGCGTTATGCCGGTTATACCCTGCGCCAGCTGTGTCAGGAAATGCATGATCTGTATGCCCGTCACAACGTTAAACAGCTGCAAAAAGAGATGTTCCGTAAAGATCACTTCCCGCGCGTGGTGATGAACCCGCAAGAGGCTAACTACGCCTATCTGCGCGGCCAGGTCGATCTGGTGCCGCTGCCGCAAGCCGAAGGCCGCGTGGCCGCTGAAGGCGCCCTGCCTTACCCGCCGGGAGTGCTGTGTGTAGTTCCGGGCGAAGTCTGGGGCGGCGCGGTGCTGCAGTACTTCACCGCACTGGAAGAAGGGATCAACCTGCTGCCGGGCTTCGCGCCGGAACTGCAGGGGGTTTATATCCAGGAGCACGATGGCCGTAAACAGGTCTGGTGCTATGTCATCGCGGAAAGCGAGAAACAAAGCGCGCTGCTGAAAGGGGAAACTGTATGAGCAAATCCAGTAACAAGATGGGAGTGGTACAGCTCACCATCTTAACCATGGTCAACATGATGGGCTCCGGCATCATCATGCTGCCCACCAAGCTGGCGGAGGTGGGGACTATCTCCATCATCTCCTGGCTGGTGACGGCGGTAGGATCGATGGCGCTGGCGTGGGCCTTCGCCAAATGCGGGATGTTTAGCCGTAAATCAGGCGGGATGGGCGGTTACGCCGAGTACGCGTTCGGCAAGTCTGGCAACTTTATGGCCAACTATACCTACGGCGTCTCGCTGCTGATCGCCAACGTCGCTATCGCTATCTCCGCGGTGGGTTACGGCACCGAGCTGTTCGGCGCCACCCTGTCGCCGGTGCAGATTGGCCTGGCGACTATCGGGGTGCTGTGGATCTGTACCGTAGCCAACTTCGGCGGCGCGCGCATTACCGGCCAGATCAGTAGCATCACCGTATGGGGGGTAATCATTCCGGTTGTCGGCCTGTGCGTCATCGGCTGGTTCTGGTTTAGCCCGACGATGTACGTCGAGTCCTGGAACCCTCACCACGTACCGTTCTTCGGCGCCGTTGGTTCGTCAATCGCCATGACGCTGTGGGCCTTCCTCGGTCTGGAATCCGCTTGCGCCAACACCGATGTGGTCGAAAACCCGGAACGTAACGTGCCGATCGCCGTACTCGGCGGTACCCTCGGCGCGGCGGTTATCTATATCGTTTCGACCAACGTCATCGCCGGGATCGTGCCGAACATGGACCTGGCTAACTCCACGGCGCCGTTTGGCCTGGCGTTTGCCCAGATGTTCACGCCTGGCGTAGGTAAAGTGATTATGGGGCTGATGGTGATGTCCTGCTGCGGTTCGCTGCTCGGCTGGCAGTTCACCATCGCGCAGGTCTTTAAATCATCGTCTGACGAAGGTTACTTCCCGAAAATCTTCTCCCGCGTCTCGGCTTCCGGCGCGCCGATTCAGGGGATGCTGACCATCGTTATCCTGCAAACCGGCTTGTCGCTGATGACCATTAGCCCGTCGTTGAGCAACCAGTTCAACGTGCTGGTTAACCTGGCGGTGGTGACTAACATCATCCCGTACATTCTGTCGATGGCGGCGCTGGCGATTATCCAGAAAATGGCCAATGTGGAACCGGGCAAAGCGCGATCCACCAACGTGATTGCCTTTATCGGCGCGGTATACAGCTTCTATGCGCTGTACTCCTCCGGCGAAGAGGCGATGCTCTACGGCGCGATCGTGACCTTTATGGGCTGGACGCTGTACGGCCTGGTATCACCGCGTTTTGAGATGAAAAACAAACACAGCTAATGCTGAAGCCGGCGGCGCGTCTGTCGCCGCCGGCGCTATCCGTGGCCGCTATTTGATATAGGAATCCAGCACCTTCAGCACCACGTCCAAATCCTCTTCACGTTTCACTTCATCGCCTTCATGAACGATATGTTCCGTCAGATGGCCCTTGATCACTTCACGCATTAGCCCGTTTACCGCTCCGCGAATAGCGGCAATTTGCTGCAGCACGGCGGCGCATTCGTGCGGCTCATCCAGCATCTTTTTCAGCGCGCTCACCTGCCCCTCAATCTTGCTGGCTCTGGCCTGCAGCTTCTTTTTATCCCGAATCGTATGCGACACGTTAACCTCACTGGCGAACTCAATGCCTCAATTATAGGTTTGTAATCTACTGGGGGGTAGTATCTTATACTGGGGGGGAGTAGAATCCCGTTCACCAACGACAACCAACTCTCTTCTTATGAACGAATTCTTACCTTTACTTCAGCAGGGCAATGCCTGGTTTTTCATTCCCAGCGCCATTCTGTTAGGCGCGCTACATGGCCTGGAACCGGGCCATTCAAAGACCATGATGGCGGCGTTCATCATCGCCATTAAAGGCACGGTACGTCAGGCGGTGATGCTGGGCCTCGCCGCGACGATTTCACATACCGCCATCGTCTGGCTGATCGCCTTTGGCGGCATGTATTTTAGCCAGAAATTTACCGCCGAAGCGGCTGAACCCTGGCTGCAGCTGGTTTCCGCGTTCATCATTCTCGGTACCGCAATATGGATGTTCTGGCGCACCTGGCGCGGTGAACGTAACTGGCTGCAGGCCATGCAGGATCGGGATGCGCATCATCATGATGATGAAACCCAGATCGTCGACACTGGCCACGGTCAAATCGCCCTTTCCATCTTCGAAGAAGGAGAACCGCCGCGCTGGCGCATACGCACGCTAAGTGGCAACCGATGGGCCGCTGGCGATGTCTCACTGGCGACACGGCGCAGCGGGAGCAGCTTCGCGCAGATGTTCTCTTTTGTTGATAAAGGCGATTATTTAGAATCCGCGCAGACCATCCCAGAACCGCATGACTTTAACGTACGCCTGACGCTCGGCCACCAGCGCCATACCCACGATTATGATCTGGCGTTTCATGAACATCAACATCATGAACTGGACGGCCTTGAGGAAGGAAGTCAGGCCTATCAGGACGCCCACGAGCGGGCCCATGCGAACGATATTCAACGTCGCTTCGACGGCCGGGAGGTCACCAACTGGCAGATCTTACTGTTCGGCCTGACCGGCGGATTGATCCCCTGCCCGGCGGCGATCACCGTACTGCTTATCTGCATCCAGCTCAAAGCCCTGACCTTAGGTGCGACGCTGGTCCTCTCTTTCAGCATCGGCCTGGCGCTGACGCTGGTCACCGTCGGCGTTGGCGCGGCGGTAAGCGTTCGCCAGGTGGCCAAACGCTGGAGTGGTTTTAACACGCTCGCCCGTCGGGCCCCCTACTTTTCCAGCGTGCTAATCGGGGCGGTGGGGATCTATATGGCGATCCACGGCTATCTCGGCGTGAGAGGTTAATTTGAGATGAATTCAGCGCCGCGTGAGGATGCGCGGCCTGACATTTCTGGGGAAGGTTAGCAGCCCTTCAACATGCTACAGTTGGCGCTGGATGTATTTACTTCAGGAATGACTTGATGTCCGAGTTCCAGCGCCCACAGCTGACGTTGCCCAACGGAGCCGATAAACTGCTGCTCCACTCCTGCTGCGCCCCCTGCTCCGGGGAAGTGATGGAGGCGATTCAGGCTTCCGGTATCGACTACACCATTTTCTTCTATAACCCCAACATTCATCCGCAGAAAGAGTATGAAATCCGCAAGGAAGAGAATATTCGTTTTGCGCACAAACACGGTGTACCGTTTATCGATGCCGATTATGACACCGATAACTGGTTCGCGCGTGCCAGGGGGATGGAATGGGAACCCGAGCGCGGCGTGCGCTGCACGATGTGCTTTGATATGCGCTTCGAACGCACCGCGCTCTATGCCTACGAGCACGGCTTTAGCGTTATCAGCAGTTCGCTGGGAATTTCACGCTGGAAGAACATGCAGCAAATCAACAACTGCGGCGAGCGCGCCGCCGGGCATTATCCAGGCATGGTCTACTGGGATTATAACTGGCGTAAACAGGGCGGATCCTCGCGGATGATCGATATCAGCAAGCGCGAGCGCTTTTACCAGCAGGAGTACTGCGGCTGCGTCTACTCGCTGCGCGATAGCAATCTGCACCGTAAATCCCAGGGCCGACCGCTAATTAAGATCGGCAAGCTCTATTATGGCGATGAAGGTGAATAGCTGAAGAAAAGGGAATGATGTGGATAAATAACGGGCCAGCAAAGGTCCGTTGTTTAATAACTTCACATAAATTTCATACTCTATTTCCTGGCACAATCTTACGGATGAGATAGTTCAACCCCAAGGTCACAATCATCATCAACGTCAGCAAAACCCACAAGAAAGAGGGGTCGGCATCCCCATCGGCAAAACCCAAACCGGTGCTGTTCAAGAAATCGTTGCTAGTCCGGGATAAATAATCTAACAGCCCACCCAACGGGAAGAGAACGATGAAAAAAGAAGTTAATAAACAGAAAAATCTTATGCGCATTTCATTTCCTGGCGATCAATTAAGGTTAGTAATATAATCACTTTCCGCACCGAGTTAATCTAATAGCTGTACATAATGACAGCGCGCTCTTAAAGTCAATATCCAGACTACGATATCGTCACGCATTGAATACTCAAATAGTAACTAACGCAGAAGTATGAACAATCATCGACGCCCGAAATATTTACCTGATGAGTGTTGCAATTTTGTTTGCTGGCGGGAGACCCGATTTAGTAAGTAAAATGCGATTGTTTTAGTAAACATAACCGTATTGAGGCATTTGATGCCGATCGCGATAAAAAACACCGCTAAAATAGCACCGATGAGATCGCCCGCATCATTACCTCCCCCCATAATGAAAGTAATAACAGTGAATAATAAAAATGCTATTGCAATGATTCCTGTCCCAGTAATGACACATAAAAGAGATTTCAGACCTATCAATCGGCCTCGTGCAGTAAGAAACGCCGGAATACAAATCAATATGCTATATAACCCCCCCGTGGGGAAAACTGCAGCCAGTATAGCATAATCAGGCCATCCATTAAGTCTGAAAATAATTTCCCACACGGTAATTTGCGGCATAATAAAGCAAAAAACAGCAAATAGTATTCCGCCCACCATTGGAATACTGAGCGTATGTCCCCCGACTCTTGCTCCTACATATTCGGTCAATCGTTGCTTAACCATCTCAAGTTGTCGGGGACTCATTGACGCAAGATTTTTTTCCACATCAATATTTAACACAAGGCTGTTTTTTATATGCTCAATCATTATGCCAACCAGATTTTATGTTAATGAAAAGGATTGTATTATCCCTATCACATATTGTCCTGTTTTTTTTAGATTGTGTGGATTTCTAACAGTTCCGGAAATGCCGCTCCCGGCAAATGCTGATGAATTAACAATCACTTGCATCAACTCCCTTTGTAGAGTTCGTTGTAATACTTCAGATGGAAATCGTTTAGGATAATGCCCCATTTCTATAGCAGCTTTTATACCAGAGTTAGATATTCCCGGATTTTCATTACGAATGATTTCATAAGTAAGCCGCTTACGCTCAACCCTACTTAGGCCTCTTAGCCATGATAAAGCTTCTGCTGAAGATATTTTTTTCATCGTTTTCCACACTTCGATAGATTTCGCTAACCCAGCCCCGGCACCTGCAAGAGAAATGATATCAAGGATGGTAGTCGTAGTAAGATACCAATCCTGCGAATCAAGCCATGCTAAACGCTCTTCCCTACCTCTGCTTATTGTCCATAACCTTCCCGCACCGATAAAACATTGCCCAACGGTAGCTACGCCGCTGGCAGCAATAACTCCGGCTACCAGCACCGATGCTCCTGCCGTAAGGGGAAGTATCGCCGTTCCAGTAAGCACAAGGGCTAATGTGATTGCAGCCGCTCCGCATGAAAGTGCCGTTGATGTAATTTCGGTGGCCAGTGATGGTGCCTGAAGTGTCTTAACAATAGCTTTTGTGGAACTTTCTTGTGAGATATCGCAAACCTTTGTGACAATAACATGACTTGCTATGCTTTGGACCGAATTGGCAATCCGCCGGGAAGGTCTTACCAACCATTGGCTCACACCATTAGAATAAATAATACCAACTCGATTGAAATTCCGCGAACAGTCCAATTGTTTTGCTAGATCATGAAAATTAAAATCAACTGGACCTGGCCCTCCCCATGTTGCTGGTCTATCAAAAGGAGAGATATTGTGGAGGCCATCATGGCCAAAATAATATTCAACCATTGCATAAATCCTTTTTTAGCTTTAACTTACCCCCAAGAAAATGGTGGCATAAAATCCAACAAAACCAATACCACACCTACTAAATTTAGCCCACCAATAAACATGACTATTACCAACCTCTTCAATATGTTATTAATTGAAGTATTAAAAAGCCCCCACTCTTTAAAGTAAATATCTATACTATTACAGAGCACTATCTTGAGAAGTTAAATGGTAACCAACTCCTGAGTTGTGAACAATCTTAGCGCACCTAAATGTTTTCCTAAAAACTCCCAAAAACCAAGGCATATTACATAAAGACGTAACAAAACTCAGATGAGGCTTGCTTATTTTTCCTCTCAGTAAATTAGTGCCATGCGTCCATTAAACCAATATCTCTGGAATTATTACTCGAATCACTAACACTTTTAAGCAATACGCCATAATCCGTCCTATTTCCGCTAAGGATTATGGCGTTTGCGCTGATTAAAGAACCATATTCACCGGCGGTACCGCGCTTTTATCGATCTGTTTACTTAAGGCCTCCAGCGCGGACTGATACGGGCATAACGTGCCCACGCTGGTCTGCTGGCAATCAGGCTGACGCCACTCCTGTTGCAACATCGGGTGCTGTTGATCCGGCATCTGCAGGCGTCGCAGGTCGTCCAGGCTTTGCGCCTGGAAATAGACGCGCAGATAACGTTCGCCATTTTTGCTGTTGCGCCAGCGCTCTATCACCAGACTGCTGCCCGGCGGAATATTGCCCCGGCTGTAACCGGGCAGTTGCCAACTAAAATTCATCAGCGTGCGCACCATGGCGATATTGGTGTCATGAGCCACCAGCAGCAGCCAGCGTACGTTCGGCGTGGCGTCCGCTTTCACTCCGTCCAGCATCGCGTTGAGCAGCACCGAGCCGCGCTTTTGCGCGGTGTACAGCACGTCATTGCTGAGATCGTAGTTTTCCGTTAACAGCGGCAGAATGGCTGTGATCTGGCTGGCGCGGGTAATCTTCCCCCACGCCAATTGGCTTAAGGGCAGGTTTTCACTCCAGCCCAGACGCAGCGTTTCAACCATATTGGCCATCACGCTCAACCCGCTTATGGTGGTTTTACCGCTTTGGTTTTGCTCCACCTGCCATGGCTTATCAAAAATGGGGCACGGTTTATCCTGTTGGCAAACCGCGGCTTTTAATAACTGGATCATCGGCGCCAGCGCCTGCCGACGCTTAGCCAGATCGCCGGCTTTCGCCTTCACTGCCGCCAACTGGCGGACGGGGTCGGTTTGCGTCGCGCTAAACTTGTCGGTCTGGAACAGCGGGTCGGCATCGCCGCTGACATAATGAATCGCCACGCCGCAGCCGGGAAATGCTCCATCCACCAGCGCCTGAGCAGTTGCCCGGGTACGCTGTAGCGGGCTGGCGCGAACATAAATATCTTCCGCGCTGGGACATTGCCCCTGCAGCAGGCCAAGCTGGCGATAATGCTGCCCCTCCGCACGCCCTTTATTGGCGACCGCAGCGTAGCCATGTCCGGTCAGCTCCCCATCGTGGGTGGTCCATTCGGTCCATGGACGCTGGGTCGCGGCTTCAATGGCTTCACGATTGCCGGGCGTTGGCGGACGAATGCCGTGGCGGCTTAACTCCACCACTTTTTCCAGTTGCCAGTTCGCCGCGGCGGCGGATTGCATCGCCAGCAGCGGCAGCGCACAGGCGATAAACAGGCACAAAAGGCCCTGATGTCTTGCAGGCATCATAAAATCTTCCTTATCGATTAATCGGTTATGAGGAGAATGAAGTCTGCCGTTCGACGGCATGGCGTCGGGCGACAATGGCGGCGGTGGTAAAACAGAGTAACGCGGAACCCAATCCGGTGCCTATCCAGAACAACGCCAGCGTGCTGAAATCATAAAGCGTATTCCCGTTTTCGAGGATCGCGGTTTTATCGATAATGATCCCGGTCAGAAATTCGCCCAACCCCGCCCCGGCATAGCTGGCAATACCAATGGTTCCCAGCGCTGCCCCCGCCGCTTTGCGTGAAGAGATATCGACGGCGATCAATCCTCCAAGGAAACAGGTTAACGCGCCGATGGTCGCGCCGAAGACGATCATCGCCAGGATGTCGGTGTAGTAATTATGCGGCGACCAGAGCATTAAGGCGAAACCCGCGGTGTTCAGCAGGCTGATAAACCCGGCCATGACGCTGCGATTGCGCGGGAAAAAGCGGTCAGAGAGCATGCCGGCGATGATGGTCCCGGCGATACCGGCGATCGCGTTAACGCCGATGATGCCTGAAGCCTCAAGGGTGGAATAGGCTTTATCCTGCTCCAGAAAGAAGATCCCCCACGAGTTCACCGCATAACGGTCGATATACATAAATGCCGATGCCAGCGCCAGCGTCCACAGCGCCGGGTTACGCAATGCCAGCAGTTGGTTTTTGAACACCGATCCCCGCGCTTCAGTCTCTTCCTGCGGTTCATCACGAATCACGTTAATGGAGGGAAAGCCGCTGCTCTGTGGCGAATCGCGCATAAACAGCAGCAACAGCACCACGCCAGCGGCGCCGAGCGCAGCCGTGGAGAGGTAACCCATTTGCCAGCCAAAACCCGCGATCACCGCGGCGATCACCATGTAGGTCATGGCCTCGCCGATGTTATGCGCCGTCGACCAGATGGCGTAAAACGTTCCCCGCTCTTTAAAGCCGTACCAGCGCGCCAGCGAAACCGCACAAGGACCGACGCCCATCGACTGCGCCCAGCCGTTGATCCCCCAAAAGATAGCCAGCAGCATGGCGTTGGTGGTCATGCCCATCAGCAGGTTCATCCCGGCGCTGAGCAATAGCCCAAGGCTCATGTAGCGCACCACGTTGGCATGATCGGCGATAAAACCGTTGACCAGTTTGCCGATGGCGTAGCTAAAGAATAGCGTCGAGCCAATCATTCCCAGCTCCGTTGGGGTAATGCCTAATTCCACCAACGCGCTTTTCGCCACGGTGAACGATAAGCGGCAGACGTAGAACGTCACGTAGGCCAGGGTCATAGCAATAAACGTTTGCCAACGTACCCGGCGAAAACGTTTTTCATCAAACGCGGCGCCCGCTTGCGGCGGCGACGCCCGGAAAAAATGAATAATTCCAGACATAATAGTTTCTCCGACGGTCGGAGGCTTGACTGATTGATGTGCTTCGTCCGTGAGGGTCGTTATCGTTACTGTGTAGGGTACATAATCAGAAACAGCCCGAACCTGTAAGGGTTAATGTAATGGTTGAAGAATCATATTTTTGAGTTGGGGATACAGCGTTTGGCTGGCCAGCAGGAGGGGGTTACCATGGCGAATCCCCTCTTGCGCCAGAAAGTCGTTGGCGATGCCCCCCGCTTCGCGCATCAACACCAGACCGGGTAAGGCATCCCACGGGTTCATGTGCGGTTCGTAGTAGCCAATCAGGCGCCCGGCGGCCGCCCATGCGCTCATCAACGCGCCGGAGCCATTGCGGATGAACATGCCGCCATCGCTGAGCAGCGCGTCAAGAAAAGGCAGGAATTGCGCCGGCGTCACCCGATGCGACGTTCCGACGCCCATCACCCCTTCTTTGACCGTTGCTGCGGGATGTGGGCGAATTGGCGTCTCATTGAGCCAGGCGCCATGGCCCCGTAGCGCGTGGAACAGCTCACGATGGTTGGGATCGTAGACGACGCCAACCACCGGCTCGCCGTCAACGACGATCGCCAGCGACAAGCACCAGGTATGCAGCCCATTCAAAAAACAGCTGGTGCCATCAATGGGATCAACCACCCATAGCACCCTGGCGTCCGGCATCTGCGTACCGCTCTCTTCGCCGAGAAAACCATCCTCCGCAAACGCATCAGTAATGCGCTGCTTAACAAAGGCTTCTACGCGTTTATCGGCCACGCTCACCACGTCCTGAAGGTCATTGCCCTTATGCTCTACCGCCAGCGCCTCGCGCTGCTGATAGTATTCGAAAGCCAGCTCGGCACCCGCTTTCGCCAGCTCGCAGGCCAGGCGATAGCGGGTCTGTAGCGCAGAGGAATCCAGTGATGTCATCATTTACTCCTTTTGCACACGTGTGCAATTTTATTTAAAAAAGCCCCGAAGAGCGCAGTGAGTGTGGATGGATTTTAGCGATAATTCTGTGATCGATTCATCATAAAATGAATTTTTCATTTAGCGCTATTACGAATTATTAATTTCACAGCGACTTCACGGTGACGTGAAGGTTGATTGAATTTGGCGATCCGGCTAACCAGCATCTCCACCGCGTGATAAGCCAACAGCGTGGTGTCCTGCTGGATAGTGGTAAGTTGATAAGGCTGCCACTCCGCCTGGGGAATATCGTCGAAGCCAATAATTGCCGGCAGGACGGCTGCTGGATTATCCGCTCGTAGCCCATCCATCGCCCCAATCGCCAGCATATCGGTGGCGCAAAACAGCGCCTGCAATCCTGGCCTTTCCGCGGCGAGCCGGCGAGCGGCCGCAAAACCGGACTGATAACCGCCCGTTTCGCAGAAATGCGCCGTGACAGCCAGCCCGCTGACATGGTGAATAAACCCCTCGTAGCGCTGCCGGGTGCTGAAATTGTCACGATTTTCGCCAATAAAACCGACGTCCCGGCACTGGCCTGCGTGCAACAGCTCAGCGGCCAGTTTCCCGCCGAGCGCGTTATCGCTGCTGACGCGGTCGCAGCCGGGAAGTTCAGCATGACGGTTGATAAGCGTAACGGGAATTTTTCGCGCAAGATATTCCTCAGCCAGCTCCAGCGGTGGCGCGCCGGAGGTGATAATGACGCCAGCGACGTGATAGCTGAGAAGATGTTTTAGCGAAGGAGCTAACTGCTGCGGATCATCGGCGTTCATCAACAATGGCATAAATCCATGCAGCGCCAGCTGGTGGATCAGCGGCGCCAGCAGCTTACTGCGAAAAGGGTTATCGAACCCTGAAGTGATGATGCCGATAAAGTTGCTGCTGCCGGTGTTCATCGTACGGGCGATGATATTGACCTGGTAGCCCAGAGCTTCCGCGGCGGCCTGCACTTTGGCGCGGGTTTTCGGCGAGACCGAGGCCCCAGGCGTGAAAGCGCGGGAGACGGCTGAACGGGAAACGCCGGCAAGTTTCGCCACGTCTTCTGCTTTAATCCATTTTTTATCGTTCATCGCTTTGATTTTTCAGTGAAATTAATAACCTATCGATGTATCGTTCAACTCATTACTCTCGTCACGCTGAGGAATGTTAGCAGGGACGTTAACATTGATTCTTCCATCATACCTACTGGGGTAGAGGTACTTCAATGCGCGTTCTGTCGCCTGGTCGCACTCCCCCAGCCGCCGTGACCGGGAAATTGATTTCAGATGATTTTTTCCATGCAAAAGATACCTGCACGTCGTCGTTTCAAAGAGGACTCGATCTTTTTAATACTCCATGTTTTACTCTTTCTGGAGTGTCGCTCATTAAAATAGCCGTATCGATTAATACCGTTATTATTCTCTAGCACAAAAGGACTGCTTAATGAAACGTTATGCCTTATCCGGCGTACTATTGCTCACCGCATTTTCATCCCAGGCTACGGAAAAAGAAAACAATCATTCGATAAATGAATACTCATTGCGCATTGATACAAATAATGCATTATGTATTGCTCACGCCAATGATATTGAAGCCTTATCTAACTATTATCAAAAAGAACCGATTATGGCGAGCATCAATGTCGCCCCTTTTCTTGAAAATGGACAAAATACTTTAAAACTTTATTTCGCCAGCTTGACTGTGTTAACAGGGGATGAAAATTTTCCTGCCGACGCTCGTTGCCAGGGTTCGGTATCCCTGGTCAAAAACAATGACCGTCGCAATAAAACTAAACTCGCTGAGTTAATTGCATCAGTTGATGACAAACTGCAACCCACAGGCAAGTTATCCGTGGCGTATCAGGGAAACACAGATATTTCCGCCGTTTCTGAAGGACCGTTAAACAATACTATTCTGTATCAGGTCAGCCGCGAGTTTATAGTCAAGGGATTGCCGGAATGGACCTGGACAAAGGCCACGCCATTTCAAGCCACAGAGGAAAATATTAAGAAACTGCGCGCGGCGTATACGGAAATGTGGCATCTCCTGAATAATAAAGAGAGCCAAAAAATCAAGGAAAAATACGAAATTGCTTCTCAGGAACAGGATCTGGCAAACGATTTGCCTCCCGGCACATGGTATCAATCTCTGGCAGTCAAGAAAAACATGGAGAAAAGCCACGGTGCTATTCCTATCAATTGGGATGAATATGAGTTAAAAATTCTTAACCATGGTCGACTTGTGCAGTATGAAGATCGCGGAATTTCCCCCTTGAGTCTGAAAGATAAAGACGGCGAACTTCTTATGAGCTTTACTCCTTATTTTTCTTTGATCAACGGCCAGATGATAATTACGCGCTAAGCCAGGGTTTCGATATGTAGTGGTCAAATAATATTGGCCACGGTTTTACAGTAAAAATGGTACCTGTTCTCAGACTCTTCCTGTGTCAACCCACCGTTATAATAGTGAGGTCTGACGCTGTTGTAGAAGTTCAATATATAACCATTAATTTGCTGTCAGGCTTGGTCCTTGCCTGCGTATCCATTCACCGGTACCCATTCTGTTTTCAGACTGCGGAAGACGCGTTCTATGGGACTATTATCCCAGCAGTTTCCCGGCCGATTCGCTCCGTAAAGAACCAATCTATATCAAGAGATTGAACTGTTCTGCATCCCCCCGTTCAATAAATGTCGGGGGGATTGAGCAGGAAGAGCGCCTGTAGCAACATTCCCAACAATATTCAGTCAGTGCTGAAAATCGTGAGCATTGGAAATATGGATTGCCCAACACGTAATTTTAGCGCCCCCACCTCTCAATCATAGCGCCAATCTCAGTCGCCAGGTGAGGATAAGTTCTTTTTAAGAATCTCGATATCGTAACGAAAGTATAAATTTTTCGTGATATTTTTTCTTTTTTTCAAACACCATTTATAGTGAACTGTATGTCTCTTTGTAGGTTTATTTACTATAAAAACAAATTCATTATAAACCTAACAATGACACATCCCCCCTATATTCTCACGATATTAAACGTGTTGCGTGCGATATATCACGCGTGACGTGAAATAAAACTTAACGATGGAAACGTCTATGTCAAAACTGGATTTCCGATCCAAAAATACCTGGCGCGCGCTGGCGTCGATCGCGGTCATCGTCGGGGCAACGGCAGCGGCATTCGCCTGGACCTCAGGTTGGCTGGGTTCGCGAACCACCAGCCAGTCATTAGTCCCCGATCCAGACAAGCCGTTTCCTGCCGGGTTTCGCCGGGCACACGGCAAAGGGATCTGTTTTAGCGGGACGTTCGAGCCAGCCGCTCCAGCCGTTTCTTATTCCACCGCGCGGCTCTTTTCACAGTCGGAAACCCCCGTTGTCGGGCGATTCTCCATTGGCGCAGGTAATCCACACGCGGCTGATAATTCAACGAAAACCCTGAGCATGGCGCTGCTACTGAAAACGGACGATAAACAGCAGTGGCGCATGGCAATGAACAACGAGCCCTACTTCGCCACCCGGAACCCGGAGGGCTTTCTTGCCATGAAGAAGGCCACCGCCGTCGACCCGGCCACCGGTAAGCCCGATCCGCAGCGTCTCGCGGTATTTTTACAGGACTACCCGGAAGCCGGTAAATATTTACAGTGGGCGGTGCAAAAGCCAGCGCCAGGCGGCTTTGCCGGGGCGACATTTTATAGTATTAACGCTTTCTATCTCGTGAACGCCGACAGCCAGCGCCAGCCCGTACGCTGGATGATGCGGCCACACGATCCATTTGTCTCTATCGCTGATGAACAGCGACAGAAAGCCGACCATAACTTCCTGTTCGAACAATTACAGCAGCGACTTTCTCAGCATCCTATTTACTGGGATTTGGTATTGCAACTCGCCCAAGCTGGCGACGCGGTGGATGACCCTTCGCAGCCATGGCCAAACGATCGCCAGCAGGTCGTCGCCGGTACGCTCAAAGTCACCCAACTCGTCGCCCAAGCCGAAGGCGCCTGCCGTGACGTTAACTTTGATCCCTCCATCGTGCCTGCTGGAGTAGAGGTCTCTAACGATCCCGTCTTAAATGCGCGCTCTGGCGCCTATTCGCATTCCTGGAGCCGTCGCGAACGGGAAATTGGCTATGGCAAAGCAACCGAAGCCGTGCAAAAAACGGAGGTTAAATGAACTCTAATCATCACAAGCAAGCGCGCGCGCCGCAGCATTTCAACCCTCTGGCGAGATATCTGCATTGGCTGATGGCAATCATGATCCTGACCATGCTGTTCATCGGCGCCGCTATGATGACTTCATTACACCATCGCATTTGGTTGGTGGATGTACATCGGCCATTGGGGATCGCTATTTTGCTGCTGGCGCTCATCCGCCTGGCCAACCGGTTTTATAGCCGGCAGCCACCTCTTCCTGCGGAGCTCTCACGCTGGCAGGTACTAGCGGCAAAAGCGTCACACTGGGCGCTATACGCGCTGATGCTGGCAATGCCATTGCTTGGCTGGGCGCAACTGTCGGCAGCGGGCGTTCCGATTGTTATGTTTGAAGGACTTAACCTTCCGGCCATTACCCCGACCAGCCCGCTGCTTTTTGCCTGGTTTCACGATGCCCATCGCCTGCTAGCTAAACTGCTCTTTGCGGTGGTGTTGCTACATCTTTCTGCGGCATTAGTGCACGCATGGATATTCCGCGACGGCGTGTTTGCCAGCATGGCGAAAAGTACCAGCCGGTCCAGTAAACCACCTGTAGAGCGGTGAAACTTACTAATTAGGTTCGTTGAAGTAAAAATAAGGGGCTTTTGCCCCTTATTTTTTGCATCCAAAAAAATCAGCAGCCACTCACTGTAGCGCTCGCCTATAAAAATTAGCCCTCCCGTTATTTATTACACAATCACCACTAACCTTGATGATTAAATAAAAAAGGGGACGGAGTGAATTACCTAATCACTGTTTAAAAAATATACCGAAATTAATATGTATTAGCTCACATCATTTTCAAAAAATGATGTAGATCATATTCCCACCCCTGCCCTGTGAAAAAATGCGTTTAATAACCAAGTAAGCATTTACTTAATACAGAGGGGATATATATGGGAAGCGTCAGCGCGGGTACTGCGCAAAAAATGGGGTTAACGGCACTAACCCTTGTGACCGCATCAAATATGATGGGTTCCGGTGTTTTTATGTTGCCGACCAATCTCGCCGGAGTGGGATATATTTCACTATGGGGATGGTTGTTTACTATTATTGGCGTAATTGCGTTGGCGTTGGTTTTCGCTAAAACCAGCCTCATTACCCCTCGCGCGGGGGGGATCGTGGCCTATGCCAGCGATGCGTTTGGCCCTTTCATCGGTTTTCAGACGACGATTTGCTACTGGATTAGCGCCTGGATTGGCAACGTCGCGCTCCTCGTCGCCGGGGTCGGCTATCTGAGCTACTTCTTCCCGGCGCTGCATAATCCGGTTTACGGTTGTATCACCGCTATCGCTATTCTGTGGGCATTTATTGCCTTAGGCAGCCTCGGGGCTAAAACGGCCGGGCGCGCGCAGTCCTTCACCGCCAGCTGCATGCTGGTCGTCGTGCTGGGTGTGGGCATTGTCGGCTGGTTCTGGTTTGACCCGAAAATGTTCTCTGAAGTCTACAACGGGACGGGCAACAGCGACAGCTCAGCGATCGTCTCCGCGGCCTCCATTGCGCTATGGGGTTTCTTAGGGGTGGAATCCGCCGTGGTCTCCAGCGGACAGGTGGAAAATCCTGAACGCACGGTACCTCGCGCAACCGTATATGGTCTGCTGATTGCCTCCGTATGTTACGTCGGTAGCTGTACCGTTATCATGGGCCTGGTTCCCCACGCCGAACTGGTCAAATCTGCCGCCCCATTCGCCGATGCGGCACGTTATATGTTTGGCGATATGGCCGGCAACATCGCCTCCGCGCTGAGTATTATCGCCTGTTTTGGCTCCATTTCCGGCTGGTTGATTCTACAGTCAGAAGGGCCGCGGGCCGGGGCGAAACAGGGGTTATTTCCGCAGATTTTCGCCGAGACCAATAAAAATGATGTCCCGATGAAAGGTCTGATTATTTCTGGCGTGCTGATGAGTCTGGTGCTGTTACTGACGGCTTCCCCCGATCTCGCCAAACAGTTCCAGGTGGTGATTCTGATGTCGGTATTTGCCTCCCTGCTGCCTTATATGTATGCCATTATCGCGCTACCTATCATCATGGTATCTAAAAAGCTCAACCGTGGACGTGGTTTTATGTTTTATTGCGTCCTGACTGTCATCGGTATGATTTACAGTATATTCGCCCTGCTCGGTTCAGGTACCGATTCCATTTTCTGGGGCACAATTATGATGATGGTAACCATTCCTCTGTTTTCTTTTGTCGCGGCCGGACGTAATAAAAAAGGCCAGGATATTCTTTACCTTCAAAAATAATATCTTATTCACCAACATAAATATGGAGATTCATATGTCTTTATCTATTGCCGATCAAAATAAACTCGATGCATTTTGGTCATACTGTGTAAAAAATCGCTACTTTAATATTGGCTACCCTGAATCCGCTGATTTTGATTACACCATGCTGGAGCGTTTTCTGCGTTTCTCAATTAATAACTGTGGTGACTGGGGGGAGTACTGTAACTATTTACTCAACTCTTTCGACTTTGAAAAAGAAGTCATGGAGTATTTCTCCGGCATATTCAAAATCCCCTTTGCGGAAAGCTGGGGCTATGTCACCAACGGCGGCACAGAAAGTAATATGTTTGGTTGCTATCTGGGCAGAGAACTGTTCCCGGAAGGCACGCTCTACTATTCAAAAGATACTCACTATTCCGTCGCCAAAATCGTCAAACTGCTGCGTATCAAATCGCAACTGGTGGAATCTCAGCCAGACGGAGAAATGGATTATGACGATTTGATCAATAAAATCAGGACCTCAGGCGAACGCCATCCCATCATTTTCGCCAATATAGGCACAACGGTACGCGGCGCTGTTGATAATATCGCTGAGATACAGAAACGTATCGCTGCGCTGGGGATCCCACGTGAAGATTATTATCTACACGCGGATGCCGCGCTAAGCGGCATGATCTTGCCTTTCGTGGAGGATCCACAACCGTTTACCTTCGCGGATGGTATCGATTCGATTGGCGTTTCCGGACACAAAATGATCGGCTCTCCGATTCCATGCGGCATTGTGGTAGCCAAGAAAGCCAACGTCAACCGTATCAGCGTAGAGATCGATTACATCTCCGCCCACGATAAAACGATTTCAGGGTCACGCAACGGTCATACCCCTTTGATGATGTGGGCCGCCGTTCGCAGCCATACCGATGCCGAATGGCATCGCCGCATTGGTCACAGCCTCAACATGGCGAAATACGCCGTGGATCGCTTTAAAGCAGCAGGTATTGACGCGCTGTGCCACAAAAACTCCATCACGGTGGTCTTTCCGAAGCCTTCTGAATGGGTATGGAAGAAACACTGCCTGGCAACGTCCGGCAACGTAGCCCATCTGATCACCACCGCTCACCACCTGGACAGTTCCCGGATTGATGCGCTGATCGATGACGTGATTGCCGACCTGGCGCAACGGGCGGCATAAGAGTGAGCAGCGGCAAACTGCCGCTGCCCGCTGGACAATCTGGTGGGTTGCAGCGCCAACCGGAACCCGCCAGACCTGCACAGTATATGGGAATTTCGCATCAGGAGTCATAAACGATGAGTGCAAAGTTAAAAGCCATACGTGGTATGCGCGACGTACTGCCCGCCGAAACGCCAATCTGGCAGTGGCTTGAAAATAAATTCCGGCGTCTGACCTACCGTTATGGTTACCAGGAGATCCGCTTACCCCTGCTGGAACCGGTCGCCTTATTCGAACGTGCTGTTGGCGAAGCCACAGATATCGTTGCCAAAGAAATGTACAACTTTACGGATAAAAGCGGCGAACAGATTACGCTGCGACCCGAGGGGACCAGCGGCTGTATGCGTGCGGTACTGGAAAATAATCTGTGTTACAACAAAACCCAGCGCCTGTGGTATCAGGGCCCGATGTTTCGCTATGAACGCCCGCAGAAGGGACGGCTGCGTCAGTTCACGCAGTTCGGTGCTGAAGCCTTCGGCATGGCCGGGCCGGACGTCGATGCTGAAATGATTTTTATGGTCCGTGATTTGTTCCAGGAGCTGGGCCTGACCCCGCATGTCAGGCTGGAAATTAATTCTCTGGGCACGCCGGATGAACGGCGGGCCCATAAAGCCGCCCTTGTTGACTGGTTTAATGCTCATCGTGAGCAACTGGATGAAGATAGCCTCAAACGGCTGGAAACCAACCCATTACGCATCCTCGACAGCAAAAATCCGACCATGCAACCTATGCTGGAACAGGCGCCGCGATTGCTGGATTACCTGTCCGAAGACTCCCGTCACCATTTTTCGCTGCTCTGCGAACTGCTCGATAAGGCCGACATCCCCTATACCATCAATCCGCGTCTGGTGCGCGGGCTGGATTACTACACCCGCACCGTGTTTGAGTGGGTGACTGATGAACTGGGCTCGCAGGGTACTGTCTGCGGCGGCGGCCGCTACGACGGCCTGGCGGAGTTATTCAATCCGAAGGCGTTGCCAGCCTGCGGTTTTGCCATCGGTATCGAACGCCTGCTGTTACTCATTCAGACCGTCAGCCAGAAAGATAATCCGTTGTGGCATTTTCACCCTGACGTGGTCATTACCAGTGAATGTCAGGATGATGGCCTGCGGGCCCAGATGCTGGCGGAGCTACTGCGCCAACGTATTGAAAAGTTAAGCGTGATGGTGGATTGCAGCGGCAACAAACTTAAACGCCAGCATCAGACCGCCCTGCAAAGTCAGTGTCGCGCGATAATCACGCTGAATACCGACAATGAGATACGGCTGTGGGACCTCACCAGCTCCCGTCAAATGACGCTCGAAGAGAAAGCGCTCATTGACTGGCTGCAACAGCACTGCCAGTAAACACGTCCAGATTGGGTACCGTGCAGCAGGACGGTACTCGTCCCGGCGCTAATCCCGCCTTCAGCATTTCACCCTGACACACAGCGAGATCCTTAAGCAGAGAACCGTGGACATGCCGAGAAAAAACAGATTATTTATTCCGGGGATGCCGCATCTGGCGCAGCTTCGCGGGCATAATGGCGAGGAGTTATTCCGCCACGAGGAGGATTACTCGGCCTTCGAACGGTGTATGCAAGACGCGGCGCAACGTTACGCCGTGTCTATTCATAGTTGGTCACTTGCCGTCCCACGTATCCTGCTGCTGGTCAGCGCTCCGGATAAACAGGCGCTGAGCCGTTTTATTCAGCATATCGGACGCAGCTATGTGCCTTATTACAATCGTCGTTACCAACGGCATGGCGCATTGTGGGACAGCCGCTACTTATGCAGCCCCCTGGAACCTGAAACCTATTTTCTGGCCGTGAAGCGCTTTATTGAATGTGACGAGGACGGGAGCCCGGGGTGCCATAGTCACGGTAATCTGCCTTCAGGTTTGATAGTCCCCCATCCTGTCTGGCTCAAGCTCGGTGAGAATGAGCAACAGCGACAGGCCCACTTCCAGGAATTCTGCCGGCAACCGGTAAATCGGGCGCTGGTGACCAGGATTCGCCATGCGCTGGCGCAAAATTGCCTGCTCGCCTCGCCAGCGTTGAGCCAGCAACTTGAAGCCCAGATGGAAAGGCCGCTGCGGGCACGACATTGCGGCCGCCCGCGTAAATATGAATCCTCTCCATCAGAACAGTGGACCTGGCTGGAACTTCAGGCTGAACAGTTTCTGCGCCAGCATGGCTATCAACAAATCAGGTTACCCTTACTTGAACATACATCGCTATTCGCCCCAGGCGGCCCGGTGATGGCCGACAAGGGAAAATTACGTGGCGATGGGACAACCGGATGTCTGCGCCTGATGGCCGATAACCCTCATACCGCAGTAATGAGCCGGATTTGGTATTCGGGCGCCATGTTCCGTCAACGCTCCCTGGATGGAGATATCCGGCAAAATCATCAAATTGGCGTCGAAGCCTTCGGCATGCCGGGGGTTGATATCGAACTTGAGCATCTGGTTATGCAGGCGGTTTTCTTCAGGCGTATTGGCCTCGGTGAAATGGCGGAACTGCATATTAATATGCTGGGTGACGAGGCCTCGCTGGCGGCTTTCCGCCGGGCGTTGCGCGATTACTACCAGCCCATCTCGCGTTTGCTGAACCCGGAGCAGCAGCACTGGCTGGAGAAACATCCGGAGTGGTTGATCCATCATGAGGATATCCTTCTTCAGCGTCTTGCTCCTGCGGCGCCCTGCCTGGCGGATTTTATTACCGTTGACTCCCGTCATCGATTCCAGCGACTTCAGCACGCCCTGACCCAAGCCGGTATTGCCTGGCAATACGATCCTGCGCTGTTTCCCGCCAATGACTATTGTCAGTTGGTCTTTGAATGGCGCAGCATTGCCATGGAGCGCGAGTTAACCATCAGCCGTGGCGGCCGATACGACGCCTGCGCCAGCCGTATTGCTGAAAAACCGGTTTCCGCCTGCGGTTTTGCATTCATGATGGAGCCGATTGTCACTCTGCTCGGTTATCGTCCCCAACCCGCCAGAGCGCATCCGCCGACCGACATTGTGATTATTGCAGGCCAGCCTCGCGTGGCTGCTAAGGCAATGCTGCTCGGGCGTAGCCTGCGTCAGCAATTTCCCTATTTAAGCATCATCAACGACTGCTCCCCCCAACGAATCAGCACCCGCTATAAAAATTCCAGACGCCTGGGGGCGAGATTTATTCTTGAAATCGAAGGCGACGGAGAAACGGTTATCCTCTCTGATTCACGGGACCATCGTATTAAGATTTGCACGCTTGATAACATCACCGATCGGCTCGCGCAGGTCGTTCTGTCTCAGTGATGAACGCAGGCCGATAAGAGGATATGTTTATCTCACTCCATTATTTGATTAAAAGGACGTCGCGCATCCTGCAGCCATGGAATACGCCTATCATTCGGGTATAACAGACAAAAGCGTGTCGCCAGACGATGCGCCTCGGCCAGGTCTCGCTGCTGTAACGCCAGCAAGATCTGCGTGAAGGAGACATTCGGGTCCGGTTGAACACGCACATAGTCAGGCGCCCAGCGGCGAACGGCTGCCAGCCAACGCTCATCACGGGTACGTTGATATTGTTGTAGATACCCCATCTGGACATCAAACCGGTAGCGAGTGGCAAGCAGCCAGCCTCCCACAGGGAGAGATTCGGCCAGACGCCACTGTGTTGATTGTCGCTCCGCCAGCGTCAGTTGCTGTTGCGTATGCAGCGTGAGAAACAACAATGGAGTGATGACAGCAACCGCGATCAATGCCACAGCGCGCAACAGCGACGCCAGGGTGAGCGGCAGCCGGGCCGCTTTTCGCCGGCAGTCTGCGCAACGAAGCAACAAAATCAGCAGTAGCCAATGTGGCGTTGACTGCCTGACGGGGTATTCCGTCAGCATATGGATAACCACGGGTAGCGCCGCCACCAGGCAGGCGCGATGCCAGCGATTGCCGTACAGCCAGAGCCATAAACCACTCGCCATAAAGCAAAGCGCCCCCAGCAGTCCAACCAGCCCTCCCTCCACCAGCCACAGCGCCAGTTCGTTATGCGGATGCGAGATGCTGCTCAGCCCCAACGGCCCCGCGCGTTCAAGAAACACGGCGGCGAAACTGCCCACGCCCCATCCGGTCCACGGACGTTCGGCAAATAATGCCAGCGATGCTTTCAACACCGTCCAGCGCACCTGGGAGGTCGTCAGGTGATTAATCGTCACCACCGACAAGAAATGGCGAGCAAGTGCGCCCGCAATCATGCCTATCGCCAGCGGCAGCAGGAGTAACAGCAGCGTACGGCGCTGCGCAGGAAAAACCGCCAGCAGCAAGACCTCGCCTACCGCCACAGACAGGTAACCGGTTTGCGACTGAGACTCATGCAGTACAAATCCCATTATCACCAGAGCAATCCCGATGATAATCCGATATCCGCCACGTAGCCGTAAAAAAAGCAATGCTGACAGCAGCACGCCACACGCCGTGAAGCTGGCCATCAGATTAACCTGCTGAAAAATACCGTAGGGGCGTGTACCGCGCCGCCAGGCAAACTCCCAGTAATTCCCCCCCGGCCAATGCCAGTATTGATAGGTAAACGCCAGACATTCGAGGACGCACGCGCCCCAGAGCAGAGCCAGCAGTACTGTCAGCGTGTTTGTCGTAAGCGGAATTTGCAACGTCGCCAAATAGACAAGCACGCCTCCCAGCAACGCCCCCGCGACCAGCAGCGCCTCGGACCGCCAAACCTCAGGCGTCAACAGACAAAGCAACGTCAGAATGAGCGCCCCCATCGTAAACCCCGCGGCGGGTATAGTTATCCGCCAACGTTGACGAGGTACCAGCATCAATGCGCTAGCTGCCAGCACAACGGCATAAATCCATGCCGTTATATTTAGCGGCAACGACAAACCGCTACCGCCGTTATTCGGCCAGTAGAGATGCATTGCCCCACCCCAGAAAAACAGACTGACAACCAGCAATAATTTCTGCGCCGGCAGCGGCGCAATACGATGCAATGCGTTCATCATGCTACTGGTAGTTCAGCGTCCAGGTCCCGCTGGCGCTGAAGGGGCCGTATTCGAGAGTCTGATTTTTTAACGCCGACGGTTCCGCCGCGACCCATGCCAAAAAGTTCAGCGTCATCGAGCCTTCAGTAATCTCTTTGACTGACGTGCTTTCATCAAGGCGAATTGCCGTACCATCCTCTTCGCTCATTCCGATGCCGATTCCGGAGGCGCCTTGTTCACTGCTATCCAGCGCCAGATGATCCGCCAGCTCCGCATCTTCACTTCCGCTGAAAGTGACCGAGATCCCGCGAAAAACCTCCGGGTTGCAGTCGCGTAACTCAATGCTGAATTTTTTCGGCTTACTGCGCCCCGAGAGATAAAGGTCCTGGGTCGCGATTTGCCCGAAATCGACCTCGATTTTGTCGCCTCCTGGCGCAAGGCTGCAGGCCAGCGCTCGAATGGTGCCGTGAAAATACATATCGCCGCCGACCAGCTTAGTGTCGGCCTGCGCCAAGCCGCCAAGCAGTAGCGCGCTGGTGGCGATTAACAGCGTAAATCTCATGGCATCCCCCTACTGAAACTGCGCGACAACGGTGGCGGAGGCTTCAAACTCACCTTCTTTGACGCTTCCCACGCCCGGTTTGGCCACCGGCGCGGCGGTAAGATTCCAGTCGCCCTGATTCTGGTAAAAACCCTTCACGTTGTAGAACTGATTGGGCACGACGGTGCCGCCGCTCGCGTCTTTAATCACAATGCCGAGATCGTCGCGTTTTTGGCCGCCGCTTAGCGTGCCGAGGAGATGATCGTTAAATCCCGCCGTGCCTGACGCCGTGGTAGTTTGTACGCCAAGATTAATGTTCAACGCGCCCTGATCGAAGCTCCCCCCCTCGCAGACCACATGAATGGGGATCGACTTGCTGTAGTTGGTGCCGTTGAGCCGGGCGGCGGAGCCTGGCAGATCGCCAAATTCAATGCTGATTTTGTCTCCGCGATTAAAGATGCATTTGTCCGGCACGGTAATGAGCCCGGATTTAATGACCACACGGGAAATTGGCGTTGTCGGCGTAGGGCCAGCGCTGCCCAGACGTCCAGCAACCTCCACCAGCGACTGAGAAGTGATATTGATGCCGTTAATAATGGGTTTAGTGACAATAAACGTCACTTTCCCTTTAGAGCCACTTTCAATGTTAGTGGCTCGCTCGTAGCCTTTGCGCTTTTTGCAGTTATGGTCGTTGTAGCGATTCGAAAAGTTGGTGAACGGCGCCTGAACGTAGTCGTTATACCGCCCGGCGACCCATACCTTCACTTCCACATCCAGGTAATCATTCAGACGAAAACGGTTCGCTCCCTGATTAGAGGGCGGCATGGTGGTCGTGGTGGTGTAGTAAATCGGCTGGCGCGAGATGTCGGCCTGCTCACAATGAAAGTCCACGACATACCAACTCCCCAAATTCCAGGTGAACGGATCCGTTCTGCCGCCCTCGTGGTTTTTGCTGACATCCAGTGAGTTCAGTTCAATATCGTACTGATGCGGCGATCCGCCCTGTGGTTCTCCCTCACCGAGAGTAAATGCCTGCCCGGCCAGCGGACAGCCAGCCAGGACGACCCACAGCAGCGCTTTGTGCAATATGCTCATAGATACTCCAGCTTAAGTCTGACCAGACCGTTAAATTCGCCAGCGGTCACCTCCTGCCCAAAAGATTCCAGCGCGGCAAGAAAGTGAATCGCGTTATCGCCCGGCTTGAGGATCCACATGCGTTGCGGTTGATTCAGGTGGATCAACTGGTTGCGTTCGGTCAGTAGCCGAATGCCCGCGCCGCGCACATCGCCGCGAATCCGCCCAAGATCGCTGTTTTCCGGCGCACTTTCGGCCATCAGTGTCATCGAAACGCCACGCTCCACCGTACTGTGCGACAGCTCAGGGAGCTCGCTGGTCTGCCCAGGGAAGTCCTTTAACGTGTGCCCGGAGCCTTTTAAGCAGCCATTCAGGTGCAGCGTCACCAATACCGGATCGCTGCGATCGCCGCTCTGGCGAAAGCGGCTGGCGGAAATATCACCGAGATCGATGGTCTGATCGCGTGAAGCCATATCCAGCACGCACGGCGAAACGAATACCCGACCGTGAAAGCGGACGTTGCCATACTCGCCGGAAACGTTGCTCATATCATGGCGGCCGCTTGTGGCCTGAACCGAGCAGGCCATGCCTGCCATCAGCAGAGCGCAAAGCATCTTTTTCATTTACGACTCCTTTACCGGGGCTGTTGCTCCATCGGCAATGCTTTACACACATTGCCTGTGCAGCTGAATTTCAATTCAGGGTGACCGCCAAAATCGTTCACGTACATCATGCTGAACTGGCTGACGCTGGCGTCCGAAACCTTGAAATCGAGAGAGGATTTTGGCGGGATCATAATCCCCGGGAAATCAGTCAGTCTGCCGCCGCCCTGGGCTTCAGGTTTGCGGCTTAAGCCAATTAAGGTGACGAAGTATGGCGTTGGGTTATCCACGGTCCAGCGCTGACCCTGCTTGTGAAAGATCAGTTGGTTTTGCCACACCGCCCCCGGCGTTTCCGGCACGATAGCTGTCGGCCGATAGAACAATTTGATCCGCGACTGCATCGCCAGCTGCAGCACGTTCGGCTTATCCGGTTTTGGCGGAATTTCACGCACGTTCAGGTAGAACAGACTCTCGCGATCCTGTGGCAACGCGTTAATTCCGCTGGTTTTCGTCACGCGGGCGATTCCCTTCTGCCCACCGTTAATCCGTTGCAGCGGCGGTAAGACCATTAATGGCGAGGTAATTTTTGTTCCGTGGGCGTCCTCTACCCACGACTGGGCCAGAAATGGAATGCTCGGGCTGGTGTTGGTTAAGTTCGCACTTACCGAGCGAGCATCACCGGTGATAATCATGCGTGTACGGTCGAGCGCAATACCCGCCCACGAAGCATTGATCTGGGCAATAAAAAACAGGCCACAGGCGACGGGTTTAAGCCAACGGCGCGCGAATTTAAGAGATTGATTATTCATGACAAAATTCATTCAGGTTATTGAAATTATTCACAAGGCAACAGCACGTTACCTTCCGGGTTGATTTGTTGTGGCACCTGTAAGTGACACTGCGCACGGCCAGCCCAGGCAACGGAAAGACGCTCGGACGGATTCACCCCCGCAATCCAGGCCATGCCGTTTTCCATCACCATGGCGACGCTGACGCCGTTGGCGTTAAACACTTCGGCGCCAAACGGCGGCACCGAGCCATCCTTCAGGCGCAGCAGCGCCATCATTTTTTGCCCCTGCGCGACGGCAAAGCGCTGGTAGCCAATGGCGCCTTCCGTCAGGGTGTTAGTCACGATCGCTTTGGTCGCGGAAATATCCTCGTCCATGACGTCCACATCGATACGGGTATCAAAGCTGTGATAACTGACGACGTCCGGTACAACGGCAATACCGAAACGGTTTGAGTGCGCCTGTTCGCCGTTAAGCGGCACATTGGCAACGCCATCGGTATCAACCATCACTCTGGCGGTATTCATTGACGCCTGACTGTTATGTAACGCCGCGCCGTGACGCGTCGCCGTAAAGCCGCCGCGTACCGTGCCGCCTACGGAGAAATAGCGTGATTGCTGCCAGCTGACGTTCGATTCCAGCTCCGCCATCATGCTGCGATGCTGGTAATAACCATCAAATGCCGTACGCCCTTCCCCGGAAACCCCTGCGCGCAAACGCCACGGATTATTACGATCGCGGTTATCGGAATACGAAACCATTTGGCTGGTCTGGTTACCGCTGTTCTGTAATTCATAATCCATGGAGCGGCCATCGCCCCATGGCACTGAAATTGAAAGCGAAAGACTGTCGTCCCGTTTGCCCTGATACTCAGAGCGATAAGCCGCGAGGTTGGTGCTGATCCCCTGGATTCCCGCGAAGGAAAAACTGTGTCCCATCGATAATCCGTAACGATCCTGGGAACCGCGATCCCAATAGTTCTGGTGGGTATAGGTAAGGTATAACGTGGTCGCTAAATGCGGATCGTCAGCAAAAAAGGTTTTGTTGCCGGTAACGGTGTACATCTCTTTTTCGTTGCCGGCGCTGTTGTTACTTTCATACTGCTCGTCGAGAAACTGCGAGAAGGTGCGAAAGGTTCGCTGTGAAAAGCGGTACCCGGCAAAGGTAATCGCGCTGTTGTACTCATCAAAGGTTTTGGCGTAGCTGAGCTTAAAGGACATGCCTTTTTGTTCAGCCTGGTGCTTCACCCGACTCACGGATTGCGTCGCATCGGCCGACAGCGCTCCCAGCCAGTTTAAATCCCGTCCTATCCCCATCGACCAGGCGTTGTAGCGCTCGCCGGTGAGCAACGCACCGCCGTACAGTGACCATGCATTGCTCACCCCCCAGGAAAAATCGCCGCTATAAAAAGCAGGACCCTGAACGTCGTGGTTATAACGCGACGGCTTACCAACCGCGGCGTTGTAGCGAACATAACCCGGACGCGTCAGATAAGGGATATCAGCCGTATTGACCTGGAAAGTTTGTACGCTGCCATCCTGCTCTTCGACGCGCACATCCAACGTACCGCGTACCGAACCGTGCAGATCCTGAATATTAAACGGCCCCGCAGGGACGGTGGTTTGATAGATAACACGGCCCTGCTGACTGACGGTGACCTTCGCATTACTGCGGGCGATGCCGTGCACTTCAGGCGCGTAGCCCTGCAAATTTGGCGGCAGCATACGCTCATCGCTGGCGAGGTTGACCCCGGTGAAGCGCACCGAATCAAAAACCTGAGAATTCAAATAGATTTCGCCGACCGTCAGTTTTGCAGCCTGCATCGGTAACGGGCGATATGCATAGATCTGATCCCAGTCGATACGCCCATGATTATCATCTGAAGTGTAATTGGCCTGATACTGGCCACGAAAACGCCATGCGCCGAGGTTAAAACCTGTCTGCCCATAGCCGGACAGAGAGCGATAGTGATCGCCACCCTGTTCGTAATGCGTGGCCTGCCCTGAAATGCTGTAGTCAAAAATCAGCCCGGCGACGCCGTTATCCCAGCGCTCAGGCGGCGTCCAGTCTGGGTCGGTATATTTCATCCATGCCTGAGGCACGGTAATGTCCAGTACGCCTGCGCTATTATTCAGCGCCACACCCGGCAGGTGGGAAATGTCATAGCAGGTTGCGCTAATGGCATGAATATGGGTCAGCGCCTCTTCTTTGAGCGCCAGTAACTCAAGTTGTTGCGCCGTCAGGCACGCTATAGATTTATGTGAATTGGCCGGATCGGCGATATAACGGATTGTCTGCTGAGGAATCTCCTGGCTGTTAATTCGAACATCCAGCAGATATTCTCCGGGAGCCACAAAGTTGCCTTCGGAAAAACGCTGTAAATCGACATTATGCCTGTCGCTGGCATCCAGTACGTCGGTATTAAATTCAATAGCCTCATCCGCTTCAGCCCATGAAGCGGCGCAGACCAGAACAATAAATAGCGCCAGACGTTTTTTATCTGTTTTCAGCGTGATCATTTTCGTTCGCAACCTTCAGATACCCGAAATGCAGTGCAGCTCAGAGATAATTCACAACAAAATGCGTGACCGCAGTAAATTCGCCAGATGTCATTCTTCCGTCGCGGGAGATCAAATAAGCCGTAAATTTGAGCGTATTTTTTCCTGGGTTAAGTACATAGTCCGGTGATGGTTCGCCCAGATGAATTTGCTGTCCTTTGCTGTCGTATATTTCTATCGCTAAATTTTCAGTTTCCGATTGCACGCTCAGATAATCTGGATTGTCCCTATCGGGGGCACCGGAAAAAGTAATATTGGCGCGTTGAAACACATTACCGGGGTGTTGAGAATCCCCTAGTGAGCATCCCAGCAAATGAATGCTGAAATTATGCGCAGATACTTTTTCAGGTTTACCAGAAATATCTCTGGCTGAGAGATCATCGAATTCAACCAGTAGTGACCGGTCGCGCGGATCGACATAACAAGCAGCCTCAATAATATTTCCCCGCATACGCATTTTTCCGGGCGTACTGACAAGACGGAAAGTGTCAGCCGAAACCCATGCAGGCGATATGAAGATAAAAAGCAGTAAAATACGCCATCCAGGCATAACCGCATTTCCTTTCAGTTATTCGCAGGAAGGGTTAAGCAGGCGCGATAATGCGCCCGCTGCAGATCGTTACTGATAATCGATCTGGAAATTAACGGTAGATTCGAAATCACCCGGAGTTACCGCTGCAGATGCGTTGTTTGCCTGCAGGTAAGCGACGAAATCAATGTCGGTTTCACCATCGGTAATGTTGACCTGAGAGGCAGCTTTACCCCACTCAACATCCTGGTTGCCGCTGTCAACCATACCGATGCCTGCGCCCTTGGCGGTACCAGAGGTGAAGGCGGCTAGCGCGTTGTTGTCTGCATCAATCGTTGCCGGGGTATAAGTCACGGTAGCGGTTTTTGCGACAGTCGTATCGCAACCCTGCAGAACAATTTTGGCATGTTTAACGCCAGCACGTTGGTTGTCTTTTAACTGAGAAGTTGGGATCTCGCCAAAATTCACCTGCACCGGGCTGGATTCTGGCGCCAGACCACATGCAGAATTAACGAGAGAGCCGGTGAAGTGGATTTTACCGTTAGTCGGTTCAACATTTTTTGCAGCGAAAGCAGAAGAGGCAGTAAAAGTCATTCCCGCCATCAGCGCACAGGCCACAGCCACGTTTTTCATTTTCATATTACTCTTAACCTTATATCTGTTTTTGGTTATTCCGACGATCTATTTCCGCAGACAATTCCTGTCCGGGAAAACCCGATCTCGCGGTGGCGGCAGCGCATATCCTTGCAAACAATCCATCTCGAACCGCACCGTATTTTGAACTTCATTGGTATTCCATCAGAAATACCGTCCACAGTCGTTTACTCTGTTTCGGGGCTTATATTAAGTCGACGAAAAATTGACACAATGCCAAAATACGGAATCAATCAAACTCAGGAAATCGTGTTGCTTTCCCGCCTGCAGATCGATCATTTACCTAAAAATTAGCCAAAAAACACGCAACCGGCAGTGTTAATGTCTATTATTTATAGTTTTTATAGAGCTTTTAACTATCAACTATTTTTTAATTTAGAACAGATAACTGGCAAAATATATTTATAAAATATTTTTAAAAATTGAAAGGGATACCAAAAGTGAGTGCTGACAATAAGATAGTGAAAGAAAGGAAGGAGAATGAATGATTACATAAAAAATATTAAAATATTGTTATGTAAATGATAATAAAGCGATCTATGGCACAACCTCTTTTTATAAATGAATTATGTTATGCTGTTGCTTCCCCCACTCGAATGCGAGATATCCTGCTTTAAAGGAGACATCAGTGATTTCTCATATACCAATAAACAAAATTAAATCCGTAATTATTGGTGATGGTTTAGTTTTCAGACCACTTAAAAATACCCTAAAAGACGTGGCATCTGGTGAAATAGCCACATTGAATAACGTGGCTACACAATTACTGCTCTATTTGTTGCAAAATGGTAAAGAGATATCCTCGCGCGATGAAATTCTGCTGAATGTTTTCCAGCATAATGGCGCCAGAGCGACGGATGCGAATCTTAACCAGCACATTTCATTTTTGCGCAAAGCCATTACGTCGACAGGTCATCCTGCAGAACTCATCGTTACCATTCCTCGTATTGGATTTCGGATGGGCGACGTCAATATCAATATTCAGCTACAGGAAGAAGCGCAAACGGCCGCCAGAGTCGCCTATGTTGCATCGACGCCGAGGAGAAAGAAACCAAACCGGTGGCCTGTCGCTATCACAGCGTTAATTACCAGCATCGCCGTGCTGGCAACAGCGTGGTTAACATGGATACCCAATCATATAGCCATGACGGACGCAGCTATCTTACGAACCATCGACTACGAGCAATGCCGTGTACATATATTAGGAAATGCCCTCACCGACACGATAACCGAAAAGAAAGCGCTGGATATTTTCAAGTCCGTGGGGATTAGCCCCAACTGCTCGCACCCTAAAGACCTGTATCTTAATACCTGGGCGAGCAACCATAACCTGGTTGAGTGGTCGTTTGCCGCTGAATGCGGCCTCAACCTCGGCTATTACCATTGCATCAGCCAGTATCGCCATCATGAGGAATGATATGAAGCAGGAAAGCGATCACTCTTTTTTACTCTGGTCAGTCGTAATCGTCATTATTGGGCTGGCAGCTATCGCCTATTTGATTATCACTGGGAATGCTAAAAAACAAGAAATCAGTTTTTCCTGCTCCTCGGAATTCACGTCGATAATCGACATCCAGAATACCAAAAAGGAACTCCACGGAATCATGTTGATTACCAGCTACAACTCCGGGCACCTTTCATTATCAGTGCAAGGAAAGCTCAAAAGCGATGACGGCGAGTTTGCTGTAAACCGAAAATTGTTCTTTCGGTATGCTCGTCCGCTTGGACATACTGCCGGCGTTTTCATGCTAACCCCCGAGGGACGCGAAAAATCCCCCGATGATAATGCAACAGATGCTGTCGATTACCTCTTCTTCGACGCTTACGAACATGCCGACAAGCTGTATATGTTAAAGCGGCTGAATGAGGAAACGGTTCTTATTGGCGATAACTTTTCACCCCGCTTCGCCTGCGTAATGAATCACTTCGCAGATTAATCACCTTCTGGATATGCGTCGGGTTAAGGATGACCTGATGTATTGTTCGTCCGGTAGCACGGATGTGGCCGATAAGATATGCCCCGTTGTAGCACGGACCATTTTGTAAGTTAAACCTTAATTTATACCTCAAAGAAAATATCCTGCCGCTTCCGTCTGAGCTGACTAATCCAGGTTTCGAAAGGGATAAGACCGACATTCATTGCCCCAGTGGCCTGTCGATAAGAGTAACTCTTAGACCAATCAGCTATGCACATTCCAGCCTGAACCCAGGGGGAAAGTATGCTTAGTTTTGTTGTTCATGAAATCACCTGCTTTGTGTTGAGGTAAGTATATTACCTTTAATCAGATGCCCAAACTCCCTGCGCCATGTATTCCTCAGTTTTCGCTACCCCCACCCAGGCTGGTGGGGGCGAAAATGAAACAATCAGTAGTCAGAGTTAACCAATACTTTTTCTTCTAACGCGCCGTTGCGAGGCATAGGCTGATTAGAGGAGTTCAGTGCACGCATCACGCGAATAGGTTCTGCGCCAGCTTCACGAGCATCCTTAATGTCGCCATCTGAATCTCCATAATATAACTTGATATTTCGGTCACGGATATATTGTACTTTTGCCCCTTTATCTTCTCCGGCAAAAATAACTTTATTAAGTTTTTCATGCGGGATGGAAAAGTCTCTCCCCAACAGTTCAGTCACCGTCTCTTTTCCGTTAGTGGGTTTTGGTCGACCGGTGACAAACCAAATACGATCTCCACGTTCCAGATGCAGTTTAATCAATTCAGATGCAGATTTTTTGGGGACGGAAAAACTATCCCAACCGTTACTAAGTCGATCCCAAAACTCACTTTTCTTCAGGAATTCATTACTTTTAGGTGACAATTCTCTCTGACCATGGATAAATGCAGGAGTAGAATAATAAATAGTATCATCAATATCAAAACCGACATCCATCGGCGGCTTATTCTTTAACTCTTTAACAATTTGCTCTATAGAAATGAAATGAATAGGATATTGCTCGGTAATCTGCTGCAATGTTGCGCCGATACCGGTATCGGATGACACCGGATTGGCACAAAAAGCTGGCACACTGAAAATAAGAGCGCTAACGAAAGCCGCTGAACGAATCATTTTATATTTATACATGGATATTTATCCTTAAACAGGTTAGCAATTAGAATAGATTAAATGCATAATCAATCTGGAATTCGATAGAATGATTAACTGCACGCTTTGGTCTACCATCGTCGGTTAGAATTGGTCGATTTTTTTTACTTTGGTAATTCCAGGAAGGGCCACCGGACAACTGGAAACTTAAATTCTTTTCCCACGATGGTTTCCACCTTGAGAACAAAATAGTCTCACCACGCTCAATTGTTTGGGAGTGGTATTTCATCCCCCATCCAATAGCGCTTTGTAACCCGATATTCACTTCTGGCGTTAAGTTATATTCCGTCGTCCATGTCACCGATTTTTCATTATTACCGACGTAGTCATTACCCCATGCATCCGCCATAGAATTGAATCTTCCGCGACTATTCTTTGCCATGTGTCGTTCAAAATACCCAAGGTGATCGTCTGAAGAATTGGCCCTGGTCCAGGATGCACCAAACTTATTTTTCCACTTATGCTGTTTCCATTCCAGGTAAAATGCAGCATGCCATGCATCATTATTGAATGGACGATAATCAGCACTCATCGCTTTGAAATCTTTGAGACCATGGTTCATATATAACATGGTAAGTACTCGGCCCTGATTCTTAGCTAAAGACTGAGGCTGCCAACCGACTTCCACGCCATGCCGCTGCATATAGTTATGACTTTCGCCATAAAAATAAAGCACACTATAATCCTTTTGTTTATAGCTGAGCTCTCCTGTAGCCAGGTAACTTATATTTTTCTTACGATCGGCAGTCTGGAAATGAACCTGCTCAGGAGAATCACGATCGCTGTATCGGTCAACCCATGCGCCGCGAAAAGCGAGTCGGCCAAACTCGCTATCCATCTTCCATCCTTGATAGGTACTTGGTATCGCACGACTCGAATTCGTCAACGCTCCCCATTTATTGATAATCTGCCAACCAGAATACAGTCTGAAATAACTATCTTCACCGTCAAGTTTCAATTTAGCATATAACTGGCCAAATTTATGAAATCCCTTCGCTTTCCCATTATCATTGTATAAGACGCTGCGCCCAGCGAAATCATCACTTGCGGCCAACTTAAAAACTTGATAATACGATGTGTCAAAACCAATAATATCGGCAATATAACCCGAACGGAAATCTAATGTTACCCCTTGCCCCCAGGCTGTTTGCACTGACCTTTCACCATAGTCAGAGGAGTTAAGGTTTTTAAATTGGTTTCTCAAGGAAATATCAGCGCTACTGTCTGTGATAAAGTTAGTTACACCATTTGGTGGTCTACTCCTCGATTCTTCAGCTGCATATATCGGTGACATTGATGCAGACATTAATAAAATCGTAGCCAGAGGTTTATTAAAAAAACAGCAATTTAACATATCAATAATCCCTTATATTGCTTCTTTATTATTAAAGCTGAGTAAGGGCCCAACATTTAAAAACGTTGAGGCATAATGATTACATACTATTAGATTATTACTTTGTGAATTTAGAAAAACAGGCCAACAATGGTCGCATTAAGGAAACTTACCAACGTAGCACCATATAATAATTTCAAGCCAAAACGAGCCGCGCTGTTACCCTGTTCATTATTCAGCGCCTTAATAGCACCTACGATGATGCCAATAGATGAGAAGTTAGCAAACGATACCAGGAATACCGAAAGTACAGCCATAGTACGTACTGAGAATTCAGCAGCCATACTTTTCAGGCTCAGCATCGCGACAAATTCATTACTTACAATTTTGGTGGCCATCAGACTCCCTGCATCCACCGTTTCATGCCATGGAACACCAACCAGGTAGGCCATAGGAGCAAACAAATATCCCAGAAGCGCCTGAAATGAGATGCCAAATATTGCGGTAAATATGGCGTTCATCATAGTGATTAACGCAATAAATCCAATCAACATTGCCCCAACAATGAGCGCAACTTTAAAACCATCTAAAATATACTCACTTAACATTTCAAAGAAACTTTGATGGCCCTCGGATACGGTAAGAATATCCTCTTGTGGTTCGACCTGATAAGGATTAAGTAGAGATGCAATTATAAACCCGCCAAACAGGTTCAGCACCAGAGCGGTGACTACATAGCGCGGTTCTAACATCGCCATATAAGCACCAACTATGGCCATTGACACAGTCGACATCGCAGATGTGCACAGCGTATAAAGACGATGTTGAGGTAGAAGTCCCAGTTGTTGCTTAACTGAAATAAATACTTCTGATTGACCTAATACTGCAGAAGCAACCGCATTATACGACTCAAGCCGCCCCATACCATTAATCTTACTGAGTCCCAATCCGATGTAACGGATAAGGAAGCCTAGTATCTTCAGATGTTGAAGAATACCGATAAGAGCGGACACAAAAACTATAGGCAAGAGGACGCTAATAAAGAAAGAGAGCTCACCATGGTTTTGCAAACCACCAAAGACAAAGTTAACCCCTTCACTCGCATAGGCCATTAAATGGGCAAACGCGCCAGCAATAACGGCTATCACCTGGTTACCCACGCTTGTTTTCAACAACAAACCGGCAAACGTAAATTGACAGAATAACATCACGACCAATGGTCGATAGCGGATAGCCCCCCGGTTGTTACTGGCAAGGATTGCAAGAATGAAAATTACTAAAAAACTCATGATACCAATAAGATACTTCATCTTTTCCCCTAACAATTTTCATCCTTAGCTGACAAACAAAAGAATGAGTCAATAAGATTTATCTGAATCATCAGCATAATCAATGTTAGAACTATAACAATGATGAACATCTTTAAAGTGACAAATGTCACAAGAACACAAAATTACCGGTCTTAAAAGTCACTATCATCACATTTCATGTTTGAATGATAACATCACAAAAGGTGAGGGGTCTTTCAATGTAAGCGCATCTGTTTTATTTTCATGGCTTTTTGAAGTTTTCAACGTTTCTGCCGACGGCAATGCTATTCCGGCATCTGATTAGGTAGGATTTCATGAGGCGGTTTCCTGCTGTTTTCCAGCAGGGCCAGGCAGGCCTGGTAGCAGTGATGGGAAAATCTGTATCTATGCAGACAGTCAAAGGACAGAAGAGGCAGAGGTCCAAAAATGGTACCGCTGCCCGAGTATGAAGACGTTTAGTACTGATTAGGGATTTTCTTGGCTATTTGTATCGACGGTTAGCTACCCAAACTATGAGCAAGGAGAGCACTGCGGATGCACCCAACTTGATTAGCAGAATAACAGATTCAAAGTTATCCACCGCTGCCTCACCGTCACCACTAATCTCCACGTTTTTCTCTACATAATGATAGATGAAACCGTCAGGAAGGATACACACGAATAGGATTGTCAGCACGATAAAGGCAAAAACACATAAGCTCTTTCTCATCGTGATACCACGCATTTGCTATAATCTGGAATACCTTGAACGTCGATTCGCCCGTAAGCCATAAGGCCACGTCCACCGGGAACCCGGACTTTCTTACGATTCAACAGTGAGTGCCGGAGAATCTGAAACTCAGCAGATTTATAGAGAGTGATGCAGCCCCATGAAACTCCGCTGCCGTCAGTATTCAGAGGATGGAGACGGAAGCTACCACGCATCATGCCATTAACGAAGATATGATCACTCATGGTGTCGTTACTGAACAAGCCGAACCATTCCGAATGATGATTTTTGTAAAGGTGTGCCATATCGATCACTTCCGCCCGGACTTGGTTAACTATGCTCCCAACAGGTCGATCAACTATCCAATATGTGCCCGGGGGAATTGCCGCTTTCTCTCGGTCTGAACAATTAGGATTATTGATATAGCGGTCAATGCCAGACAACACATCAAACGAGCCGACACCATAGCAATGTAGTTTTACCGTTCTTCCATCCGGGGATAGGTCGTTATAGTTCATTCTGCAAATTTGCATCTATTCGAGGCTCCATCCAGTAACTTTACCTGATAGTAGTTGTTACCTAATCTCAAAACAATAGCAGCCATAAAGCCCGCTGGTGGTAAGACAACGTGCGGAGCCGCCAGGCGACAACATCAGGGTATGTTAGACAGTGAAGTTTATCAGGATGACCATGTACCCGAAGGAGAGAGGCCGAACCGCTGGCAGAGCCTACATTTCGTGTGCAGGTACGAACACCACCATAAACTTGTTTATTCCCTGCAACGTCATCTCGACGTATGGCATGTAGGAGCATCGGCAAAAATGCGCTTCACTGAAAACCTGGGGAATTATGCCGGGTAGACGGCTTTATGTTCATGTTGGACTGTCGCAGTATGAACGATGGAACGACTGCCAGTGTGAAGATATGCTCCCCTGTACCACAGACCAATCACGCGACAGGTGCGGGCGTAGTACAATGGGTTGTTTAAGTTGTACCTGTCAAGCAGGGCAACGCAACTGACTGAATAATTTAACTTATTGATTATTCAGGAGATATGGAGCGGGCGAAGGGAATCGAACCCTCGTATAGAGCTTGGGAAGCTCTCGTTCTACCATTGAACTACGCCCGCGAAGAGGTGCGAAAAGCATTATAGACCTTACGCACCCTGTGGCAAGCCCGGATTGGGCTAACTGCTGATAAAATAACCTTTTAGCACTTAGGCTTACTGCCTTGCGGCGGCAGATAACGCAGCGGGTCGATGGCCGTGGCGCGATAGCGAATCTGGAAATGCAGCCGTACGGAATCAGCGTCCGTACTACCCATGGTTGCAATCTGCTGGCCAATCTTCACGCTCTGGCCGTTATTAACCATCATCTTATCGTTATGCGCATACGCGGTGATGTAATCCTCGTTATGCTTAATCATGATCAGGTTGCCGTAACCGCGCAGCTGGTTGCCGACGTAGACCACCTTACCGGCGCCGGCGGCGTAAACCGGCTGGCCGCGGGTACCGGCAATATCGATACCTTTATTGCCGCCATCGCGGGTGGAGTACGGCATCACCACTTTACCGCTGGTCGGCCAGCGCCAGCAGCGCTGCCCCACAGGCGGCCATGAGGACTGCGGCACCGCCGATGATGGCGTCACGGCGGCTGTGCGGGTGCTGGAGGATTTTTTCCCGGCGGTGCTGCTTTTTGCTTTCGAACCGCCGTTAAGTTTCAGCTTCTGCCCGACTTCAATAGTATATGGCGGAGAGATGTTATTCAGGCGCGCCAGATCGCGTACGCTGGTGCCGGTGCTACGGGAGATCGCATACAGCGTATCGCCGCGTTTCACGGTATAGGTGGACCCAGAATCGGAAGTACTGGAACAGCCGGCTAAAGTCAGGCTAGCAAGCAGCATTATCGCGATATAAAAGCGTGTTTTCATCAGGCGTCCTGCACTCAACGGTTTCTCATCTCGGCATCATGGGCGAATATCATACCAGCCCGATGGACGATCCCCAATGTTCTACGCTTATTCTACGACCTCTACTCCCTTCGGCGCGTTAAATGGATAGCCTCCGGCGATAATATCCATCAACGCGGGGAGATATGACATCGACGGTAATTTCACCAGCGCCGGATAAAATATCTGTGGCGAGGGGAAGACATCAACCACATAGCAATGAGGCAGTTTTTCAGCATTCACTTCCGAGGATGGCAACAACGTCGCCGCTTCCAGTCCGCCCTCCAGCCAGTCGAGAATTACTCCTGGTTGGGTAATATGCATAATCACTTTCGCGCTGACGCCGGATTTACGAAACAGATCCATCAGCATCTCATAGGTGCCGGAATCTTTCGCCCGGTGAAGCAGCACCAGCGGCATCGTCGCCAGCGCGTTATAATCGAAGGGGTTAGACGGCGGCTGCGGCAGACATTTTTTATTAATGACGGCTACCAATTTTATCGGGTCAAAGGAGACATAATCGAAACCCTCACTACGGTAGGGTCGCTGTATTAAGGCCAGGTCGATAGCGCCTTCATTTAATAACGTTTCCAGATGACTTGAATCGGTCACAGAGATATTTATTGCCGTTTCTGGATTTCGCCGATAGAGCTCCATTAATAAAGGCTGAAAATAGTTTTGATAAAGATGAGTTAAGCCAACGCGCACTTCCGCACGGGTCTTTTGCGCAATATCGGCCGTTTCCCTGGCGGTATCTTCCACCTGGCGTAATATTTCACAACCCTTACGATAAAGAAAATAGCCTGCTTCCGTTGGTTCAATACGGTTGCCGCGGCGTTCAAAAAGCGACACCTGCAGCTCTTCTTCAAGCTCCTGTATCCGCTTACTGAGCGGCGGCTGCGCCATGTTGAGCGATTTCGCCGCCTGGCTAACCGAGCCATGTTCGACCACCCGGCAAAAATAGCGTAAGCGCTTCAGATCCATTATCTAACCCCTCTTTATCTGGAGGTCAGTATTGCACTAATGGAATCAAATAAAAAGCCGCGCCAATTTATCCATTTTAATTAATCATTTCTTAACAGCTTTTTAAATTAAACCTTTTTGATCTACTGACCATCCGGTAAACGGTATTTGTTTAATTATTCGAACAAAAATATTGTGCGGTTAGCAAAATTGCTTTCCCAAAGGAACACTCATGGCACACTCAGATAAAAAAGCGCCGTCATCGGTGCATGATTTACGCTCTGCGCTGGCGCTATTAAAAACGCTACCGGGCGAATATGTTGAAACCGATACCGAAGTCGATCCCCACGCCGAGCTCTCCGGCGTTTATCGCTACGTGGGCGCCGGCGGTACCTGCCAGCGTCCGACGCGTAAGAACGGCCCGGTGATGGTATTTAACAATATTAAGGGCTTCAATGACATTAGCGTAGCCATCGGTTTGAACGGTTCACGCCAGCGCGTCAGCCAGTTCCTGCAGTGCGAACCGGCGAAACTGGGTCACCTGTTGAAAGACTCCGTTGAAAATGCCATTGCCCCGACCATGGTGCAGGGCGCGGCGGTATGCCAGGAAGTGGTGCACCTCGCCAGCGATGATGATTTCGATCTGCGCAAACTGCTGCCTGCGCCAACCAACACCGAAGAAGACGCTGGCCCGTATATCACCATGGGCCTGTGCTATGCCTCCGACCCGCAAACCGGTGAATCCGATATCACCATTCATCGTCTGTGCGTACAGAGCCGCGATGAACTCTCAATGTGGCTGACGCCGGGCCGCCATATCGATGCCTTCCGCATGAAGGCGGAAGCGGCGGGACAGCCGCTGCCGATCTCGATTAGTATCGGCGTGGACCCGGCTATCGAAATCGCCGCCTGCTTTGAACCGCCGACCACCCCGCTGGGCTTTGATGAGCTAAGTATCGCCGGCGCGCTGCGCGGCCATCCGGTGGAGATGGTGCAGTGTAAAACCATTAATGAAAAAGCCATCGCCCACGCTGAAATCGTTATCGAAGGCGAACTGCTGCCGAACGTACGCGTGCGTGAAGATCAAAACACCAATACCGGCCGCGCCATGCCGGAGTTCCCTGGCTATACCGGCGAAGCCAAAGAGGCGATTCCGGTCATTAAAGTTAAAGCGGTTACCCATCGTATCAACCCCATCTGGCGCACCACCGTCGGGCCAGGCGAAGAACATGTCAACATGGCCGGGATTCCGACCGAAGCCAGTATTCTCGATATGGTAGAACGCGCCATGCCGGGCAAATTGCTCAACGTCTTCGCCCACTCGGCGGGCGGCGGCAAGCTGCTCGCGGTGCTGCAATTCAAAAAGTCGTCCCCAGCCGATGAAGGCCGCCAGCGCCAGGCTGCGCTACTGGCGTTCTCCGCCTTCCCGGAACTCAAACACGTTATTCTGGTAGATGAAGATGTTGATATTTTCGATAGCGACGACGTGCTATGGGCGATGCAAACCCGTTACCAAGGCGATGTCGATACCGTGGTGATCCCTGGCGTACGTTGCCATCCGCTCGACCCGTCGCAGGTGCCGGAATACAGCCCCAGCATTCTGCAGCAGGGAATGTCGTGTAAAACCATTTTCGACTGCACCGTACCGTTCCATCTGAAGCACAACTTTGAGCGCTCTAAGTTCAAAGCGGTTGATGTAAAACGTTTCCTGCCGGATTTCGAATAAGGGCAAATACCATGACACCACGCATCATCATTGGCATTAGCGGCGCTTCCGGATTCCAGTACGGCGTCAAAGCGCTGGAGCTTCTGCAGCCGCAGGCGGTAGAAGTGCACCTTGTGGTCTCCAAAGGCGCGGAAAAGACCTGCGAGCTGGAAACGGACTACCGCTTAGACGAAGTGATGGCGCTGGCTGACGTGGTACACCCTATCAACCATCTGGGCGCATCTATCTCCAGCGGATCGTTTAAAACGCTGGGGATGTTAGTCGCCCCCTGCTCAATGCGGTCATTGGGCGCTATCGCCCACTGTCTCACCGATAATCTGCTCACCCGCGCGGCGGACGTGGTGCTGAAGGAACGCCGTCGGCTGGTGCTGTTAGCGCGCGAGACCCCGCTCAACCTCGGCCATATACGCAATATGGCGGCGGTTACCGAGATGGGCGGCATCATCTTTCCACCGGTTCCGGCGCTCTATCAACGCCCGCAAAGCGCAGATGACATTATTACCCATAGCGTGAACCGCGCGCTCGACCTCTTTGACCTTGAGGTCAATAACATCCCACGCTGGGGTGAAGGCGCGCTGCATTACGCGTAACAGGAACTCGCAATGTTAATTGGTCCATATGTAAATGGTTCCGCCGTGATCATCGGCGGATTGATCGGCGCCATGGCCGGAGGCAAACTTCCGGAACGCGTCAAAACCGCGCTACCGATGACCTTTGGTCTCTGTTCCGTCGGCCTGGGCATCACCCTGGTACTGAAGGTGAAATATATGCCGGCGGTAGTGCTGGCAATGGTACTCGGCGCTTTCCTCGGCGAACTGCTGCATCTGGAAAAACGCATCGGTAGCGCGGCGGGTTCAACGCGCGGCTTGATTAATAAAGTTCTGCCGCCTGTTCAGGGGTTAGGACATGAGGAGTTCACCGAAAAATTCGTCGCTATCCTGGTGCTGTTTTGCGCCAGCGGTACCGGTATTTTCGGCGCTATGACCGAAGGTATGAGCGGCGATCCGTCGATCCTGTACATTAAAACGATCCTCGACCTGTTCACCGCCGGGATATTCGCAACTCTGCTGGGTTACGCGGTGATGACCATCGCTATCCCGCAGATCGTCATTCAGGTGGCGCTGGCGATGCTGGCGGTGTTTATTCTGCCGATGATCACCCCGTCAATGATGGCGGATTTCTCCTGCGCCGGTGGATTGCTGATGGTAGCGACCGGGTTGCGTATCTGTAACATCAAGCTTTTCCCGGTCGCCAACATGCTACCAGGGCTTGTTTTGGTAATGCCTTTCTCCCATTTATGGGCTACCCTAGTGGCCTGAGTACATGACCCGGCGGGTTTGTGCCGGGTCATTTATTTTTTTCAGGAGTCGTCATGGCCGGGGAACACGTCATTTTGCTGGATGAGCAAGATAAACCCACAGGTATGCTGGAGAAGTATGCCGCCCACACGCTCGATACCCCTTTGCATCTCGCGTTTTCCTGCTGGTTGTTCAATGAGCAAGGCCAGTTCCTGGTCACGCGCCGCTCGCTTAGCAAAAAAGCCTGGCCCGGCGTGTGGACTAACTCAGTGTGCGGACATCCGCAACAGGGCGAGACCTTCGAGCAGGCCGTCACCCGGCGCTGCCACTTCGAACTGGGCGTCGAGATCGCTGATATTGCCCCCGTCCACCCGGCCTTCCGCTACCGCGCCGTCGCACCGAATGGCATCGTCGAAAACGAAGTCTGCCCGGTTTTTGCCGCACGCGTGGTCAGCGAGCTGCAACCGAATGATGATGAAGTCATGGATTATCAGTGGGTTGAGCTGCCGGAAATGTTAAGCGCGCTGGCCACTACCCCGTGGGCCTTTAGCCCGTGGATGGTGCTGGAAGCCAAAAACAAAAACGCGCGTCAGGCGTTGATAGACTTTGTCGCGCGTTTACGCGCGTAACTGCGACTGACAAGCATTAACGACCCGGGCTACGCCAGCGACGAACCTTGACATCAAATATAAAAAAACCCGGCAAGCCGGGTTTTTTGCTTTTCGCGAAAAGCGATTATTTCTGCGGACGCATCGCCGGGAACAGAATAACGTCGCGGATGGTGTGGCTGTTAGTGAACAGCATCACCATACGGTCGATACCGATGCCCAGACCGGCGGTCGGCGGCAGGCCGTGTTCCAGCGCGGTGACGTAGTCTTCGTCGTAGAACATCGCTTCGTCGTCGCCGGCGGCTTTCGCATCAACCTGATCCTGGAAGCGCTGCGCCTGGTCTTCGGCATCGTTCAGCTCGCTAAAGCCGTTACCGATTTCGCGGCCGCCGATGAAGAATTCAAAGCGGTCGGTGATTTCCGGGTTCACGTCGTTACGACGGGCCAGCGGAGAGACTTCTGCCGGGTATTCGGTGATGAAGGTCGGCTGGATCAGATGCGCTTCCGCCACTTCTTCGAAGATCTCGGTCACGATACGGCCCAGACCCCAGCTCTTTTCAACTTTGATGCCGATAGACTCAGCGATCGCTTTCGCGGAATCGAAGTTATCCAGATCCGCCATCTCGGTTTCCGGACGGTATTTCTTGATAGCTTCACGCATAGTCAGTTTTTCAAACGGCTTGCCGAAATCGAAAGTCTGATCGCCATAAGGCACCGCGGTATTACCGAGGATGTCCTGCGCCAGGGTGCGGAACAGGGATTCGGTCAGCTCAATCAGATCTTTATAATCCGCATAGGCCATATAGAGTTCCATCATGGTGAACTCTGGGTTGTGGCGAACGGAGATCCCTTCGTTACGGAAGTTACGGTTGATTTCGAAGACGCGTTCGAAGCCGCCAACCACCAGACGCTTGAGGTACAGTTCCGGCGCGATACGCAGGTACATGTCCAGATCCAGCGCGTTATGATGGGTGATGAACGGACGCGCGGAAGCGCCGCCTGGGATCACCTGCATCATCGGGGTTTCCACTTCCATAAAGCCGCGGCCAACCATGAACTGACGGATGCCAGCCAGGATCTGCGAACGTACTTTGAAAGTGTTACGGGATTCGTCGTTGGAGATCAGATCGAGGTAACGCTGACGGTAGCGCGCTTCCTGATCCTGCAGGCCGTGGAATTTGTCCGGCAGCGGGCGCAGGGCTTTGGTCAGCAGACGCAGCTCGGTGCAGTGGATGGACAGCTCGCCGGTTTTGGTTTTGAACAGCTTACCGCGGGCGGCGATGATGTCGCCGAGATCCCATTTTTTGAACTGATCGTTGTAGACGCCTTCCGCCAGGTCATCGCGCGCGACGTACAGCTGAATGCGGCCGCCGACGTCCTGCAGGGTAACGAAAGACGCTTTACCCATGATACGACGGGTCATCATGCGCCCAGCAACGGCCACTTCGACATTCAGCGCTTCCAGCTCTTCGTTTTCTTTGGCATCGAAGTCAGCGTGCAGTTGGTCAGAGGTATGGTCACGACGGAAATCGTTCGGGAATGCGACGCCCTGCTCACGCAGCGCAGCCAGCTTCTCACGACGGGTTTTCAGTTCATTATTAAGGTCAATTGCCGCGTCAGCGCCCTGTGCTTGTTGTTCAGACATGTTGGTTCCTCATAACCCTGCTTTCAAACTTGCTTCGATAAATTGGTCCAGGCTGCCGTCGAGCACCGCCTGAGTGTTGCGGGTTTCCACCCCGGTGCGCAGATCTTTAATACGCGAGTCGTCCAGCACGTAAGAGCGGATCTGGCTGCCCCAGCCGATGTCGGATTTGTTATCTTCCATCACCTGCTTCTCGGCATTTTTCTTCTGCATTTCCAGCTCATAAAGCTTCGCTTTCATCTGCTTCATGGCCTGGTCTTTGTTCTTGTGCTGCGAACGGTCGTTCTGGCACTGCGTCACCAATCCGGTCGGGATATGGGTAATACGCACCGCGGATTCCGTACGGTTAACGTGCTGACCACCGGCGCCGGACGCGCGGTATACGTCAATGCGCAGGTCGGCTGGGTTAATTTCGATATCGATATCGTCATCAACTTCCGGATATACGAACGCCGAGCTAAAGGAGGTATGACGGCGGCCGCCGGAATCGAACGGGCTCTTACGCACCAGGCGGTGAACGCCAGTTTCAGTACGCAGCCAGCCGTAGGCGTAATCGCCAATGATTTTGATGGTCACGGATTTAATGCCCGCGACTTCACCTTCCGATTCTTCGATAATTTCGGTCTTAAAGCCGCGCGCTTCCGCCCAACGCAGGTACATGCGCATCAGCATGCTGGCCCAGTCCTGGGCTTCGGTGCCGCCGGAACCGGCCTGAATATCGAGATAGCAGTCGGCGCTGTCATATTCGCCGGAGAACATGCGGCGGAACTCAAGCTGCGCCAGCTTCTCTTCCAGCCCGTCCAGCTCGGCAACCGCTTCGTTGAAGGTCTCTTCGTCTTCGGCTTCTACCGCCAGCTCCAGCAGTCCGGCGACATCTTCCAGACCCTGGGTCATCTGATCCAGCGTTTCGACGATAGCTTCCAGGGAAGAACGTTCTTTGCCCAGCGCCTGTGCGCGCTCAGGTTCGTTCCAGACGTCCGGCTGTTCCAGCTCGGCGTTTACTTCTTCGAGACGCTCTTTCTTCGCATCGTAGTCAAAGATACCCCCTAAGAACGTCGGAGCGCTCCGTGAGGTCCTGAATGCGGTTTTTTACCGGATTTATTTCAAACATGGTCGGTTTCTTTTAATGGATTTGTCAAAATGCGGTGATAAGAGCGGAATTCTACCGGATTCGCGCCCTTATTAATACACTGTTGTCAATTTGGCCAGAGGTGATCGATGATCAGCTGCAGGCTACGGTTGCCGCGGAACTCGTTGATGTCGAGCTTGTAGGCTAACTGTACTTCACGCACGCCGTTATCCGGCCAAATGGAAGTATCGATGTTGAAGGCAATACCGTCCAGCAGCGGCCCGCCGTCAACCGGCTCGACCATCACTTTCAGATGACGCTCGCCCACCAGCCGCTGCTGCAGCAGGCGGAAACGGCCATCAAACAGCGGTTCCGGGAACATCTGCCCCCATGGCCCGGCATCGCGCAGCATCTGCGCCACTTCCATGCTCATCTCCGCCGCCGCCAGCGGGCCGTCGGAAACCACCTCACCCTGCAATAATGCGGGATCCAGCCACTCGGTCACCAGCTCGCCGAAGCGCTGTTGAAACTCTTCAAAACGCGCCTCTTCCAGCGATAAGCCCGCCGCCATCGCGTGGCCGCCGAATTTGAGGATTAGCCCAGGATAAAGCGTATCAAGGCGCTCCAGCGCATCGCGCATGTGCAGCCCCTGAATGGAGCGGCCAGAACCTTTGAGCGTGCCGTCGCCGGTAGGCGCAAAAGCGATAACCGGGCGATGGAAGCGCTCTTTAATCCGTGATGCCAGGATGCCGACTACCCCCTGATGCCATTGCGGATGGTACATCGCCAGCCCGCCGGGCAGGGTGTCGCTACTGCGTTCCAGCTGCTGACACAGAGTCAGCGCTTCGGCCTGCATCCCCTGTTCAATCTCTTTACGCGTCTGGTTAAGCGCATCGAGCTCATTGGCCAGCACCCGCGCTTCGCCGATGTTATCGCACAGCAGCAGTGCAACGCCGACGGACATATCATCCAGCCGCCCCGCAGCATTCAGGCGCGGCCCGAGGGCGAAACCGAGATCGCTGGCGGCAAGCTTTTGCGGATCGCGGTTGGAAATTTCCAGCAGCGCTTTAATGCCTGGCCGACATTTTCCGGCGCGAATGCGGCTTAACCCCTGCCAGGTCAGGATGCGGTTGTTGGCATCTAACGGCACCACGTCCGCAACGGTGCCCAGCGCCACTAAATCCAGCAGCTCGGCAAGGTTTGGCGCGGCGATACCGCGGGCCTCGAACCAGCCGTTATCGCGCAGGAAGGTGCGCAGCGCCAGCATCAGATAAAACGCCACCCCGACCCCGGCCAGTGATTTTGACGGGAAGTCGCAATCGCGCAGGTTAGGGTTAACGATGGCCTCCGCCGCCGGCAGCGTATCGCCCGGCAGGTGGTGATCGGTCACCAGCACCGGGATACCGAGCTTATGGGCGTGATCGACGCCGGCATGTGATGAAATGCCGTTATCGACGGTCATGATCATCTGCGCGCCGCGCGCGTGCGCCTGCTCGACCACTTCCGGGCTTAAACCATAGCCGTCTTCAAAACGGTTCGGCACCAGATAGGAAACGTTACCGTAGCCCAGCGCGCGCAAGGCGAGCACGCTGAGCGCGGTACTGGTGGCGCCATCGGCGTCAAAATCGCCGACCACCACAATATGTAACCCTTTCTGGAAAGCGTCATGCAGCATTTCAACGGCTTTTTCAACGCCGGTGAGTTGCGTCCATGGCAACATGCCTTTGACGCCGCGTTCCAGCTCCTGCGCGCTGCGCACGCCGCGGCTGGCATACAACCGCTGCAGTAGCGGCGGCAGGTCGGCGGGGAGGTCGACGCCATCAACCGCCTCGCGGCGGCGTAGTTGTATCTGTTGTTTCACGCGAATCAGTTACCGCTTGTCTGTTTTTGATGCTCGTCGAGGAAAGCTTTAAGCTCTTTCGGCCCCTGATAGCCCGGCAGCACCATGCCGTTGCTGAGAACCATCGCCGGGGTGCCGTTGACGCCCATTTGCACCCCGAGGGTATAATGTTTGGCGATATCTACGCTGCAGCTCGCCGGCTGCACGCCTTTACCATTCATGGCGTCATCCAGCGCTTTATTACGATCTTTCGCACACCAGATCGCTTTCATATCCTGCTCGGCCTGGCTTTGCAGCCCCTGGCGCGGGAAGGCCAGATAACGCACGGTGATCCCCAGCGCGTTATAGTCGCTCATCTGCTCGTGCAGTTTGTGGCAGTAGCCGCAGGTGATGTCGGTAAAGACGGTAATGACATGCTGCTCCTTCGGCGCTTTATAGACAATCATCTCTTTGGTTAAGGCGTTCAGCTTGCCGACCAGCAACTGGTTGGTGACGTTAACCGGCTGCGCGCCGCTAACGTCATACATCGGTCCCTGAATAATGTGTTTGCCATCGTCAGTGACGTACAGCACGCCGCTGTCGGTGAGCACCGTGCTCATCCCGGAAACCGGCGACGGTTGGATATCGGTGCTCTGCACACCCAGTTTCGCCAGCGACTGTTTGATCGCCGCGCTATCGGCATGCGCCGCGCCGGAGAGTGAAGCCGCCAGCAGGGTGAACATCAATAAACCTTTTTTCATACTCAGTCCTTTTATTCAGCACTCACGCCCGCGGGTGATGCTGTTGATGAAGTTGTCGTAACCGTTCGGTCGCCACGTGGGTGTAGATCTGCGTGGTGGAGAGATCGCTGTGTCCTAACAGCATCTGTACCACGCGTAAATCGGCGCCGTGATTGAGCAAATGCGTGGCAAACGCATGACGCAACACGTGCGGGGAGAGCTTCGCGCTGTCGATCCCCGCCAGTACGGCATAGTGTTTAATGCGGTGCCAGAATGTCTGGCGCGTCATCTGCTGCGCGCGCTGGCTGGGGAAAAGCACGTCCGAAGCCACGCCGTTCAGCAGCCACGGGCGGCCGTATTCAAGGTAATTTTCTACCCATGACACCGCCTCTTCGCCCAGCGGCACCAGCCGCTCTTTGTTGCCTTTACCAATGACCCGCAGTACGCCCTGTCGCAGACTGATATCGCTCATCGTCAGGCCAACCAGTTCGGAGACGCGCAGGCCGGTGGCATACAGCACTTCCAGCATCGCCTTATCGCGCAACTCCAGCGGCTGCTCCACCAGCGGCGCCTGCAGCAGACGCTCAACCTGCGCCTCGCTGAGATCTTTCGGCAGCCGCTGCGGCAGCTTCGGCGAAGCCAGCAGCGCGCTGGGATCGTCCGGGCGGACTTTCTCCCGGTACAAATGCTGGAAGAAGCGGCGCACGGCGCTAAGCAGCCGTGCGGTACTGGTCGCTTTGTAGCCGCCGGTTTGCCGCTCGGCCAGCAGCGCCTGTAGATCGTCGCTGCCGACGCTCGCCAGCGACAGCCCGCGATGATGCAGCCACTCTACTAACATCGTCAAATCGCGGCGATAGGCGCTGAGCGTGTTCTCCGCCAGATTACGCTCCAGCCAAAGGGCATCGAGAAACTGTTCAATTTGTGCCAGATCCTGTTTCACATCGGCCTCTTTGTTCGTTATACGCCCTCATTATGCCTTAAGAGGCCGCCTTTCTGGTACACTGGGCGCAATTCACGGCAAGAATTGAGACGTTTACGCGATGAATATAGGTCTTTTTTACGGCTCCAGTACCTGCTATACCGAAATGGCCGCGGAAAAAATCCGCGATATCATCGGCCCCGAGCTGGTGACGCTGCATAATCTGAAAGATGACTCCCCCGCGCTGATGAGCCAGTACGACGTGCTGATTCTCGGCATCCCGACCTGGGATTTCGGCGAAATTCAGGAAGACTGGGAAGCGGTCTGGGAACAGCTCGACGCCTTAGATCTGAATGGCAAAATCGTCGCGCTGTACGGCATGGGCGATCAGCTTGGTTACGGCGAATGGTTCCTTGACGCGCTGGGGATGCTGCACGATAAGCTGGCGACCAAAGGCGTGAAGTTTGTCGGCTACTGGCCAACCGAGGGCTATGAGTTCACCAGCCCGAAACCGGTTATCGCCGATGGCCAACTGTTTGTCGGCCTGGCGCTGGATGAAACCAATCAGTACGACCTGAGCGATGAGCGCATCCAGAACTGGTGCGAGCAGATCCTCGGCGAAATGGCGGAGCACTTCGCCTGATCCTGAGTTAGTCGTGCGCCGGTTTTTGCAGCACCAGCCGGCGCAAATCCCGCCATTCCCCCGCATCCATACTATCCGCCGCCACCCACAAATGCTGGCTACGGCCGGTTTCCGCATGCTTCAGGCGCAGCAGCATCCCGCTGCTGATAACCCATGGCGTCCCGACGATATCCCATTCCGTTTTTTGCCACCGTAAACGGGAATCGATCAACAGCTTAATTTCTCCCTGGCAGGCGTGGATCCGCCGCTGGCTGCGCACGCAGTCAAACACCACCAGCGATAGCAACAGGAGCCAAATCGGGGTGTAGCTTAACGGCCAGGGCATGAGCAGCACTATCGCCGCCACCACCCCGTGCAGCAGCAGCGAGAACCACTGCGAACGCCAGGAAATACGTAAATCAGATTGCCACAGGACCACGTTCCCGATTCCGAGTCTGGATTAAATTAATCATCCGTTGAAGTTGCGCATCTGCCGGCTTGCCGTGATTCATCAGCCAGTTAAACAGATCCGGATCATCGTTCTCCAGCAAACGGATGAACAGGCGCTTGTCGTCATCGCTGAGCGTGTCGTACTCATACTCGAAAAACGGCATGATGGAGATATCGAGTTCGCGCATACCGCGGCGGCATGCCCAGTGGATGCGAGCTTTGTTGTTAATGTCCATGTTGTCCTTCCAGCATCAAGATATAGCTTAGTTTAACCCTTTTTAGGCACTTACTTTACAGTAATATCGCCTTGTGCGAGCAGCATTCCATAAAAGCCCAAAATCCGGTTGGCTATTCACCGCATCCTGAGGGCACAAATGGCTTGCCGAAAGCGCTTGCATTGCACCATAGCTCTTTTACCATTAGTCATTCACTCTGCGTTAAGCTATTCAGGATATGACTATGGCTTTTACACCTTTTCCTCCGCGTCAGCCCTCTTCTTCCGCTCGTCTGCCGTTAACGCTGATGACGCTGGATGATTGGGCGCTGGCGACGATTACCGGTCCGGATGGCGAGAAGTATCTGCAGGGGCAGATCACCGCCGATGTCAGCCATTTAACCGCCGATCAGCATCTGCTTGCCGCGCACTGTGATGCCAAAGGCAAAATGTGGAGCAACCTGCGCGTCTTCCACCGCGACGGCGGTTTCGCGTGGATTGAGCGCCGCAGCCTGCGCGAAGCGCAGCTGACCGAACTGAAAAAATATGCCGTCTTCTCCAAAGTCACCATCGCCGCAAACGACGATCTGGTCCTGCTGGGCGTTGCCGGTTTCCAGGCGCGCGCCGCGCTGGCTCCATTGTTCGCCGCGCTGCCGGACGCTGGTAAACCGGTGGTCACCGAAGGCGTGACCAGCCTGCTGTGGTTTGAACATCCTGCCGAACGCTTCCTGCTGGTGACCGATGCCGACACCGCCAACCGGGTGACAGACGCGCTGCGCGGCGAAGCGCAGCTTAACAACAGCCAGCAGTGGCTGGCGCTGAACATCGAGGCCGGTCTGCCGGTTATCGACAGCGTAAACAGCGCGCAGTTCATTCCGCAGGCGACCAACCTGCAGGCGTTGGGCGGTATCAGCTTCAAGAAAGGCTGCTACACCGGCCAGGAAATGGTCGCCCGGGCGAAATTCCGCGGCGCCAATAAACGCGCGCTGTGGACGCTGGCGGGTACCGCCAGCCGGGTGCCGGAAGCCGGGGAAGATCTGGAGCTGAAAATGGGCGACAACTGGCGCCGCACTGGTACGGTGCTGGCAGCCGTACAGTTGGATGACGGAAGCCTGATGGTCCAGGTGGTGATGAATAACGATATGGAACCGGACAGCGTGTTCCGCGTGCGTGATGATGCCGGCAGCCTGAGCATCAAGCCATTGCCGTATTCGCTGGAAGAAGATTAAGGAACAGTTCCCGGCTTACGGCGCTTGCGCCTTAGCCGGGCTACCAGCCTGCAGAATATCGTGACCGCGGCAAGCGCAGCGCCATCGTGGAATTTCCAGGCCGCAGAATATCGTAGCCACGGTAAGCGTAGCGCCGCCGTGGACGTTTGATCAGGACTGGCCGACGTAAAGATAAATCGCCAGGAAGTGACACACGCTGCCGCCGAGCACGAAGCCGTGCCAGATAGCGTGGTTATAAGGAATACGTTTGCAGACGTAGAAGATGACCCCCAGCGAGTACACCACCCCGCCAACCGCCAGCAGCGTTACCCCGCCTACCGCCAGCTTCACCGCCAGTTGATAGACCACGATAAGCGACAGCCAGCCCATCGTCAGATAGGTCACCAGCGACAAAATTTTAAAGCGGTGCGCGATAGTCAGCTTAAACAGGATCCCCAGTAGCGCCAGGCTCCAGATGACAATCATCAACCCCTTTGCCAGCGGCGAATTCAATCCCACCAGCAAAAATGGCGTGTAGGTTCCGGCAATCAGCAAGTAGATGGCGCAGTGGTCGAATTTCTTGAGCCACTGTTTCGCCCGCTGATGCGGGATAGCGTGATAGAGCGTGGAAGCGAGGAACAGCATAATCATACTGCCGCCGTACAGGCTGTAGCTGGTGATCGCCGTCGCGCTGGCGTTCGTGTCTACCGCCTGCACCAGCAGCAACACAAGGCCGACAATACCGAACACCAGCCCGATCCCGTGACTGATGCTGTTGGCAACTTCCTCTGCCAGAGAATATCCCTGAGTGATTAATGGTTTGCGAACCATATTTTGACTCCGTGAAAACAAGAACGCTTTCATTGCCCACTTAGGTTAACTGAGAATGATTCCAGTGAACACCTGTTAGCTAAAATAAAACGATGTATATTTGTAAACACATTAAAATCATAGTGTTACAACAATATTTCAACTAACAGTTGTGCTGGTTTTATTTAAAGACGTTTGAATTCAATAACATAAAACCGATCTTCCGCAGGATAGATTTCACTGATGACCTGCCGCAGTTGTTCGAGGGTCATATTCTCCTGTTGAGCATGCTGTTCAGTTAGCGTGTCGAGGGTCACCGTCGAGGTCGCGGTAACAGCGATAGTGCAAAAGTAGCCGTCATCTTCATAACGTCCGACGCGCAGCACATCACCGGGCTTAAAGTGCGACTCCGCCGCATCGCGAATGGTGATCGTTTTGCGCCCGGCGAGGATGTCGTCCTGAAAACGCTGAAAAAAGGTAATGTCATTAGCCTGCATGATATAATTCCGTCCTGGTCTTTATGAATTGTGAGTTCGCCACTGTGAGTATGTTCTCCCACGCCGCTGTCGCTAGTCTCAATAATCTTGAGATGATGGTCTACCACTACGTCATTAAGAATCGTGACAAAGTGATGTACATGACTATTCGCGAACTGGCCGAGGCCGCCGGGGTATCCACCACTACCGTGTTGCGCTTCTGTCGCAAACTGCAGTGCGAGGGCTACTCTGAATTTCGCGTACGCTTTAAATTATATCTTGAGCAGAATGAGCCTCAACAGGCAAATATCGGCGCCAGCGAAATAATGAGCTTTTTTAAAAGCGTCAATAATGACGAGTTCGATGAATTGCTCGAACAGGCCGTCGATATTATTCTCTCCTCCGAGCGTATTATTTTCGTCGGCGCCGGCACCTCCGGCGCGCTGGCGAAATATGGCGCGCGCTTCTTTTCCAACGTCGGGAAATTCAGCAACCATATTGACGATCCTTATTTCCCGGTCACCAATGATATGGCCCGCAACGCGCTGGCGATTGTGCTTTCCGTCTCCGGTGAAACCGAAGAGATCCTGCGCTTTGCCAGCCAGTTCAGCCTGCATCACTGTAAAGTGATGTCGATTACCAGCCATGAGCATTCGCGGCTGGCAAAACTGGCTGATTTCAATCTCTCCTGGCACGTGCCGCAAACGCGCATCGGCGGCGTTTACGATATTACAACGCAGATTCCGGTGATATATATTCTCGAATCCCTGGGGCGTAAATTATCGCGCAAAATCGGCTAAAAATAACAGCCTGTTTTTTCGATGTAACATATTACCTTTAGCGGGATTTGTTATATCGTGACATTCAATTTCGCTTTGCTAGACTCAATCGCAATAGTGATTCATAGAGATTAGTAAAGATGAAAAAATTGACTCTTCCAAAAGACTTTTTGTGGGGCGGCGCGGTCGCTGCGCATCAGGTTGAAGGCGGCTGGAATAAAGGCGGCAAAGGCCCCAGCATCTGCGACGTTTTAACCGGCGGGGCGCACGGCGTGCCGCGCGAAATCACCCAACAGGTCGAGGCGGGTAAGTATTACCCTAACCATGAAGCGGTTGATTTTTACGGCCACTACAAAGAAGACATCAAACTGTTCGCCGAGATGGGTTTCAAATGCTTCCGCACCTCTATTGCCTGGACCCGCATCTTCCCGCAGGGCGACGAAACCCAGCCAAATGAAGAAGGGCTGAAATTCTACGATGACATGTTTGATGAACTGCTGAAGTACAACATCGAGCCGGTGATCACCCTTTCCCACTTTGAAATGCCGCTGCATCTGGTACAGCAGTATGGCGGTTGGACCAACCGTAAAGTGGTCGATTTCTTTGTGCGCTTCGCCGAAGTTGTCTTTGAGCGCTATAAGCACAAAGTGAAATACTGGATGACCTTTAACGAGATCAATAACCAGCGTAACTGGCGCGCGCCGCTGTTCGGCTACTGCTGTTCCGGCGTGGTCTATACCGAGCATGAAAACCCGGAAGAGACCATGTACCAGGTGCTACATCACCAGTTCGTCGCCAGCGCGCTGGCGGTGAAAGCGGCGCGTCGTATCAACCCGGAAATGCAGGTCGGCTGCATGCTGGCGATGGTCGCCCTCTACCCTTACTCCTGCAAACCAGAAGATGTCATGTTTGCCCAGGAGTCGATGCGCGAACGCTATGTCTTTACCGATGTCCAGCTGCGCGGTTACTACCCGAGCTATGTGTTGAATGAATGGGAACGCCGCGGCTTCAACATCAAGATGGAAGACGGCGACGCGCAGATCCTGCGTGAAGGCACCTGCGCCTATCTCGGCTTCAGCTACTACATGACCAACGCGGTGAAAGCCGAAGGCGGCACCGGCGATGCCATTTCCGGCTTCGAAGGCAGCGTGCCGAACCCGCACGTGAAAGCCTCCGACTGGGGCTGGCAGATTGACCCGGTTGGCCTGCGCTACGCCCTGTGCGAACTGTATGAGCGCTACCAGAAGCCGCTGTTTATCGTGGAAAACGGCTTTGGCGCCTACGACAAAGTAGAAGCCGACGGCAGCATCAACGATGACTACCGCATCGATTATCTGCGCGCCCACGTCGAAGAGATGATTAAAGCGGTGACTTATGACGGCGTTGATCTGATGGGTTATACCCCATGGGGCTGCATCGACTGCGTCTCCTTCACCACAGGCCAGTACAGCAAACGCTACGGCTTCATCTACGTCAATAAACACGACGACGGCACCGGCGACATGTCCCGCTCGCGCAAGAAGAGCTTTAACTGGTACAAAGAAGTCATTGCCAGCAACGGCGAGAATCTGTAATTAACCGCCCTCTCCCGGCCGGGAGGGGGCAAATCACTTATCCGCCAGACACTTCTTTACAGCTTTACCATTGCTAAAACGCGTTCGCCCGATAAGATAGGCCTCGTGAATATTTGAGGCGACCATGATTAAGCGACAACGCAAAGCCATTCTTCTTGTACTTCTTGCCTGCCTGGTGGTGCTGATCTGCACCGCCCAGAGAATGGCGGGGATGCATGCGTTGGTGATGAACGTCACGGCCGCCAGCCAATCCGCCCAACCGGGCCCGGATAATGCCGAGGCGCCGGTCTCCCCCTGCGAACTCAGCGCCAAGTCGCTGATGGCCGTTCCGCCGATGCTGTTTGAAGGGGCGCTATTAGCGATCGCCCTGCTGCTGGCGGTGCTGGCGGCCATCCCGCCGCGCATCGAGCGAATCTGGCCTCCCCGCGTCATTTCTCCTCCCCGATTGCGGGTGCATCTACGATTATGCGTCTTCCGTGAGTGATTAATTCTCCTGACAGCTCAGGTTAATTTATTACTTACGGAGAAAATTTATGTTTATGGTATTCAGGCGACTGCTGGTCTGCCTGCTTTGGCTATGGCTGCCCGTCAGCCAGGCCGCCGATAGCGGCTGGCTGCGCGCCGCCGACAATCAACACGCCAGCGTGCGCCTGCGGGCGCAAAGCGAAAGCAATGGCGACACCCGCCTGCTTTTAGACGTAGCGCTGGAAAAGGGCTGGAAAACCTACTGGCGTTCGCCGGGCGAAGGCGGCATCGCGCCAGCTATCGCCTGGCACACGCCGCTGGAGGTTAACTGGCGCTGGCCGACGCCGCAACGCTTTGACGTCGCGGGCATTTCCACTCAGGGGTATCACGGCGACGTCAGCTTCCCGATGACCCTGCGCGGGAAAATACCGCCGACGCTAAGCGGCGTACTGACGCTCTCTACCTGCAGCAATGTCTGCATTCTCACTGACTACCCCTTTTCGCTGGATATGACGGCTCCGGCGGGGGAGCAATTTAATTACGATTTCACCCGCGCGATGGGCACGCTGCCCCTGCGCGACGGTCTCACCTCGGCGCTTAGCGCCAGCTACGTCAGCGGAAAGCTGACGGTAACCGCCCGCCGCGATGCCGGCTGGCAGCAGCCAGCGCTGTTTATCGACAGCATGGAGGATGTCGATTTCGGCAAGCCGAGCTTTACCAGCCACGGCGATACGTTGACTGCCACCGTACCGGTCACCGATAGCTGGGGCGAAGCGGCGCCGGATCTGAGCGGCAAAACGCTGTCGCTGGTGCTGGCCGATAACGGCCAGGCGCAGGAAAGCCATATCGCCATCACCGCCGGCAGTGCCGCGCCGGGGCTGGCGTTAGGCTGGGTGCTGCTGATGGCGCTGGCCGGCGGGCTTATCCTCAACGTCATGCCTTGCGTGCTGCCGGTGCTGGCGATGAAACTCGGCTCATTGGTGCAAACCGAACGTCGTGAACGCGGCGCGGTGCGGCGGCAGTTCCTCGCCTCGGTATGCGGAATCGTCGTCTCCTTCCTGGCGCTGGCGCTGATGATGACCGCGCTACGTTTAGGTAATCAGGCGCTCGGCTGGGGGATCCAGTTCCAGAACCCGTGGTTTATCGGCGCGATGGCGCTGGTGATGGTGCTGTTCAGCGCCAGTTTATTAGGGCTGTTCGAAATCCGTCTCTCCTCCAACGCCAGTACCTTCCTCGCCACCCGCGGCGGCAACGGCTTAATGGGCCATTTCTGGCAGGGCGCCTTCGCCACCCTGCTGGCGACGCCTTGTACCGCGCCGTTCCTCGGTACCGCCGTTTCGGTAGCGCTGGTGGCGCCGCTGCCGCTGCTGTGGGGGATTTTCTTCGCCATGGGGATCGGTATGAGCCTGCCGTGGCTGCTTATCGTCGCCTGGCCGGGTCTGGCGCAACGACTTCCACGTCCAGGCCGCTGGATGAATCATCTGCGCGTGGTGTTGGGGCTAATGATGCTTGGTTCAGCGCTATGGCTGGTTAGCCTGCTGACGATCCACATCGGCCGTACGCCGGTGCTTACCCTGCTGGTGATTCTGGCCATCTTCCTGCTCCTGGCCACCGCCTGGCGCTACCGCTGGCGTACGGCGCTGCGCGCGGGCGCTCTGGCCATCGTGGTGGCGGGCGCCGTCGCCTTTGTCGCACAACAGGACGGCCAGGGCCCGCGCCGAGACCGGGTTAACTGGCAGCCGCTCAGCGAGCAGGCTATCGCTAACGCCCTTGCGGAGCATAAACGGGTATTTATTGATGTCACCGCCGACTGGTGCGTGACCTGTAAAGCCAATAAATACAACGTGCTGCTGCGGGATGACGTCCAGCAGGCGCTATCAGCGCCAGATGTGATCGCCTTACGCGGAGACTGGAGCCGCCCCTCCGCTGACATTAGTCAGTTTTTAACCGCACGCGGCAGCGCCGCGGTGCCGTTTAACCAGATTTACGGACCGGGATTGCCGCAGGGACAAATTCTGCCTGCGCTGTTAGACCGCGAACAACTTCTCGCCACCCTCTCCGCCGCTAAAGGAAAATAACATGAGAGCTATCACCGCCTTATTACTGCTGTGCGTATCGGCCTTCAGCTTCGCCGCACCGGCGGAAGAACCACAATCGAACGGTAATGACCAGTTAGCCCAGCTGCTGTTTAACGATCCGAACAGCCCGCGTACCGGCGCGAAAGAGCCAAAACTCACAATCGTCTCGTTTACCGATTACAACTGTCCTTACTGCAAACAGTTTGATCCGATGCTGGAAAAAATCGTCCACGATAATCCGGATATTCAGCTCATCGTTAAGCTGCTGCCGTTTAAAGGGCAGAGTTCGGTGAATGCCGCTAAAGCCGCGCTCTCCACCTGGCGTCAGCAGCCCGATAAGTTCTGGGCGCTGCATCAGCGGCTGATGGCGAAAAAAGGCTATCACGATGACGCCAGCATCGCCGCCGTGCAGAAGAAAACCGCCACCGATAGCGTGAATATCGATGACAAGACCATGGATTCGCTGAAAATGAACCTGATTTTGTCGCAGGTGCTGAATATTCAGGGCACCCCGGCGACCATCATCGGCGCTCAGATGGTGGCCGGCGCGATCCCTGCTGAAGACCTGGAGGGGCTGGTGAAAGAGCAGCTGGCGAAAGCCCGTGGCCAGTAAAATCAGACGCTGGCTACGCGAGCTGGCGGTGTGGCTGCTGATTGGCGCGGCGGTGAGCCTGGCGGTGGATTATTTTCGCCAGCCCGCGCTGCCGCAAAACTTCAGCGCCACATCGCTGCAGACACTCGACGGCAGGACGCTGGATCTGAACGCTATGAGTCAGCAAAAGCCGCTGCTGCTGTACGTCTGGGCGACCTGGTGCGGAGTCTGTCGCTATACCACGCCGTCGGTGGCATCGCTTGCCGCCGACGGCGGCAATGTGCTGACGGTAGCCCTGCGTTCCGGCGATAACGCCACGCTTGAGAAGTGGCTGACCAGGAAGAAAATGGCGCTGCCGACGGTAAATGATCCGAGCGGCCAGCTGGCGCGGCAGTGGGATATCCAGGTAACGCCAACGCTGGTGGTCATTTCTCAAGGTGAGGTGAAGTCGGTTACCACCGGCTGGACCAGCAGTTGGGGAATGCGCCTGAGGCTGTGGCTGGCCTCCTGGTAGACCAGCCGCTTTACCGGTCTTTATGCCGGGTGGCGGCTACGCCTTACCCGGCCTACCGTTCGGCCTTGACCCCGTAGCCCCGGCAAGCGCAGCGCCGCCGGGCAATAGACATCTAGGGGTTATTTCCCGCCCGCCAGTTCGAGGAAGCTACCCGTCACATACGACGCTTTGTCGCTCAGCAGCCAGGCAATGGCCTGAGCGACCTCTTCCGGCTGGCCGCCGCGCTGCATCGGTAGCGAATTTTTTACCCGATCCACGCGTCCCGGTTCGCCGCCGGAGGCGTGCATCTCGGTATAAATCAGCCCCGGACGCACGCCGTTTACCCGAATCCCCTGCGCCGCCACCTCCAGCGCCAGCCCGGTGGTCAGGGTATCTACCGCCCCTTTCGACGCGGCATAGTCAACATACTCTCCCGGCGCGCCAAGGCGCGAGGCCGCCGACGAAACGTTAACTATCGCCCCGCCCTTGCCGCCATGCCGATGCGACATCCGTTTTACCGCCTCGCGACAGCAGAGGAAGTAGCCGGTGACGTTGGTGGCCAGCACGCGGTTAATACGCTCGGCGCTCAGGCTCTCCACCGTACATTGGGTAAACAGGATCCCGGCGTTGTTGACCAACGCCATCAGCGGTTCGCCCATACGGTCAATCGCCTCAAACATCGCCATCACCTGCGCTTCATCGCTGATATCCGCCCGCAGCGCCGTGGCTTTGCCGCCAGATTCAACAATGGTATTGACCACTTCGGTTGCGGCTTTAATGTTGTGATGGTAATTGACCGCGACGGTATACCCTTCCTGCGCCAACAGCAGCGCCGTCGCCCGGCCTATGCCGCGGCTCGCGCCGCTAATCAGAGCTATCGCCATACCTTCTCTCCAAAAAAATAAAGGCGCCGCAGCGCCTTTAAAAGTTTAGCTAATTCGCCACTTACTGGTATTCGCTCATCGGCACACAGGAGCAGAACAGGTTACGATCGCCATACACGTCATCCAGGCGTTTCACCGTTGGCCAGTACTTGTTGTGCAACCCAGCCGGGAATACCGCCAGCTCGCGGCTGTACGGATGGTTCCACTCGCTCACCAGCTCGCCCTGGGTGTGCGGCGCGTTCACCAGCGGGTTATCTTCCAGCGGCCATTCACCGGCTTTCACGCGATCGATTTCCGCGCGAATCGCCAGCAGGGCGTCAATAAAGCGGTCCAGCTCTACCTTGCTTTCCGATTCCGTCGGCTCAACCATCAGCGTCCCGGCGACCGGGAAGGACATGGTCGGCGCATGGAAACCAAAGTCGATCAGGCGTTTAGCAATATCCAGCTCGCTAATGCCGGTCTCTTCTTTCAGCGGACGAATATCAAGAATACATTCGTGCGCCACGCGACCATCGCGACCGGTATAGAGCACCGGGTAAGCATCTTTCAGCCGGGTAGCGATGTAGTTGGCGTTGAGAATCGCGTTCTGGCTCGCCTGTTTCAGCCCTTCCGCGCCCATCATGCGGATATACATCCAGCTGATCGGCAGAATGGAAGCGCTGCCGAACGGCGCGGCGGAAACCGCGCCCTGGCGGGTCAGCATGCCTTCAATTTGTACCACGCTGTGGCCCGGTACAAACGGCGCCAGGTGCGCTTTCACGCCGATAGGGCCCATACCCGGACCGCCGCCGCCGTGCGGAATGCAGAAGGTTTTATGCAGGTTGAGGTGCGAAACGTCAGCGCCGATAAAGCCCGGAGAAGTGATCCCGACCTGGGCGTTCATGTTGGCGCCATCGAGATAAACCTGGCCGCCGAATTGATGCACTATCTCGCACACTTCACGGATGGTCTCTTCATACACGCCGTGGGTCGACGGGTAGGTGACCATGATGCAGGAAAGATTCGCCCCCGCCTGCTCTGCTTTTTCACGCAGATCGGCAAGATCGATGTTGCCGTTTTTGTCGCAGGCAACCACCACCACCTGCATACCCGCCATCTGCGCGGAAGCCGGGTTGGTGCCGTGCGCGGAGCTTGGGATCAGGCAGATATCGCGATGGCCTTCGTTGCGGCTTTCGTGATAGTGGCGAATCGCCAGCAGGCCAGCATACTCGCCCTGCGCGCCGGAGTTCGGCTGCATACAGACGGCGTCATAGCCGGTTAGTTTCACCAGCCAGTCTGAAAGCTGGGCGATCATCTGATGATAACCTTCCGCCTGCTCGACCGGGCAGAACGGGTGCAGCTCGGCAAATTCCGGCCAGGTGATCGGGATCATCTCCGCTGCGGCGTTCAGTTTCATGGTGCAGGAGCCCAGCGGGATCATCGCCTGGTTCAGCGCCAGATCTTTACGCTCCAGCGCGTGCATATAGCGCATCATCTCGGTTTCGCTATGGTAGCGGTTAAACACCGGATGGGTGAGGATCGCATCGTCGCGCAGCATCGCCGCCGGGATCGAACGGCTATCCAGCGCCACGTCTTTATCCAGGGTATCGATATCCAGACCGTGATCGTCGCCAACGATGGCGCGGAACAGGTTCAGCACATCTTCGCGGGTGGTCGCTTCATCGAGCGTAATGCCAACCGCGCCGTGAATATCGCTACGCAGGTTAATCTGCAGCGCTTCGGCACGCGCCAGCACCGCGGCTTTATCCGCCACTTCGACGCAAAGGGTGTCGAAGTAGTGCGCATGGCGCAACTTCAGCCCTTTCTTCTGCAGGCCGTCGGCCAGAATGTCGGTCAGGCGATGAATGCGGCCAGCGATACGTTTCAGGCCCGCCGGGCCGTGGAATACCGCGTACAGGCTGGCGATGTTGGCCAGCAGAACCTGCGAGGTACAAATGTTGGAGTTCGCTTTCTCGCGGCGGATATGCTGCTCGCGAGTCTGCATCGCCATGCGCAGCGCGGTATTACCCGCCGCATCTTTCGATACGCCGATAATACGGCCCGGCATGGAGCGTTTGAATTCATCTTTCGCCGCGAAGAAGGCCGCGTGCGGGCCGCCATAGCCCATCGGCACGCCGAAACGTTGAGCGGAACCGAAGACAATATCGGCGCCCTGCTTGCCCGGCGCCGTCAGCAGCACCAGCGCCATAAAGTCGGCGGCGACGCTGACAATCACTTTGCGCGCTTTCAGCTCGGCGATCAGTTTACTGTAATCGTGGATTTCACCGGTGGTGCCAACCTGCTGCAGCAGCACGCCAAAAACATCCTGGTGATCTAGCACTTTGTCGGCGTCATCGACAATCACGTCGAAGCCAAAGGTTTCCGCACGGGTGCGAACCACATCCAGGGTTTGTGGATGAACGTCAGCGGCAACGAAGAAGCGGTTGGCGTTCTTCAGTTTGCTCACGCGTTTGGCCATCGCCATCGCTTCGGCGGCGGCGGTGGCTTCATCAAGCAGCGAAGCGGAAGCGATATCCAACCCGGTCAGATCCAGAGTGACCTGCTGGAAGTTGAGCAGCGATTCCAGACGGCCCTGGGATACTTCCGGTTGGTAAGGGGTATAGGCGGTGTACCAGCCCGGGTTTTCCAGCATGTTGCGCTGAATGACCGGCGGCAGTTGCACGGCGGTGTAGCCCATGCCGATGTAAGACTTGAAGCGCTTGTTGCGACCGGCGATCGCCTTCAGCTCCGCCAGCGCGGCGAATTCGGTAGTCGCGTCGCCCACCTGTGGTGGGGTCGCCAGCTGGATATCCTGCGGCACAATCTGGCCAATCAGGGCGTTAAGCGAATCCGCGCCGACGGTCTTCAGCATCTCTTGCTGCTGCTGAGCGTCCGAGCCAATGTGACGTTCAATAAAGGCGTCGCGGTTTTCAAGCTGACTTAAAGTCTGAGTCATGAGCGATGGTTCCTGAAACGTGCGGTGAATCGTGATTGTCTCTACTTACCTGAATTGCCCGGTGGCGCTAGCGCTTACCGGGCCTACAAAGTTCGTAGGCCGGATAAGCGCAGCGCCATCCGGCACACATTTATTCGTCTTCTAACAGAGCTTCATAGGCGGCCGCATCCAGCAGCGCGGCAACCTGCGCTTCGTCGCTGGCTTTGATTTTGAAGATCCAACCGTCGCTATACGGGTCGCTGTTGACCAGTTCCGGAGAGTCGTTCAGCTCTTCGTTGACGGCAACGATTTCACCGCTAATCGGCGCGTAGATATCGGAAGCCGCTTTCACGGATTCGGCAACGGCGCAATCGGCGCCCGCTTCAACGGTGGCGCCCACTTCCGGCAGGTCAACGAAAACCATGTCGCCAAGCAGCTCCTGCGCGTGCTCGGTGATCCCGACGGTATAGGTGCCGTCCGCTTCTTTACGCAGCCACTCGTGTTCTTTGCTGTATTTCAGTTCTGCTGGTACGTTGCTCATCAATTCATCTCCAAAAAAGGGAAATCACACAATGGCTTTGCCATTGCGTACAAAACCAGGTTTAGTCACTTTTACCGGCATTTCACGGTTACGAATCTGCACCACCGCGGTGTCGCCAATCCCGGCCGGTACGCGAGCCAGCGCGATGCTGTAGCCCAGCGTCGGCGAGAAGGTGCCGCTGGTGATAATGCCTTCTTTTTGATTACCGTCGCTATCGGTAAAACGTACCGGCAGGCCGCCGCGCAGGACACCTTTCTCGGTCATCACCAGGCCCACCAACTGCTCGGTGCCTTTTTCGCGCTGCATTTCCAGCGCTTCGCGGCCGATGAAGTTACGATCGGCGGGCTCCCAGGCGATAGTCCAGCCCATGTTCGCCGCCAGCGGCGAGACGCCTTCGTCCATCTCCTGGCCGTACAGGTTCATCCCGGCTTCCAGGCGCAGGGTGTCGCGCGCGCCAAGACCGCAAGGCTTAACGCCGGCATCCAGCAGACCGCGCCAGAAATCAGCAGCCTGCTCGTTCGGCATAGCGATTTCATAACCCGCTTCGCCGGTATAACCGGTGGTGGCGATAAACAGGTCGCCGGCCTGTACGCCGAAGAACGGCTTCATGCCTTCCACTGCCTGGCGCTGAGCGTCGGTGAACAGCGTCGCCGCCTTCGCTTTCGCCTGCGGACCCTGCACCGCGATCAGCGACAGATCGTCGCGAACGGTGATTTCAAGACCGTAAGGTTCGGCTTGTTCGGAAATCCAGGCGAGGTCTTTTTCACGAGTGGCGGAGTTAACAACGAGGCGGAAATAATCTTCAGAAAGGAAATAAACAATCAGGTCATCGATGACGCCGGCGGAAGCGGTTAGCATGCCGGTGTAGAGTGCTTTGCCTGGGGTGGTAAGCTTCGCCACATCGTTTGCCAGCAAATAGCGCAAGAACTCTCTGATCCGGCTGCCGTGGAAATCGACGATGGTCATATGCGACACATCGAACATCCCTGCATCGCCGCGCACCGCGTGGTGCTCATCAATCTGGGACCCGTAATGCAGCGGCATCATCCAGCCATGGAAATCCACCATGCGAGCGCCGCACAGCGTGTGTTGTTCATACAACGGAGTCTGTTGAGCCATCTTTTCCTCATCGAATAAAACGGAACCAGCCACGATATTGTCGGCGATTTTGCGCCACGAAATCCGGCGACGGCACCGCTTACGGACACCGACGCAAACGTTCTCTTTTGCCTGAACTTACCACCGAACCCGGTGCTAAACCATAAGGTAAATCAGGACATCACATTAGCTTATGACCAAAGCGCGCCGAAAAGCCTACAGAGTTATTGACTGGAAAAAAGCGATTTACGCCACATAAAATTAACATAATGAGCCAACCAGTCAGGTGATGATGGTGTTTTATGCGATTTTACGGGCCTAATTTCTTTAACAAAAAAAAGAGCGCATTAATAAAACTAATGCGAAAAAAGAGGTGAAATTAGAATATTTCAAATGAGAGAGAAAACCCGGCACGCAGGCCGGGTAAAAGAAGTGTGACGGGGTTAACGTAACCAGGCGGGGAGATCGTTGAGGCCCATCGCCTGGCGAATCAACTGTGGTTTTACGCCAGGCAGCGAATCGGCCAGTTTGAGCCCCATATCGCGCAGGAGTTTCTTCGCCGGATGGCTGCCGGAAAACATTTCGCGGAACCCCTGCATACCCGCCAGCATCAGCGCGGTACTGTGCTTGCGGCTGCGCTCATAGCGGCGCAGGTACAAATGCTGACCGATATCTTTACCCTGCGCGTGCAGGCGCTTCAGCTCGTCGATAAGCTCGGCGGCGTCCATAAAGCCAAGATTCACCCCCTGCCCGGCCAGCGGATGAATAGTGTGGGCGGCATCGCCAACCAGCGCCAGACGATGGGCGGCGAACTGACGCGCGTAGCGTCCGGTCAGCGGGAAAACCTGCCGTTCGCTTTCAAGCTGGCAAAGGCCAAGGCGATTATCAAAAGCGATGTTCAGCGCCTGGTTAAACGCGGCTGCATCGGCCTGCTGCATTCGCTGCGCCTCCTCCGGCGACAGCGACCAGACGATCGAGCACAGATGCGGATCGCTAAGCGGCAGGAAGGCTAGAATGCCTTCACCGTGGAACGCCTGACGCGCCACGGCCTGATGCGGCTCGGTGGTTCGTATCGTCGCCACCAGCGCATGATGGCGATAGTCCCAGAAGGTCAGCGGAATATCCGCTTTATTACGCAGCCACGAATTGGCGCCATCGGCGCCGACCACCAGCCGCGCGGTCAGCATGCTGCCGTCCTGCAGGCTCAGAAAGGCTTCGTTTTCGCCCCACGCTACCTGCTGCAGTTGCGCAGGCGCCAGCAGGGTAACGTCAGCACAGCGCTGCGCCTTCTGCCACAGCGCGTGATGCACCACGGCATTTTCAATAATATGGCCCAGATGGCTAAAGCCCATGCTCTGGTCATCGAAGCTAATGCGGCCAAAGCTATCTTTGTCCCACACTTCCATGCCGTGATAGCAGCTGGCGCGCTGGGCGATGATTTCGCTCCAGACGCCCAGCTTATCCAGTAACTTTTCGCTGGCGGCATTAATAGCCGAAACGCGCAGCGCCGGCGGCGCATCGGCGTCAAGAGGCTGCGGCGCCGCTTGTTCCAGCACCGCGACGCGCAGGCCGCTGCCCTGTAAACCACAGGCTACCGCCAGTCCCACCATTCCGCCGCCAACAATGGCAACATCAACACTTTGCACGTTCTACTCCTTAACGGGGAACCCAACCGAGGGTACGCTGCGCCAGCGCATCGCGCGCCGGGGTAAATAATTCCATCGCCATCAGACCGACGTTGCGCCCCGCCACCAGCGGCGCCCAACGGTTGGCAAAGAGATGCACCAGCCCATCGGTCACGCCGATGGTGGCGGCTTTATCATCCGCTCGCCGCGCCTGGTAGCGGCACAGCAGAGAATAATTGCCCACATCCTCGCCGAGCGCATGGGCGTCGGCAAGCATTTCAGCCAGGCTCATCACGTCGCGCAGACCGAGATTAAAGCCCTGCCCGGCGATCGGGTGTAATGTCTGCGCCGCGTTGCCGACCAGCGCCAGACGGTGCGACACCGAACGGATAGCGGTGGTTAACGCCAGCGGATAAACACTACGCTTACCGGCATGGGTAATGCGCCCAAGCCGCCAGCCGAACGCCTGCTGTAATTGTTGGCAAAAACGTTCGTCAGACCAGCTCAGCACCTCGTCGCGCCGCGACTGCGGATGGCACCACACCAGCGAACAGCGCCCTTGCGACATCGGCAGCATCGCCAGCGGACCGTGCTCGGTAAAGCGCTCGAAGGCGCGGCCTTCGTGCGGCAACGCGGTGCTAACGTTGGCGATAATCGCCAGTTGCTCATAGGGCTGCTGCTGCCAGCTAATGCCGCAGCGGGCGCCCAGCGACGAACGCGAACCATCTGCCGCCACCAGCAGCTTACCGTTGATCGTTTCGCCGCTATCAAGGGTGAGGCTGACGCTATCCTGGCTGCGGTTGACCGCTTCCACTTTCGCCGGACAGTGCAGGGTGACGCCCGGCGCCTCGCGCAGCAGGCTAAACAGCCGCTGGCCGACATCGTGGAGTTCAACCACCTGCCCCAGCGCCGACAGGCCGTAATCGGCCGCCGCCAGGTTTACAAACCCGGCATGGCCGCGGTCGCTGACGTGTACCCGCTGGATAGGCGTCGCTCGTTTAGCAAGGTTCTGCCAGATACCGATGCGCGCCAGCTGCTGGCAGGTGCCCGCAGCCAGGGCGATCGCCCGATCGTCAAAACCTGGGTGGCGTGACGACGCCGGATCCTGCGCTTCAATCAGATGAACCGGCAGCGCACCGCCGGTCAAACGGGAGATGGCCAGCGCGAGCGTCGCGCCGGTCATCCCGCCGCCGACAATCAGCACGCTCATGACTGGCGCGCCGCCGCCATCAGCGCCTCGATCTCATCCGCCTTCTTCACCACGCTGGCGGTGAGATTTTCGTTGCCATCTTCGGTAATCACGATGTCATCTTCAATACGAATGCCGATGCCGCGATATTGGGCCGGTACGTCGGCGTCGGTGGCGATATACAGCCCCGGCTCGACGGTCAACACCATTCCCGGTTCCAGCACGCGCGAACGGTCGGTATCGTAATTGCCGACATCGTGCACATCCAGACCCAACCAGTGGCTCAGGCCATGCATGAAGTAAGGACGGTGGGCGTTGTTGGCGATAAGCTCGTCAATCTCGCCTTTCAGGATCCCCAGCCGCACCAGGCCGGTAATCATAATGCGCACCACTTCCTGATTAACCTCATAAATGGAGGTACCCGGACGATACAGCTCCAGCGCGGTTTCCAGCGATTCCAGCACGATGTCGTAGATTTCACGCTGCGGTTTAGTGAATTTACCGTTAACCGGGAAGGTGCGGGTGATATCGCCCGCATAGCCGCGGTATTCACAGCCGGCGTCAATCAGCACTAAATCGCCATCACGCAGTTCGGATTCGTTTTCGGTGTAGTGCAGGATGCAGGCGTTTTCGCCGCCGCCAACGATGGTGTTATAAGACGGGAAACGCGCGCCGTGGCGGTTGAATTCGTGGAGAATTTCGCCTTCCAGCTGATATTCGAACATGCCCGGGCGGCATTTTTCCATCGCCCGGGTATGGGCAAGGGCGGAAATTTCACCGGCGCGGCGCATCACTTCCAGCTCTTCCGCGGATTTGAACAGGCGCATTTCATGCACCACAGGCCGCCAGTCGATGACGGAGTTCGGCGCCTGCAGGTTCTGACGTGAACCTTTACGCAGTTTTTCGAGGGCGTTAAACACAATTTCATCGGCATAGGCATATTCGCCCTGGGCAAAATAGATAGCGTCCAGGCCGTTGAGCAGTTGATACAGCTGCTGGTTGATTTCGCTAAACGCCAGCGCGCGATCGACGCCGAGTTTACCCGGCGCGGCATCCTGGCCCAGACGGCGGCCAAACCAGATTTCCGCCGTCAGATCGCGAACGCGGTTAAACAGCACGCTATGATTGTGCGTTTCATCGCTTTTGATCAGCACCAGCAGCGCTTCCGGTTCGTTGAAGCCGGTGAAGTACCAAAAATCGCTGTTCTGCCGGTAGGGATATTCCGAATCTGCGCTGCGTACCGCTTCCGGCGCGGCAAAAATCAGCGCCGCGCTGCCCGGCTGCATCTGCGCCAATAATGCCTGGCGACGAGAAAGAAACTCCTGCTGTGTCATGACGCCCCCTGAATGTCGTTTTTATTTAGTGTAACGTTGGCTTGCGTACTTCCGGTGCGGTTGGCTGCTGGCGCGCGAAGGTATCGTGGCACAGTAACGCGGCGACGCGTACGTACTCAATAATCTCTTCGAGAGACATTTCCAGCTCTTCCTGGTCTTCATCTTCGTCGTAGCCGAGTTGCGCAATGTTACGCAGATCATCGATGGCTTCGCCGGTCTCATCCTTAACTTTATCCAGCTTCGGCTGGGTCACGCCAAGGCCGAGCAGGAAATGGTTTACCCAACCCGCCAGCGCGTCGGCGCGGTCGAAAACGCTGACGTTGTCGCCTTCCGGCATATACAGCTGGAACAGGAAACCATCATCTTCCAGCGAATCGCTGGTGGCGGAATGCATGCTACGCAGCGCCTGGGCCAGTTCATGACCAAAGGCAAGGCCTTCGTTGGTCAGGTCATGCACCAGCGGCTGCCAGCTGCTGTCGGTGTTGCCGCCGCAAAGGATGCCGCTTATCAAACCGTGCATTTCGGCCGGGGTTAATCCCACCCCTTGTTGGTTCAGTAACTGGTCTACATCGTTGTAACCAGGCATTTCGTTCTGTATAGACATGCGCATTCGTCATCGTTGGGAGGAATATTCATGATATGCTACCACTTTGGACCCTGGTGAACCAGAAAAGGGCTTGTATCCCCACACCAGGGTAGCTATAGTGTCGCCCCTTCGCAGAGCCGGGCTCGGACGTGAAGGCAGCGCAGTCAATCAGCAGGAAGGTGGCATGTCTGCACAACCCGTAGATCTCCAAATTTTTGGCCGTTCACTGCGAGTGAATTGCCCGCCTGAACAAAGGGATGCCCTGAATCAGGCAGCTGAAGACCTTAATCAGCGGTTGCAAGATTTAAAAGAACGCACTAGAGTCACAAATACTGAGCAGCTGGTCTTCATCGCCGCGTTGAACATCAGCTATGAGTTGACTCAGGAAAAAGCGAAGACCCGCGACTACGCCTCCAGTATGGAACAGCGCATTCGCATGCTTCAGCAGACCATCGAACAGGCATTGCTTGAGCAAGGTCGCATAAGCGAAAGACCGGGGTCGAAGTTTGAATAACACTTTGTCGTTAACTGTGTTAGAGTAATCGCAAGAACAAAATTTCTCTGAGATGTTTGCAAGCGGGCCAGTCCCCTGAGCCGATATTTCATACCACAAGAATGTGGCGCTCCACGGTTGGTGAGCATGCTCGGTTCGCCCGAGAAGCCTTAAAACTGTGACGACGCATTCACCTTGAACCAAGGGTTCAAGGGTTACAGCCTGCGGCGGCATCTCGGAGATTCCCTTCTTAAGTTCGCATTTTCCCCTCAACGTTGTTTTCGGCCTGTGCCGCCCTTTATTACACTTTCCCGTATCGTTTCGCCTGCTCGTAATGAGACCAGCATGACTATACAGCCCGATATCCCGCTCTCCAGACAGCAAATTCGCCAGCAGATCCGCGAGCGTAGACGCGCGCTTAGCGCCGAACAGCAGCAGCGCTTCGCCCTGCAGGCCGCTGAGCGAATGATGGCGTATCCGCCCGTCGTTCTCGCTCATACCGTGGCGCTGTTCCTCTCCTTCGACGGCGAGCTGGATACCCAACCGCTGATCGAGCAATTGTGGCGGGCGGGCAAGCGGGTTTATCTGCCGGTACTGCATCCGTTTAGCCCCGGCAATCTGCTGTTTTTACATTACCATCCGCAAAGCCAGCTGATTTTTAATCGCCTGAAGATTTACGAACCCAGGCTCGACGTGCGCGATGTCCTGCCGCTGGCCGAACTCGATGTGCTGATTACCCCGCTGGTCGCCTTCGATGCCAGCGGTCAACGCCTGGGGATGGGCGGTGGTTTCTACGATCGTACTTTACAGAACTGGCGGCAGTATCGCCTGCAGCCGGTAGGCTACGCTCACGACTGCCAGCAGGTGGATACGCTGCCGAGCGAACAGTGGGATATACCGCTGCCGGCGGTGATTACGCCAGGTAAAACCTGGCGCTGGTAGAAAGTGATGCGGATTCGAGAATTGCGCCCGGAAGGCGTTAAAAAAAATACGGGCAGGTATGCGACCTGCCCGTGAGGCAACAACAAATTAGTACAGCAGACGGGCGCGGATGGTGCCCGGGATCGCTTTCATCGCCAGCAGCGCCTGCTGCGCGACGTCGCCATCGGCTTCGATATCAATTACCACATAGCCCATCTGCGGAGTCGTTTGCAGATACTGGGCGGCGATGTTGATGTTCTGCGCGGCGAAAATCTGGTTAAGCGCCGTCAGGATGCCCGGGCGGTTTTCATGAATATGCAGCAGACGGCGACCGCCGTGCAGCGGCAGAGAAACCTCCGGGAAGTTCACCGCCGACAGCGTAGAACCGTTATCGGAATACTTCGCCAGCTTGCCTGCCACTTCCAGACCAATGTTTTCCTGCGCTTCCTGAGTTGAACCGCCGATATGCGGCGTCAGAATCACGTTATCGAATTCACATAGCGGAGAGTTAAACGGATCGCTGTTGGTCGCCGGCTCCGTCGGGAAGACGTCGATGGCCGCGCCGGCCAGGTGTTTACGCGACAGCGCATCGCACAGCGCCGGGATATCGACCACCGTGCCGCGAGAGGCGTTGATCAGCAGCGCGCCCGGTTTCATCAGCGCCAGCTCTTCCGGCCCCATCATGTTTTTGGTGGAGGCGTTTTCCGGCACGTGCAGACTAACGACATCGCTCATGTTCAGCAGGTCGGAGAGATGCTGAACCTGCGTGGCGTTGCCCAGCGGCAGTTTGTTTTCGATATCATAAAAATAGACGTGCATCCCCAGCGATTCCGCCAGAATGCCGAGCTGGGTGCCGATATGGCCGTAACCGATAATCCCCAGTTTTTTGCCGCGCGCTTCAAAGCTGCCTACCGCCTGCTTATTCCACACGCCGCGATGCGCCTTGGCGTTAGCTTCCGGCACGCCGCGCAGCATCAGCAGCAGCTCGCCGATGACCAGCTCAGCCACCGAACGGGTGTTCGAGAACGGGGCGTTAAATACCGGGATACCGCGCTTCGCGGCGGCCTCCAGATCGACCTGATTGGTGCCGATACAGAAGCAGCCCACCGCCACCAGTTTTTCCGCCGCGGCGAAGATCTCTTCAGTCAGATGAGTACGGGAACGCAGGCCGATAAAATGGGCATCACGGATCGACGCTTTCAGCTCTTCAGTATCGAGCGCGCCTTTGTGAAATTCGATGTTGGTGTAACCTGCCGCACGAAGGTTATCGATTGCTTTCTGATGCACGCCTTCAACGAGCAGAAATTTAATCTTGTCTTTTTCCAGTGATACCTTAGCCATTTCCCCGTCCTGTTTTTATTGGTACTGATGTCGTGCTGAACAAAAACTCTTCCAGCAACATATCAAAAAAAACTATCGCGGCAATATGAACGTTTGCCTCGCCGACCTGAAGAAATATCACGTTGAAGCAAAAGACAGGACAAAACACCAGAAAGAGAATAGATGGCAGATTGTTACTCAGAAAGGTTACGTAAATGTGACACAAGTCACCAAATTAAGGCCATAGAAAAAAATTTAGGGGGAAGCGCGAAACTTCCCCCCGATCGTCTTATTTGTTGACGATGGTCTTCACGCCGTCGGCGGTACCGATCAGCGCCACGTCGGCACCGCGGTTGGCGAACAAGCCGACGGTCACCACGCCCGGGATACCGTTAATGGCGTTTTCCAGCGCGATAGCGTCCAGGATTTCCAGGCCATGTACATCGAGGATCACGTTGCCGTTATCCGTCACCACGCCCTGACGATATTCCGGGCGGCCGCCCAGCTTCACCAGCTGACGCGCGACGGCGCTGCGCGCCATCGGGATCACTTCCACCGGCAGCGGGAAGTTGCCGAGGATATCAACCTGCTTAGAGGCGTCGGCGATACAGATAAACTTATCGGCAACCGAGGCGATGATCTTTTCGCGGGTCAGCGCCGCGCCGCCGCCTTTGATCATCTGCATGTGGCCGTTAATTTCATCCGCGCCGTCAACGTAGATGCCGAGGCGGTCAACGGAGTTAAGGTCGAATACCGGGATACCGAGGCTTTTCAGCTTCTCGGTGGAGGCGTCGGAGCTGGAGACCGCGCCTTCGATCTGCCCTTTCATGGTCCCCAGCGCATCAATAAAATGCGCCGCCGTGGAGCCGGTGCCGACACCGACAATGGTGCCCGGTTGTACATATTGCAGCGCTGCCCAGCCGACTGCTTTTTTCAGTTCATCCTGCGTCATGATTATCGTCCGAGATGTGAATACTTACCGCGCATTATAGAACATCGGCGGATGAAATGTCCCTGCGATGGCGATCACACATCTGAGCAGACCATTTTCGTCTTTATCAAAAACAAATTTATGTCATAGTGCGGGTTAACGAAAAGTTATGGGGGTACGCCAGAATAATGAAACGACCGGACTACAGAACATTACAAGCGCTGGATGCGGTGATTAGGGAACGTGGGTTTGAGCGCGCCGCGCAGAAGCTATGCATTACACAGTCCGCCGTCTCACAGCGTATCAAACAGCTGGAAAACATGTTTGGCCAACCGCTGCTGGTGCGTACCGTACCGCCGCGCCCGACCGAGCAGGGGCAAAAACTGTTGGCTCTGCTGCGCCAGGTTGAGCTGCTGGAAGAAGAGTGGCTTGGCGATGAGCAGACCGGCTCCACGCCGCTGCTGCTGTCGTTGGCGGTCAACGCCGACAGTCTGGCGACCTGGCTGCTGCCGGCGCTGGCCAACGTGTTATCCGACTCCCCTATCCGCCTCAATCTGCAGGTTGAAGATGAAACCCGCACCCAGGAGCGCTTGCGCCGTGGGGAAGTGGTCGGCGCGGTGAGTATTCAGCCGCAGGCGCTGCCAAGCTGCCTGGTCGATCAACTCGGCGCGCTCGATTACCTGTTCGTCGCCTCGAAGGAATTTGCGCAACGCTATTTCCCTAACGGGGTAACGCGTTCTGCGCTGCTGAAAGCGCCGGTGGTCGCCTTCGATCATCTCGACGATATGCACCAGGCGTTCCTGCAGCAAAACTTCGACCTGCCGCCGGGCAGCGTGCCCTGCCATATCGTCAACTCGTCGGAGGCCTTCGTGCAGCTGGCGCGCCAGGGCACCACCTGCTGTATGATCCCGCATCTACAGATCGAGAAAGAGCTGAAGAGCGGCGAGCTTATCGACCTGACGCCGGGGCTGTTCCAGCGCCGGATGCTTTACTGGCACCGTTTTGCGCCAGAAAGCCGCATGATGCGCAGGGTGACCGATGCGCTTATTGATTACGGCCACAAGGTGTTGCGCCAGGATTAAACGGCGGGCATAAAAAAAGCCACTTCACTGAAGTGGCTTTTTTGTCGCTGCGGCTTACTGAGCCGGTTTCGGCGCTTCAGCTGGTTTCGCCGGCGCGGCAGGCGCGGCGGCCTGTGCTGGCTGCAGTTCAAAGACCACGTCAACCTGATCATCAAACTGGATGGTCGCCTGCTCGTAGGTTTCCTGCGCGGAGACCGGCGCGGCGTCAGCTGCCTTCATCATGCGAACCATCGGGCTCGGCTGATAGTTGGAAACATGGTAACGCACGCTATAGACCGGACCCAGCTTGCTGTGGAAGCCAGCAGCCAGTTCCTGCGCCTGATGTACCGCATCATCGATAGCCGCTTTACGCGCTTTATCTTTATAGGCATCAGGTTGCGCAACGCCCAGCGATACGGAACGAATTTCGTTCAGCCCCGCTTTCAGCGCGCCGTCCAGCAGGCCATTCAGCTTATCGAGCTGACGCAGGGTAACTTCGACGGTACGCACCGCGCGATAGCCCTTGAGGATGCTTTTGCCGTTCTGATAGTCGTAATCAGGTTGGGTACGCAGGTTCGCCGAGCTGATATCCTTTTTGGCAATGCCGCTCTTTTCGAGGAAAGAGAGATATTGCGCAACGCGATCGTCAGCCTGTTTTTTTGCCGATGCCGCATCTTTTGCCGCGACGTTAACTTCAATCGCCAGAGTGGCGATATCCGGAACCGCTGCAACGCTTGCTGTGCCTGAAGTCACAATGTGCGGGCCATCCGGCAATTCACTTGCCTGCGCCGCCATAGTGCTGAATCCGAGTGCTGCCGCCAGGGCTAAGACTTTTAACTTCACTGTCGCTTCTCCATCTTGCTTAGGTCGCCCATTTTAAGGACGCATGCCAGCTAGCTTAGCGCTTACGCGCGGAAAGTCCATCGGACTAAGCCTGGTTGATGAGCATCTGTATATGTTGCAGGCCATCTTTTGCCAACTGCAGGGCGATAAACCACATCACCAGCCCGACAAGCACGTTGATGATTCGCTGCGCCCGCGCGGTACGTAAACGCGGCGCCAGCCACGCGGCCAGCAGCGCCAGGCCGAAGAACCATAAGAATGACGCGCTAATCGTCCCCAGTGCGAACCAGCGTTTGGGCTCGACCGCCAGCTGGCCGCCAAGACTGCCCAGCACCACGAAAGTATCGAGATACACATGAGGGTTAAGCCAGGTCACCGCCAGCATGGTGACGATGATTTTCCAGCGTCCCTGTTTCATCACCTCGGCGCTGGCCAGCTCGAGATTATTGCTCATCGCCGTCTTCAGCGCGCCGAAGCCGTACCATAACAAGAAGGCGACGCCGCCCCAGGTGACCAGCGCCAGCAGCCACGGCGACTGCATCAGCAGCGCGCTACCGCCGAAAATACCGGCGCAGATCAACGCCAGATCGCTAAGCGCGCACAACAGCGCAATCATTAAATGATACTGGCGGCGGATCCCCTGATTCATCACGAAAGCGTTTTGCGGCCCGAGCGGCAGGATCATCGCCGCTCCCAGCGCAAGTCCTTGAAAGTAATAAGATAGCATCGTTTAATTTTCCGGTTTCATCGTTAATGCCGGAGAATATAGCGCGCCGCCAACATTAGCGGAAATTGATAATTTTAATCATTAATAAGCAAAGCTAATACCCACAGACAAAAAAAGACCGGCGGTGCCGGTCTTGTGTCATTGCAGGTAGAAATTACTGCGCTTTTTCCTGCTGATTCACCATGTGTACGTCCATCTGCGGATACGGGAAGCTGATGCCGTTGGCGTCGAAATCACGCTTAATGCGCTCCAGCACGTCCCAGTAGACGTTTTGCAGGTCGCTGCTTTTGCTCCATACGCGAACCACGAAGTTCACCGAAGAGGCGCCCAGTTCGTTAAGGCGAACGGTCATTTCGCGATCGCGCAGAATGCGGTCATCGGATTCAATAATCGCGGTCAGCAGTTGTTTCACCTTATCGATATCGGCATCGTAGGAGACGCCGATAATAAACTCATTACGGCGCGCCGGCTCACGGGAGAAGTTAATGATATTGCCAGCGATGATTTTGCCGTTCGGCACCACCACGATTTTGCCATCGACGGTACGCAGAGTAGTGGAGAAAATCTGCACGTTCTGCACGGTGCCCGCGATACCGCCGAGATCGACATATTCACCGGCGCGGAACGGGCGGAACATCACCAGCAGCACGCCTGCGGCAAGGTTCGACAACGACCCCTGCAGCGCCAGACCCACGGCCAAGCCGGCGGCGCCCAACACGGCGATCACTGAGGCGGTCTGTACGCCAACGCGGCCCAGGGCAGCAATCAGCGTAAAGGCGATAATCGCATAGCGCACCAGCGCGGAGAGAAAATCGGCGACAGTCGCGTCGATCTTACGCGCCAGCATCAGGCGGTTGACGGTGTTAGAAACGATGCGCGCCACGATCATCCCGATGATCAGGATAACGATAGCGGCAACGATGTTGACGGCATAGCTCAGCAGCAACTCCTGGTTGCGCGCCAGCCAGGTCCCGGCATGGTTGATGCTATCGACAACGTTCAAATCTTCCATTTAACATTCCTTATGAATCCCCATACGGGTAATAAAAAAACCAAACCAGAAAAATGACAATCAGGTTATAGGGTAAACAATAAGTGCGGATTTTGCCAAACCGATCACAGTTTGTTGACGAGATTTAGTCTGGGAAGATAAATAAAAAAGCCCGCATTATGCGGGCTTTCAGGTAAGAAAGAGAATTTTCTTACAGAACGTCGATCGCGTTCAGCTCTTTGAATGCCTGCTCCAGACGGGTCACCATAGAGGTCTGAGCGGCACGCAGCCATACGCGCGGATCGTAGTATTTCTTGTTCGGCTGGTCTTCGCCTTTCGGGTTGCCCAGCTGGCCCTGCAGGTAAGCTTCGTTCGCTTTGTAGTACTGCAGGATACCGTCCCAGGTCGCCCATTGGGTGTCGGTATCGATGTTCATTTTCACAACGCCGTAGCTGACGGAGTCTTTGATTTCCTGAGCGGAAGAACCGGAACCGCCGTGGAAGACGAAGTTCAGGCTGTTGTGCGGCAGGTTGTGTTTCTTAGAAACATATTCCTGAGAGTCGCGCAGGATAGTCGGGGTCAGAACCACGTTACCCGGCTTGTAAACGCCGTGTACGTTACCGAAGGAAGCGGCGATGGTGAAGCGCGGGCTGATTTTGCTCAGCTCGGTGTACGCGTAATCAACGTCTTCCGGCTGGGTGTACAGTGCGGAAGCGTCCATGTGGCTGTTGTCCACGCCGTCTTCTTCACCGCCGGTGCAGCCCAGTTCGATTTCCAGAGTCATGCCCATTTTGGCCATGCGAGCCAGGTACTTAGAGCAGATCTCGATGTTTTCGTGCAGGGATTCTTCGGACAGGTCGATCATGTGGGAAGAGAACAGCGGTTTGCCAGTGGCAGCGAAGTGTTTTTCACCCGCGTCCAGCAGACCGTCGATCCACGGCAGCAGTTTCTTCGCGCAGTGGTCAGTGTGCAGGATAACCGGCACGCCGTAGTGTTCAGCCATCTGGTGAACGTGATGCGCGCCAGAGATAGCGCCGAGGATAGCAGCGCCCTGCGGAACGTCAGTTTTCACGCCTTTGCCCGCGATGAACGCAGCGCCGCCGTTAGAGAACTGTACGATAACTGGAGAACGAACTTTCGCAGCAGCTTCCAGAACGGCGTTGATGGAATCAGTACCCACGCAGTTTACCGCTGGCAGAGCAAAGTTGTTTTCTTTAGCTACCTGGAACACTTTCTGAACGTCGTCGCCAGTGATGACGCCCGGTTTTACGAAATCAAAAATTTTAGACATGTTACTTAGTCCTGTATCTGTATCTTCGACCGTTGAAGAAGGTTCGCGAGCTGTACAAAATTGTACGTTAGCGCGCTGAAAAACAGGCGGGTTTCCCCGCCTGAACTAAATTACTGCTTAGCGCGCTCTTCGAGCATTGCTACTGCCGGCAGAACTTTGCCTTCCACGAATTCGAGGAATGCGCCGCCGCCAGTGGAGATGTAGGAGATTTTGTCAGCGATGCCGAACAGGTCGATCGCCGCCAGGGTGTCACCGCCGCCTGCGATAGAGAAACCTTCGCTGTCTGCGATAGCATTAGCGACGATTTCAGTACCTTTACGGAAGTTCGGGAATTCGAATACGCCAACCGGGCCATTCCACAGAATGGTTTTGGCGTTTTTCAGGATTTCAGCCAGTTTCTGTGCGGAAACGTCGCCGAGGTCCAGAATCTGCTCGTCATCTTTGATGTCGTTAACGGATTTCAGGGTCGCAGTGGCGGTTTCAGAGAACTCGGTAGCGACGCGAACGTCAGTCGGAACCGGGATATCGCAGGTGCTCAGCAGGCGCTTAGCTTCGTCAACCAGGTCCGCTTCGTACAGGGATTTACCGACGTTGTGGCCTTGAGCGGCAACGAAGGTGTTAGCGATACCGCCGCCTACGATCAGCTGGTCAGCGATTTTGGACAGAGAGTCGAGAACGGTCAGTTTGGTGGAAACTTTAGAACCGCCAACGATAGCAACCATCGGACGAGCCGGCTCTTTCAGCGCTTTACCCAGCGCGTCGAGTTCAGCGGCCAGCAGCGGGCCTGCACAAGCGACATCGGCGAATTTACCGATACCGTGGGTGGAAGCCTGCGCGCGGTGCGCGGTACCGAAAGCGTCCATGACGAATACGTCACACAGCGCAGCGTATTTCTTAGACAGTTCTTCGTCGTCTTTTTTCTCGCCTTTGTTGAAGCGAACGTTTTCCAGAACCACCAGTTCACCGGCAGCAACGTCAACGCCATCCAGGTAATCTTTAACCAGACGAACCGGGTTAGACAGTTTGTCTTTCAGGTAATTAACAACCGGCAACAGAGAGAATTCTTCGTTGTACTCGCCTTCGGTCGGACGACCCAGGTGAGAAGTAACCATTACTTTAGCACCCTGTTTCAGCGCCAGTTCGATGGTCGGCAGGGAGGCGCGGATACGCGCGTCGCTGGTCACTTTGCCATCTTTAACCGGTACGTTCAGATCAGCACGGATGAAAACGCGTTTACCAGCCAGATCCAAATCGGTCATCTTAATTACAGACATGGTGAATCCTCTCGTTGATTCTTGATAAAGTTTTGCAAGCGCCGCAGCGCCTTACCTGAAACCTTGCGCGGCCATCGCTAACGTCGTGTCGAGCATTCGGTTAGCAAAGCCCCATTCGTTATCGCACCAGACCAACGTTTTGATCAGATGCGCGCCACTGACCCTGGTTTGCGTGCCATCGACGATGGCGCTGTGCGGGTCGTGGTTAAAATCTGTCGAGACCAACGGTAATTCCGTATAGTCAACTATACCATGAAATGCTCCCTGTGCTGCTTTTTGCAGCAACTGGTTGACTTCACAGGCCTTTACCGGTTTTTTCACCGTCACGCTCAGGTCAATTGCGGTGACGTTAATCGTCGGTACACGTACCGCGATCGCCTCAAAACGGTCGTTAAACTGCGGGAAAATACGGGTGATCCCCGCCGCAAGTTTAGTATCAACCGGAATAATTGACTGGCTGGCCGCACGGGTTCGCCGCAGATCCGGATGATAGGCATCGATCACCTGCTGGTCGTGCATCGCGGAGTGGATTGTCGTGACCGTTCCTGACTCAATGCCGTAGGCATCATCTAGCAGTTTAATGACCGGAATAATGCAGTTGGTAGTGCAGGAGGCGTTGGAGACAATGCGGTGCTCCGCGCGCAGTTCATCATGGTTGACGCCGAAGACTACCGTTGCGTCGAGATCGTTGCCGCCAGGATGTGAAAAGAGCACTTTCTTCGCGCCAGCCTGAAGATGGGCTTCGCCATGTTCACGGCTACCGTATACGCCGGTACAGTCCAGCACCACATCCACCGCCAGCTCCTGCCAGGGCAGCGCGGCGATAGAAGGCTCATGCAGTAGACGAATGACGTCATCGCCGACATACAGCTGTTCCCGCTCCTGGCGAACATCCCAGGAAAAACGGCCATGGCTGGTGTCGTACTTCAATAAATGCGCGATGCCTGCGGCATCCGCCAGTTCATTGATCGACACCACGGTGATTTCCGCACGACGCCCGGATTCATACAAAGCGCGAACCACGTTGCGTCCTATGCGACCGAAGCCATTAATCGCGATGCGTATGGTCATAGGTCTCCTGCAAGGTTATCCCTGATTTGAGGTGGCTGACAGAGTAATCCAGCAACGCCTTTAGGGGAACCTTACCTGTCGCAAACTGCGACTGATTGATTAATTGTCGAACATTTATACGACTGAAACGCTTCAGCTAGAATAAGCCAAAGTCGGAATAAAAGGAATGTTTGTCCAGAGCAATAAACCAGCTATATGACTTGCGTCACATTTTCTTTGGAATAATTTACAGGATAGTTACATGTTCGAGGAATAGCGCCTACAAAAAGCCAGGTGGCGAGATAAAAGCAAAACGGTAACCCAGGGGTTACCGTTTTTGGTGTTCGCACCCTCTCCCACAGGAGAGGGTTGAGGTGCGGGCATCAGCCCGCGCCGTACCAGCGATTACAGCAGTGCTTTCGCTTTGGCGACAACGTTGTCAACGGTGAAGCCGAAC
>NZ_JBEAHW010000038.1:0-84417 GCF_040062085.1 Klebsiella sp. JN_Kp122
CTGCCTGTCACGCAGGGGGTCGCGGGTTCGAGTCCCGTCCGTTCCGCCACTTATTTATATTAAGCCTGCTATATTAGCGGGCTTAATAGCGAGAAAGATTTAGGGGCGTAGCTCAGTTGGTAGAGCACCGGTCTCCAAAACCGGGTGTCGCGAGTTCGAGTCTCTCCGCCCCTGCCATATATAATCCTTTGCTTCGGCAAAGGATTTTTTTTGTCTTTAATTTCTCCCATCACTCTGCCTTTCCAGTTTTTTAGCCACTCCATCCATGGAGTCAGATCGCTATTCCAGGATGCTGCTTTTCAGGATCTCGCGAATATGTGCCTGCTTATCGCTATTTTGTAGCCAAATGGCATACAGAGGACGTGAAAGGGTCGCGCTATCGGTCACCGTGTGCAGGCCAGTTTTCTGCTGTGCCCAACTAACGGGTAACCAGGTACAACCATTCAAGGTAGTGAGCTGTTGATAAGCCAGTTCTGCGGAGCTCGTCGTCAGTAACGGTACATCATCGCTGCCGATCAAACCCACTTCGTTTTGCTGGAAGTCCGGTCCCCATTCCAGCCGCAGGTAGTTCAAATCATTCTTATTTTTTCCCGGCGCGGCACAATAGAGCGCCAGGGTGAAATGGCCCAATAACTGGCTGCTTAATTCATCCATCTTCGGTGATTCTGTGGTGATCAGGAGATCGAGCTGGCGTTCATGCAACTGCTTAACTAATGACTGGCGTTGAGCTATCCGAGCCTCAAATTGCAGGTTATAGGGATCTTTGTAGAGCGTCCCCAGCCAACCGTTCAATAGGCATTCCCATAGCGACGCGCTGGCGCCGATCGAAAACTCATTATGGCGAGAAGAGTGGGCGACCTCCTTACGCGCGGCCTGCCAGGTATTCATCAACGTTTCGGCATAGGGCAACAGTTTCTCACCGGCTGACGTCAGGCGAATATTGTTACGATGGCGGGTGAATAAATTTACGCCCAGCTGGTTCTCCAACTGACGAATGCGGAAGCTAACCGCTGATTGTGTTAAATAAAGCGCTTCCGCTGCCCGCCCAAAGTGGCGAGTTCTGCTCACTTCAAGGAAAGTTTTGAGCAATTCCGTGTCCACACTCTTCTCCGCAAAATTATTTGTCGTGATGATTTAAATGTTTTGTTTGACGCTCTGTCAAGCGTAACTAATACTCCGCGCCATAAATAGCTCGGCCAAAGAATCAGGAGCGTGTAGGATGGCGGAAAGCTTTACGACGACTAATCGTTTTTTCGACAATAAAAATTATCCACGCGGGTTCTCCCGTCACGGTGATTTCACCATCAAAGAGGCGCAACTGCTTGAACGTCATGGTTACGCCTTTAATGAGCTGGAATTGGGCAAACGCGAGCCTGTTACCGAAGATGAAAAACAATTCGTTGCGGTATGCCACGGCGAACGTGAGCCGGTGACCGAAGCGGAACGCGTTTGGATTAAGTATATGGCGCGAATCAAACGTCCGAAGCGTTTTCACACCTTATCTGGCGGTAAGCCGCAGGTTGAAGGCGCTGAAGACTACACTGAAAGCGACGATTAAAAAAAAGGGCGAAAGCCCTTTTTTTATGCCATTAGCGTCTGCAGGTGATTTAACATACGGTCGATAGCCCGGTAGCTTAGCGCCTCCTGCAAATGATGACGTTCGATATCCCTATCCTCATTAAGATCGGCGATAGTACGCGCAACTTTCAGTAAACGTTGCCATGCGCGGATTGAAAGCCCTAACAGTGAGAGCGTCTGTTCCAGCCATATCGCGTCGTCTTCTTTCAGCTTGCACCAGACTTTTATCTCCCCGCTGTCCAATTGTGCATTAAGTTTATTCTGCCGTGCGAGCTGTCTGTCGCGCGCCGCGAATACCCGTAGACGAATGGTGGCGCTTCGCTCTTCGCCAACGCCACCCCGGCTTAATACGCCCGGTGGAGGAAGTGGAATCTCAAGCGAGAGATCGAAGCGGTCGAGAAATGGCCCTGACAATCGGCCCAGGTAGCGCAGGGTCTGTTCCGGTGTGGCCCGATTATGCTGACCCTGGTAATGTCCTGTTGGGCTGGGATTCATGGCGGCAATCAACTGAAATCGCGCAGGATAGTCAATCTTAGCCCGAGTGCGGGAAAGATGAATTTTTCCTGATTCAATGGGCTCTCGTAGTGCATCCAGAACCCGACGCTCGAATTCAGGTAGTTCATCAAGAAACAGAATACCGTTATGCGCCAGGGAGATCTCCCCCGGGGCAGGGATTGAGCCGCCGCCGACCATCGCCGTTAGCGAAGCGCTGTGGTGAGGGGCACGAAAAGGCCGCCGACGCCACTGACGCGTAACGTAATGAGCATTGACGAGGCTGAGGATAGCCGCACTTTCCAGCGCTTCCTGGTTGCTTAGTGGCGGTAAAAGCCCCGGCAAACGGCTGGCGAGCATCGTCTTTCCTGTACCCGGTGGACCCATCAAAAGTAAATTATGACCGCCAGCTGCGACTATCTCCAGCGCGCGTTTTCCCTGCTGTTGGCCAATGACATCGCCGAGATCGTCATAATCGTCCTCTCCCGCAGTTATTTCACCAGTCGGCGGCTGCAGAGTATGTTTCCCTTCCAGAAACGCACAGACTTCCTGCAGGTGCCCTGCTATAAGGCACTCATTGCCGTTAATCAAGCCGACCTCTTCGGCGTTATCTCCAGCAACGACAATCTGCCTCCCGACTTTTATCGCTTCCATAGCGCTGGATATTGCCCCAGGAACGCCGCGTAACGCGCCTGTAAGCGCTAATTCGCCAATAAACTCATACTGATTAAGTTTCGGGGCGGCAAGCTGCTGCGAAGCGACCAGGAGCGCGAGAGCGATAGGTAAATCATATCTCCCGCCCTCTTTCGGCAGATCGGCTGGGGCAAGGTTTATGGTTATCTTCTTTGCCGGAAAGCTGTAGCCGCTGTTAATAATGGCGCTACGTACCCGATCGCGGGCTTCCTTTACCGTGGTTTCCGGCAGGCCGACCATCGTCAAACCAGGGAGTCCGTTGCTGATATGGACTTCGACGGTAATTAGCGGCGCGCTGACCCCGAGCGCCGCGCGGGTATAGACAATTGCGAGTGACATAACGCCTCCTGAGCGGAATGATTATGTCTATTCATAGAGTTTCATGAACCTGGGAATATTTAACTTTACGACGCCTGTTCCAGACAATTGTCTGCAAAGTTTTGCATTTTTATTATCTTGCGAGGGCATGCGCAAATCCGTCATGACGCCGTTTTAATGCCGTAAAACATGGATGCAAACGCGAGAATAAGCTGAATTTTTTTCATTTTATTTTTTTCTTTTTAAAAACAACTGGTTTAATAAAAATCGTTAGCAAGATCAGAAAATGGAACATAAAAAAATCTTGTGCTTAATGTGATGTCTGTGGTAACTCTTTAGGTATTCCTTCGAACAAGAAGCCAGAAAGAACAGAAAATGACAGCCCTTCTACGAGTGATTAGCCTGGTCGTGATTAGCGTGGTGGTGATTATTATCCCACCGTGCGGGGCTGCACTTGGACGAGGAAAGGCTTAGAAATCAAGCCTTAACGAACTAAGACCCCCGCACCGAAAGGTCCGGGGGTTTTTTTATAACTTAAAAAACATAAGCGAGGAGCAGAAGATGAGTTTTAGCATAAAATTCTGTTTCTCCCGATCTATGACGGGGAAGTAACTATGAACGGGGCGCAGTGGGTGGTACATGCTTTGCGAACACAGGGGGTCGACACGGTATTTGGCTATCCGGGTGGCGCGATTATGCCGGTTTACGATGCTTTGTATGACGGCGGCGTGGAACACCTGCTGTGTCGGCACGAGCAAGGCGCCGCAATGGCCGCCATCGGTTATGCCCGCGCGACCGGCAAAACTGGTGTTTGCATCGCCACTTCCGGCCCTGGCGCCACCAACCTGATCACCGGTTTGGCTGACGCATTACTTGATTCTGTACCTGTTGTCGCCATCACCGGTCAAGTGGCGGCGCCGTTTATCGGCACCGATGCTTTTCAGGAAGTGGACGTTCTCGGTTTGTCGCTGGCCTGCACCAAACACAGTTTCCTCGTGCAGTCGTTGGAAGAGCTGCCGCGCGTCATTGCGGAAGCTTTCCAGGTGGCAAACTCAGGCCGTCCTGGCCCGGTACTGGTTGATATTCCAAAAGATATCCAGTTGGCTAAAGGCGAATTAGATCCGCATTTCTCCACCGTCCCTGATGATGTTGAGTTCCCGCACACACAAGTCGAGCAGGCGTTAGCGATGCTTGCGCAGTCCCACAAGCCAATGCTGTACGTGGGCGGCGGTGTTGGAATGGCACAGGCGGTACCGGCCGTGCGCGAATTTCTGGCGGTGACGCAGATGCCGGTAACCTGCACTCTGAAAGGGTTGGGCGCCGTCGCCGCGGATTATCCGTATTACCTTGGCATGCTGGGTATGCACGGAACCAAGGCAGCAAACCTGGCGGTGCAGGAGTGCGATTTATTAATCGCCGTCGGCGCCCGTTTTGATGACCGGGTTACCGGCAAGCTGAATACCTTTGCCCCGCACGCCAAAGTAATCCATATGGATATTGACCCGGCCGAGCTGAACAAACTGCGCCAGGCGCACGTCGCCTTAACCGGAGATTTAAACGCCATGCTGCCGGCGTTGCAGCAGCCGTTGGCCATCGATGCGTGGCGCGAGCACAACGCGCAGCTGCGCGCGGAGCACGCCTGGCGTTACGATCATCCCGGCGAGGCAATCTACGCACCGCTGTTGCTCAAGCAGCTTTCCGATCGCAAACCGGCGGATTGCGTCGTGACGACCGATGTCGGCCAGCACCAAATGTGGTCGGCCCAGCACATGACCTATACCCGCCCGGAAAACTTCATCACTTCCAGCGGCCTCGGCACCATGGGTTTTGGTCTGCCGGCAGCCGTTGGCGCGCAGGTGGCTCGCCCGGACGATACGGTTATCTGTATCTCCGGCGATGGCTCTTTCATGATGAACGTGCAGGAGCTGGGCACCGTTAAGCGCAAGCAATTACCGTTGAAAATCGTGCTGCTGGATAACCAACGTTTAGGCATGGTTCGCCAGTGGCAGCAGCTGTTTTTCCAGGAGCGTTACAGCGAAACCACGCTTACCGATAATCCTGATTTTCTTACGCTGGCCAGCGCTTTTGGCATTCCAGGCCAGCACATCACCCGTAAAGACCAGGTTGAAGCGGCACTCGACACGATGCTTTCGAGCCAGGGGCCATACCTGCTTCATGTCTCAATCGATGAACTTGAGAATGTCTGGCCGTTGGTGCCGCCCGGCGCCAGTAATGCAGAAATGCTGGAGAAATTATCATGATGCAACATCAGGTCGCTTTACAGGCTCGCTTCAACCCCGAAACCTTAGAACGCGTGCTGCGCGTGGTGCGCCATCGCGGTTTTCAAATTTGCTCAATGAATATGGAAACCGCGTCGGATGCGCAAAACATAAATATCGAGCTGACCGTTGCCAGCCAGCGGCCCGTCGAATTACTGTTTAGTCAGTTACGCAAACTGGTCGACGTCGCCTGCGTCGAGATCCAGCAACCCACATCACAACAAATCCGCGCCTGAGCGCAGAGGAATAAAAACAATGACGACGAAGAAAGCTGATTACATTTGGTTCAATGGCGAGATGACCCCATGGGGCGAGGCGAAAGTACATGTCATGTCCCACGCGTTGCACTACGGGACTTCGGTATTCGAAGGTATCCGCTGCTACGATTCTCACAAAGGGCCAGTGGTGTTCCGCCATCGTGAACACATGCAGCGTCTGCATGATTCAGCAAAAATCTACCGTTTCCCGGTTTCTCAGAGCGTTGACGAGCTGATGGAAGCCTGCCGCGAAGTTATCCGTACCAATAAACTGACCAGCGCTTATATCCGTCCGCTGGTGTTTGTTGGCGATGTTGGCATGGGCGTTAACCCGCCGGACGGCTATAAAACCGACGTTATCATCGCGGCGTTCCCGTGGGGTGCATACCTTGGCGCAGAAGCGCTGGAGCAGGGGATCGATGCGATGGTTTCTTCCTGGAACCGCGCGGCGCCAAACACCATCCCAACCGCAGCGAAAGCGGGCGGCAACTATCTCTCCTCTCTGCTGGTCGGCAGCGAAGCGCGTCGTCACGGTTATCAGGAAGGTATCGCGCTGGACGTTAACGGCTATATCTCCGAAGGCGCAGGCGAAAACCTGTTTGAGGTGAAAGATGGCGTGCTGTTTACTCCGCCGTTTACCTCTTCCGCGCTGCCGGGTATCACCCGCGACGCCATCATCAAACTGGCGAAAGATCTCGGTATCGAAGTCCGCGAGCAGGTGCTGTCCCGCGAATCTCTGTACCTGGCGGATGAAGTGTTCATGTCCGGTACCGCTGCGGAAATCACGCCGGTACGCAGCGTTGACGGTATCCAGGTTGGCGCAGGCCGCCGTGGCCCGGTGACCAAACGCATTCAGGAAGCCTTCTTTGGCCTCTTCACCGGTGAAACGGAAGATAAATGGGGCTGGCTGGATCCGGTAAGTAAGTGATTAAAAATGGGACGGCACGCACCGTCCCATTGCATAAACAGAGATGGGAGTAAAAAGAGCATGCCTAAGTACCGTTCCGCCACCACCACACATGGCCGCAATATGGCGGGCGCCCGCGCGCTGTGGCGCGCAACCGGGATGACCGATGCCGATTTCGGCAAACCGATCATCGCCGTTGTTAACTCCTTTACCCAGTTTGTACCAGGGCACGTGCATCTGCGCGATCTCGGCAAACTGGTTGCCGAGCAAATTGAAGCTGCTGGCGGCGTTGCTAAAGAATTCAACACCATCGCGGTGGATGATGGGATCGCCATGGGGCACGGGGGTATGCTCTATTCACTGCCATCCCGCGAGCTCATCGCCGATTCAGTCGAGTACATGGTTAACGCCCACTGCGCCGATGCTATGGTCTGTATCTCTAACTGCGACAAAATCACCCCGGGGATGCTGATGGCCTCCCTGCGATTGAATATTCCGGTGATCTTTGTCTCCGGCGGTCCGATGGAAGCCGGGAAAACCAAGCTGTCTGACAAAATCATCAAGTTGGATCTGGTTGATGCCATGATCCAGGGGGCAGACCCGAAAGTCTCTGACGATCAGAGCGAACAGGTGGAGCGTTCCGCCTGTCCGACCTGCGGTTCGTGCTCGGGGATGTTCACCGCGAACTCAATGAACTGCCTGACCGAAGCATTAGGCCTGTCGCAGCCGGGTAATGGTTCTCTGCTGGCGACCCATGCCGACCGTAAAGCGCTGTTTCTCAACGCCGGTAAACGTATCGTTGAACTGACCAAACGCTACTACGAGCAGGACGACGCTTCCGCGCTACCGCGCAATATCGCCAGCAAGGCGGCATTTGAAAACGCCATGACTCTCGATATCGCAATGGGCGGCTCAACCAATACCGTACTGCACCTGCTGGCGGCGGCGCAGGAAGCCGAAATCGACTTCACCATGAGTGATATCGACAAGCTGTCCCGCAAAGTGCCGCAGCTGTGTAAGGTGGCGCCGAGTACGCAAAAATACCATATGGAAGACGTGCACCGCGCCGGTGGCGTGCTGGGTATCCTCGGCGAGCTGGATCGCGCGGGGTTACTCAACCGCGATGTTAAAAACGTCCTTGGCCTGACGCTGCCGCAGACCCTGGAACAGTACGATGTGATGGTGACCCAGGACGACGCGGTGAAAAAAATGTTCCGCGCCGGTCCGGCGGGGATCCGTACTACCCAGGCGTTCTCGCAGGATTGCCGCTGGGATACGCTGGATGACGATCGCGCTGAGGGATGTATCCGTTCTCTGGAACATGCCTACAGTAAAGACGGTGGCCTGGCAGTACTGTACGGTAACTTTGCCGAAAACGGCTGTATCGTCAAAACCGCTGGCGTCGACGATAGCATCCTGAAATTTACCGGCCCGGCGAAAGTTTATGAAAGCCAGGACGAAGCGGTTGAGGCTATCCTCGGCGGCAAAGTCGTGGAAGGCGACGTCGTGGTTATTCGCTATGAAGGGCCGAAAGGCGGGCCGGGAATGCAGGAGATGCTCTATCCGACCACTTTCCTGAAGTCCATGGGGCTTGGCAAAGCGTGCGCGTTGATCACCGATGGCCGCTTCTCCGGCGGCACCTCCGGGCTTTCCATCGGCCACGTATCGCCGGAAGCCGCGAGCGGCGGCAACATCGCTATCATCGAAGATGGCGACATGATTGCTATCGATATTCCGAACCGCGGTATTCAGCTGCAGCTCAGCGATGCCGAAATCGCTGCCCGTCGCGAAGCGCAAGAAGCGCGTGGCGATAAGGCGTGGACGCCGAAAGACCGCGAGCGCCAGGTCTCCTTCGCGCTGCGCGCTTACGCCAGCCTCGCGACCAGTGCCGACAAGGGCGCCGTGCGCGATAAATCAAAACTTGGGGGTTAATCATGGCCGAGTCGCAACCCCTATCCGCCGCCCCTGAGGGGGCGGAGTATCTCCGGGCGGTACTGCGCGCGCCGGTTTATGAAGCGGTGCAGAAAACCCCGCTGCAAAAAATGGACAAGCTCTCTTCGCGGCTGGATAACGTTATCCTGGTGAAACGCGAAGATCGCCAGCCGGTGCATAGCTTTAAGCTGCGCGGCGCCTACGCGATGATGTCCGGCCTGACGGCGGAACAAAAATCAAATGGCGTGATCACCGCTTCGGCGGGTAATCATGCGCAAGGCGTGGCGTTTTCTGCCTCCCGGCTGGGTGTTAAGGCGCTGATCGTGATGCCGGTAGCGACCGCCGATATCAAAGTCGATGCCGTTCGCGGCTTTGGCGGCGAAGTGCTACTGCACGGCGCCAACTTTGACGAAGCGAAAGCCCGCGCGATCGAGCTGGCGCAGCAGCAGGGGTTTACCTGGGTGCCGCCGTTCGATCACCCGATGGTCATCGCCGGTCAGGGAACGCTGGCGCTGGAGCTGCTGCAGCAGGATGCCCACATTGACCGCGTATTCGTCCCGGTTGGCGGTGGTGGTCTGGCGGCAGGCGTGGCGGTGCTTATCAAGCAGCTGATGCCGCAGATTAAAGTGATAGCGGTCGAAGCGGAAGATTCGGCGTGTCTGAAAGCGGCGCTGGATGCCGGTCACCCGGTGGATCTGCCGCGCGTCGGTTTGTTCGCTGAAGGCGTGGCGGTGAAGCGCATCGGCGATGAAACGTTCCGTGTATGCCAGGAGTATCTGGACGACATCATCACCGTCGATAGCGATGCTATCTGCGCGGCGATGAAAGATCTGTTCGAAGATGTGCGGGCGGTAGCGGAGCCCTCCGGCGCGCTGGCGCTGGCGGGGATGAAAAAGTATATCGCCCAGCATAACATCCGCGGCGAGCGTCTGGCTCACATCCTGTCCGGCGCCAACGTCAACTTCCACGGACTACGCTACGTTTCTGAGCGTTGCGAGCTCGGGGAGCAGCGCGAAGCGCTGCTGGCGGTGACGATACCGGAAGAGAAGGGTAGTTTTCTTAAGTTCTGCCAGCTACTGGGCGGCCGTTCGGTTACCGAGTTCAACTACCGTTTTGCCGATGCCAAAGATGCCTGTATTTTCGTTGGCGTGCGGCTGAGCCGCGGGCTGGATGAGCGTAAAGAGATCCTCGATTTACTGAGCGAAGGCGGCTACAGCGTGGTCGATCTTTCCGATGACGAAATGGCGAAACTGCACGTGCGCTATATGGTCGGCGGACGGCCGTCTAAACCGCTGCAGGAGCGCCTGTTTAGCTTCGAGTTCCCGGAATCACCAGGCGCGCTGCTCAAGTTTCTCCACACCCTCGGCACCCACTGGAATATTTCGCTGTTCCACTATCGTAGCCACGGCACCGATTTTGGCCGCGTTCTGGCGGCGTTTGAGCTTGGCGAGCATGAGCCGGACTTCGAAACCCGTCTTAATGAACTGGGCTACGAGTGTCATGACGAAACCCATAACCCGGCGTTCCGCTTTTTCCTCGCGGGCTAGTGGTTAGGCAGGATTTTCCAGAACGCATCAATAAGCGGCTCGTACAGCCGCTTTTTTTGTGCGCAGACGCCCAGCTCAAATGGCGTCTTCTCATCGCTGCGATCGAGGATCATCACGCGATTGCGGACCGGCTCGGGGCTGTTTTCCAGCACCACTTCCGGCAGTAGCGCCACGCCGCAGCCGAGGGCGACCATCGATACCATGGCTTCATGGCCGCCGACGGTGGCGTAAATGGATGGATTGCTGATTTTATGGCGACGGAACCACAGCTCGATGCGGCGGCGCACCGGGCCCTGATCGGCCATGATAAACGGCACCGTTGCCCAGTCGGGATGTTCGACCGTCACCTGATTGCGCACCGGGCAGGGCAACGCCGGGGCAATCAGTACCACCGCAAGATTTTCCAGCATCGAAAACGCCACCGAACCCGGCAGCGTCTCCGGCTTACCGGCAATGGCCAGATCGGCTTCCCCAGTGACCACTTTTTCCATCGCATCAGCGGCGTCGCCGGTCGATAACTTTATCTCTACCGAAGGATGCGCGGCGCGAAAGCGATCGAGAATCGGCGGCAAGTGACTGTAAGCGGCGGTCACGGAGCAGAAAATATGTAGCTCGCCGGAGAGCGACGGCCCCTGCTGGTCGATGGCGTGGCGCAGTTGCTGATACTGCAATAAGGTCTGCTGGGCAAAGGTGCGGAGTTCTTCGCCGGCCTCGGTTAGGGTCACGGTGCGATTATCGCGAACGAACAGCGGCTGGCCGAGGTCCTCTTCCAGGCGTTGAATCTGCCGCGAAAGCGTGGAGGGGCTGACATGCATAGCCCGCGCGCTGCGGCCAAAATGGCGGCTTTCCGCCAGATGCAGAAAGGTTTTCAGATCGCGTAAATCCATGGCTCAATCCCCTGAAAATAACGTTGCAGTTATTGCAATGTGATGTTGTGAATATATCAATTTTCGCAACGAAATTCCTGTCATATAGTGGGTTCATTCTCGCAAAACGCGAACCGAACAATAAGCACGACAACACAACATCACGAGGTATCACCATGGCTAACTACTTCAACACACTGAATCTGCGCCAGCAGCTGGCTCAGCTGGGCAAATGCCGCTTTATGGGGCGCGATGAATTTGCCGATGGCGCAAGCTATCTTCAGGGTAAAAAAGTAGTCATCGTCGGCTGTGGCGCGCAGGGCCTGAATCAGGGGCTGAACATGCGTGACTCCGGCCTGGATATCTCCTATGCGCTGCGTAAAGAAGCGATCGCCGAGAAGCGCGCATCCTGGCGTAAAGCGACGGAAAACGGCTTCAAAGTGGGTACCTATGAAGAGCTGATCCCGCAGGCTGACCTGGTCGTCAACCTGACTCCGGACAAACAGCACTCTGACGTTGTGCGTTCCGTACAGCCGCTGATGAAAGACGGCGCGGCGTTGGGTTACTCCCACGGCTTCAACATCGTTGAAGTGGGCGAGCAGATCCGCAAAGACATCACCGTGGTGATGGTGGCGCCGAAGTGCCCGGGTACCGAAGTTCGTGAAGAGTACAAACGCGGTTTCGGCGTGCCGACGCTTATCGCCGTACACCCGGAAAACGATCCGAAAGGCGAAGGTATGGCCATTGCTAAAGCGTGGGCAGCGGCGACCGGCGGCCATCGTGCGGGCGTTCTGGAATCCTCCTTCGTGGCGGAAGTAAAATCTGACCTGATGGGCGAGCAGACCATCCTCTGCGGTATGCTGCAGGCGGGTTCTCTGCTGTGCTTCGACAAGCTGGTGGCTGAAGGTACCGATCCGGCCTACGCGGAAAAACTGATTCAGTTCGGTTGGGAAACCATCACCGAAGCGCTGAAGCAAGGCGGCATCACCCTGATGATGGATCGCCTGTCTAATCCGGCGAAACTGCGTGCTTACGCGCTGTCAGAACAGCTGAAAGAGATCATGGCGCCGCTGTTCCAGAAACATATGGATGACATCATCTCCGGCGAATTCTCTTCCGGCATGATGGCTGACTGGGCGAACGACGACAAAAAACTGCTGACCTGGCGTGAAGAGACCGGTAAAACCGCGTTCGAAACCGCGCCGCAGTATGAAGGTAAAATCGGCGAGCAGGAGTACTTCGATAAAGGCGTTCTGATGATTGCAATGGTGAAAGCTGGCGTTGAACTGGCCTTCGAAACCATGGTTGATTCCGGCATCATCGAAGAGTCCGCTTACTACGAATCGCTGCACGAGCTGCCGCTTATCGCCAACACAATCGCCCGTAAGCGCCTGTATGAAATGAACGTGGTTATCTCCGATACCGCGGAGTACGGTAACTACCTGTTCTCTTATGCTTGCGTACCGCTGCTGAAAGAGTTCATGACCACTCTGCAGACCGGCGACCTGGGCAAAGCGATTGCCGAAGGCGCGGTAGATAACGCTCAGCTGCGCGACGTGAACGAAGCGATTCGCAGCCACGCTATCGAAGCGGTGGGTAAAAAACTGCGCGGTTATATGACCGATATGAAGCGTATCGCGGTTGCCGGCTGATTCCTCGTCGTCTTTCGACTTGCCGATGCGTTGGCTACGGTACGTACACCCCAGTCACATAGGAATCTATGTTCCTGGGGATGTACTTCCTTACCGCCTTCCGGCAAGCCGAAATCCATAGAGGAATGGATTTGTTTAGTAGGCCTGATAAGCGAAGCGCCATCAGGCAAAAACCCGGAGATTAAGATCCCCGGGTTTTTTTATTATTTCCGGTACAGCACTTTGATGATGTGGTAACCGAACTGGGTATGCAGCGGGCCGGTTGGCTCCAGTTCCGGGCAGGAGAAAACCACTTTATCGAATGCCGGAACCATCTGGCCCTGGCGGAATTCGCCCAGATCGCCGCCGCGTTTTCCTGACGGGCAGATAGAGTGTTTTTTCGCCAGCTTGCCGAAGTCGGCGCCGTTTTTGAGCTGCTCAAGCAGATCGAGAGCCAGTTTCTCTTCTTTTACCAGGATATGCAGTGCTGCCGCTGTTTTAGCCATGATTGCGCCTTGATTGAGTTGGGATAAATCAGGGCGCCATAGTAACACGCGCTAGCGGCGATACAGCACCTTGATGATATGGTAGCCAAATTTGGTTTGTACCGGGCCATAGGGTTTGAGCAGCGGACAGCTGAACACGGCTTTATCAAACGGAGCGACCATCGCGCCCTGCTGGAACTCCCCCAAATCGCCGCCATGGAGTCCGGACGGACATTTTGAGTAGCGCTTTGCCAGATGATCGAAGCTGACGCCCCGTTCCAGCTTGGCGAGGATCTCGTGTGCCAGTTTTTCTTCTTTGACCAGAATATGCAGGGCCGCTGCGCTTTTTGCCATTACCGGAGCCTCAGGATGAATTGCGTGGCTGACACTTTACCATCAGCCGGTAAATCTCGGCCTCGCTTTCTGCTACAATCCACACCCCGTTCGAAGATTGAGCAATATTCCCATGCGTTTAAACCCTGGCCAACAACAAGCCGTCGAATTCGTTACCGGACCGTGCCTGGTGCTGGCGGGCGCCGGTTCCGGTAAGACCCGCGTTATTACGAATAAAATCGCCCACCTGATCCGCGGCTGCGGTTATCAGGCGCGCCATATCGCGGCCGTCACCTTTACTAACAAGGCCGCCCGCGAAATGAAAGAGCGCGTCGGGCAAACGCTGGGGCGAAAAGAGGCGCGCGGGCTGATGATTTCCACCTTCCACACCCTGGGGCTGGATATCATCAAACGTGAATACGCCGCGCTGGGAATGAAATCCAACTTTTCCTTGTTCGATGATACCGACCAGGTCGCGCTGCTCAAAGAGCTCACCGAAGGGTTGATCGAAGATGACAAAGTGGTGTTGCAGCAGCTTATCTCGACGATCTCCAACTGGAAAAACGATCTGAAAACGCCGGCGCAGGCGGCGGCTGGCGCGAAAGGCGAACGGGACCGCATCTTCGCCCACTGCTATGGGCTCTATGATGCGCATATGAAGGCCTGCAACGTCCTTGATTTTGACGATCTTATTCTACTGCCGACGCTTCTGTTGCAGCGCAATGAAGAGGTGCGCGAACGCTGGCAGAACAAGATCCGTTACCTGCTGGTGGATGAGTATCAGGATACCAACACCAGCCAGTATGAGCTGGTGAAGCTGCTGGTGGGGCAGCGCGCGCGCTTTACCGTGGTGGGTGATGATGACCAGTCGATTTACTCGTGGCGCGGCGCGCGGCCGCAGAACCTGGTGCTGTTAAGCCAGGATTTTCCGGCGCTGCAGGTGATCAAGCTTGAACAGAACTACCGTTCATCAGGGCGTATTCTGAAGGCTGCCAACATTTTGATCGCCAATAACCCGCACGTGTTTGAAAAGCGGCTGTTCTCGGAACTTGGCTACGGTACCGAGCTGAAAGTGCTCTCCGCCAATAACGAAGATCATGAAGCGGAGCGCGTCGCTGGCGAACTGATTGCCCACCACTTTATTAATAAAACAAACTACAAAGATTACGCCATCCTTTATCGCGGCAATCACCAGTCGCGGGTCTTTGAAAAGATGCTGATGCAGAACCGCATCCCGTACAAAATCTCGGGCGGCACCTCGTTCTTCTCGCGTCCGGAAATTAAAGATCTGCTGGCCTATCTGCGCGTACTCACCAACCCGGATGACGACAGCGCCTTCCTGCGTATCGTCAATACGCCGAAGCGAGAGATTGGTCCGGCGACCTTGCAAAAACTGGGCGAATGGGCGATGAGCCGCAATAAAGGCTTATTCACCGCCAGCTTTGATATGGGGTTAAGCCAGACGCTGACCGGGCGCGGGTATGAATCCCTCACTCGTTTCACCCACTGGCTGCGGGAAATTCAGCAACTGGCCGAGCGTGAACCAGTCAATGCCGTGCGGGATTTAATTCGCGGGATTGATTATGAGTCCTGGCTATATGAAACCTCGCCGAGCCCGAAAGCCGCGGAAATGCGGATGAAAAACGTCAACCAGCTGTTCACCTGGATGACCGAAATGCTGGAAGGCAGCGAGATAGATGAGCCGATGACGCTGACGCAGGTGGTTACCCGCTTTACCCTGCGCGATATGATGGAACGCGGCGAATCGGATGAAGAGCTGGATCAGGTGCAGTTGATGACCCTGCATGCCTCAAAAGGGCTGGAGTTCCCGTATGTTTACCTGGTGGGAATGGAAGAGGGATTGCTGCCGCATCAGAGCAGTATCGATGAAGATAATGTTGATGAAGAACGGCGTCTGGCCTATGTAGGTATCACGCGCGCGCAGAAAGAGTTGACCTTTACGCTCTGTAAGGAGCGTCGTCAGTATGGCGAGCTGGTACGCCCGGAGCCGAGCCGTTTTCTGCTTGAGCTCCCGCAAGACGATCTGATTTGGGAGCAGGAGCGGAAAGTCATCTCTGCGGAAGAACGTATGCATAAAGGCCAGGCCAACGTTGCGAATATCAAGGCGATGCTGGCGAAGGCGAAAAAGGGCTAACGTTTCAGGCGACAAACTGCTGCCAGGCGGTGGAAAATGGCATCACCAGCAGCAGTGACGGCAGCATGTTGGCGGTGGGGAAATGGCGAATACCGCAAAGCCGAAAACCGGTCGCCAGCATAATAATACCGCCGCAGGCAGTAAAATCAGCGATCATCGATGGGCTTATCAACGTCATAATAAACGTGGCGGCGAAGAACAGAATCACGAAGATGATCAGCTGGGGAATAAAAATCGCGGTGATAATGTAGCCCAGCGTCGAAGCGAAAATGGCGGCGGTGAAAAAGTCGAGTATCGACTTGGTCAGCAGAATGGTCGGGTCGCCGGTCATCCCTTCGGTTAGGGCGCCAAAAATACCGGTACCGCTGGCGCAGAACAGGATCAGCACCGCGATAAACTGGTTCATAAAATCCTCCGCTTCTACGCCTGCGTTGTTTTGGCCTGGAAAAATGCGCTCGATGGGCGTTCGCAGCTGTGTTCCCGCCCGCTCAATCCACTTCTCAATATTCAACAGGCCGCCAATAATCGTGCCGATGATAACGGCCAGCGCAATGGGTGGCAGATTGATGAGTTTGTTAAGGAAGAACACGCCCATACTGATAGAGATTAACCCGGAAATAAGCGGTAGCGTTTTCTTAAAGTGATCCGGGATAAATCGGTTGAGTGAGGCGCCTGCAATCGCGCCGACGAGTAATGAACCGCTGCAAACAAAAATACCTACCGGCATAGTATATTCTCCCTGTAATAAAACCAGGGCCTGAGAACAGGCCCTGTCGATTTATTTTTTATTATTTGATATTAAATACGCGGCTGGCATTGCCCCAGGCTATTTTTTCTTTCAGCCCTTCATCCATTTCTAACGGATCAAACCAGTCGCAGGCCTGATGAATATCTTCATAAGGGTAATCAACGGAGAACATCACGCGATCGGCACCCATTACTTCAATCGCATTATTTAGCGAGTGAGTATTAAAATGACCGCTGGTGGTGACAATAAAGTTATTTTGCAGATAGTGCATTAACGGTTTTTCCGCCTTGCCCAAACCGCAGCCGAAACGCTGACGATAGAGGCGATGTTGAGTGCGCGGCAGCATGTGTACCAGCCCTTCACCGAGGTGTCCCAGCACCAGGTTAAGATTCGGATAACGGTCGAACAGGCCGCTCATCATCAGGCGAATAGCGTGAACGGCGGTTTCCTGCGCAAAGCCCCAGGCGGAACCGATTAGGCTTTCGTAACCGGTATAAATCCCGCGCGCCGGGCCTTCCAGCGGTTCACGCGGATGCAGGTACACCGGCACGTTTAGCTCGTTGACTTTATCCCAGAATACCAGCATGGATTCATCATCAAGATACAGGCCATGTTCGCTGTCTTTGACGTTGGTGTAGCCGTTAATCAGCGCGCCTTTCATGCCCAGTTTTTTCACCGCGCGCTCCAGCTCTTCCGCCGCAGCTTCCGGGTTTTGTAACGCCAGCGTGGCGAACGCGCTAAATTTATCCGGATTCGGTTTTACATAATTATCAACGATAAAGTCGTTAGTGTCGCGAGCGAAAGAGACCGCTTTGGCTTTATCTAAAATAGATTGCGCGCCGGGTGAAGTCAGAGAAAGAATAACGTGGTCAATATTACGTTGCGCCATTTCTTCGAGTTGAATGCTGCGGTCAAGCAGGCGGCGCTCTACGTCTTGCATATATTCGCTACCGTTACGGTTAGCTTCGCCGGTCGAATCCCATAAACGGTTATTTTCAGGAGTAGATACATGTTCTTCTAAAGCGATTTTTCCGCGCATGATAGGTTCCTTTATTTATTCGGTCGATATGAACTGATGCGGGGAGATTAAAATGTTTGACGTATTGACAGCAATAAACCAAATAGAATATAGCGTATCAGAAATCCTAATACAGCCGCTTATTTTATGATTTAAATGCTAATAGAACCGCCTGAGGCGGCAAGATCTACAATCTGCTTGCGCAGCCAGATATGCCCAGGATCGCGGTGCAGACGCTGGTGCCAGACCTGGCGAATCGCGATGTTAGCCAGTGAGAAAGGTAGCGGCCAGCTGCGGCAGGGGTAACGCCTGGTGATGTGGCGCGCCAGCTGTTCCGGCACCACCGCGATCATCTCGCTGCCGGCAACCAGCTCGCCCGCGCCTAAAAAGCTGGGCAGCGTCAATGCGATGCGCCGCGGCATACTGTGTTCCGCCAGCAGTTTATCAATGTCGCCGTGGGCGGTGCCGTTGACGCGAACCGCAAGGTGCTTTTCCTGACGCCAGTCTTCGGTGCTGAACCGATGACGAATGCGCGGGTGATTGTCCGCTGCCAGACAAACATACGACTGATCGAACAGATGCTGCTGATAGACGCTATCCGGCAGTTGGGTAAGATAGCCGATCGCCAAATCACATTTACCTGATTCCAGCGCGCTAAGCGTCTGATCGTCAATATTCAGCACCGTAAAGGTGATGCCGCTGGCGTCCAGCCGCTGGAGCTGGCTTTGCAGCAAAGGAAGAAGCGTCATCTGGCTGATATCGGTCATGCCGATGGTGAAGTTACGGTTGCTCTCTTGTGGGATAAATTCCGGCTTAGCCGTCAGATCGGTATCGGCCAGTTGCAAAAGAGTAAAAATGGTGGGGGCGATAGCGTCCGCGCGCGGCGTTGGCGCCATGCGTTGTCCAACGCGCACAAACAGCGGGTCGTCAAAGTGCTCGCGTAGCTTTTTTAGCAGCAGGCTACCGGTTGGCTGACTGATATCGAGCGCTTCCGCTGCCGGAGAGACATTCCCCAAACGGTAGAGCGCGGAGAAAAAGCGTAGTGATTTGAAATCCAGTTCTTCCCGCATGCGCCCTCCTGGCTGGAAATTACCTCGCCGCGTCGTCGTTGATCAACAGCGCCCAGTGGACATAGCTCTGCCACTGACACTCTTGCTCGACCATTTCCCGGCCCAGCGGATGTTCCTTTAGCCAGTCATCCGGCAGCGTCAGCGTCAGTTTTTCGTCGTCGGCGGCAAGTTGAATGGCTGGCAGGAGATCGTCGCGCCGGCGGCTGGCAAACAGAATCGCCAGTCGCAGCAGGCGACACAAATGTTCAGCAACGCGCGGCGGTACCGCGTTTTGCTGATGGAGCGAAGAAAGATCGATGGCGTTAGTCTGGTTGAGCAGCAGCGTGGCGATGAGCTTCTTCTGCGCCGGGGTAAAACCGGGCAGGTCGAGGTTATTGACCAGATAGGCGGCGTGCTGCGGCGCGCGTTTGAAATCGACGCTCAGGCCAATTTCATGAAGCGCACAGGCGCTGACGAGTAAATCGCGGCTTAGCGGATCCAGCTCCCAGCCGCTGTCCAGTTGATCAACCAGATGGGTGGCCAGATTAGCAACACGTTGCGCCTGTTCAGTATCGATCATAAAGCGCCGCTGAATATTACGCAGCGTGCGGCTACGAATATCCTGATCGACAGAAAGGTGCAACATGCCGTAGACCAGGCCTTCGCGTAATGCGCCGCCAGCCAGCGTCATGCACTGAATATTCAGTTCGCTAAAGATAGCAATCAGAATGGCAAGGCCGCTCGGAAAAACCAGTGCGCGTTCGAGCGTCAGCCCTTCGATTTCCAGCTCTTCGAGTCGGCCGCACTGGATGGCGCGCTGCTTAAGCTGCTGTAGCTTGCTGAGGGTGATGCGCTCATCCATTCCCTGCGCCATCATAATTTCCTGCAGCGCCTGCACGGTGCCTGAAGCGCCGACGCACACTTTCCAGCCGTGGTAACGCAGGACATCAGCGATTGGAAGCAGCACATCGCGCGCCGCCGCTTCAGCGAGATCGAAGTTTTCTTTCGTCAGGCTACGGTCGGCAAAGTAGCGTTCAAGCCAGGTGACGCAGCCCATCGACAGGCTGAACAGCGAGGTCGTTTGCGCGCCGGTGCCGGTCACCAGTTCAGTGCTGGCGCCACCGATATCCACCACCAGACGCTGATCGGCGCCGCCGGTGGTATGGGCTACGCCCTGGTAGATCAGGCGGGCTTCTTCCTCACCGCTAATCACCTGGACGGGGCAACCGAGGATTTCCTGCGCTTTCGCCAGAAATTCGCCGGCGTTGACCGCCAGACGCAGGGTGGCGGTGGCGACGACGCGAATTTGCGCCGAAGGAATATCCTGCAGACGTTCGGCAAACAGGCGTAAGCACTGCCAGCCGCGCTCCATCGCTTCTGCGGAGAGCGCATTGTCGCTATTCAGGCCGGCAGCCAGACGCACCTTGCGCTTAATGCGGCTCAGGGTCTGAATACTGCCCGCCACCTCGCGCACCACCAACATATGAAAACTATTGGAGCCAAGGTCGATGGCGGCATACAGCGAGGTGGAACTCATACTCTTCATCTTTCAGGCAGCTCCTGTGTCGACTGGGCTTCGTTGCCCGGGATAATCTCCGTGGCGCATCCTGAAAAATTTCGTGTATGGCATAGATATTAACCTGAGCGACGACGATTACGAGGCGGGCCATTACGGCGCGGGCCATTACCTGGGCGGGTGCGCGTTAAACGCAGCGGCTTCGGTAAATCGGTCATCAGCGCGTCCGGATTGTACTTGCTGACCGGGATCGAGTGGCCGATATAGGTTTCGATTGCCGGCAGGTTCAACGCGTATTCTTCGCAGGCCAGGCTGATGGAGTGCCCGCTGGCGCCCGCGCGGCCGGTACGGCCGATACGGTGGACATAGTCTTCGCAGTCATCCGGCAGGTCATAGTTAAAGACATGGGTGACGGCTGGGATATGCAGGCCGCGAGCGGCTACGTCGGTCGCAACCAGAATATCGAGATCGCCGCGGGTGAACTCTTCGAGAATACGCAGGCGTTTTTTCTGCGCCACGTCGCCGGTCAGCAGGCCGACGCGATGTCCATCTGCCGCCAGATGGCCCCAGATATCTTCACAACGATGCTTGGTGTTGGCGAAAACAATAGCGCGGTCGGGCCACTCTTCTTCCAGCAGCGTCTGCAGCAGGCGCATTTTTTCGTCGTTGGAAGGATAGAACAACTCTTCTTTAATGCGGTGGCCGGTTTTCTGTTCCGGTTCGACTTCAACGTACTCGGCGTTGTTCATCTGTTCGAATGCCAGTTCGCGTACGCGATAAGACAGCGTGGCGGAGAACAGCATGTTCAGGCGCTGAGTGGCCGGCGGCATGCGGCGGAATAGCCAGCGGATATCTTTAATAAAGCCGAGATCGTACATGCGATCGGCTTCGTCGAGCACGACAACCTGAATGGCGCCGAGATTAATGTGGTTTTGTTTGGCGTAATCGATCAGTCGACCGGTGGTGCCGATCAGAATATCAACGCCGCTTTCCAGTACTTTCAGCTGCTTATCGTAGCCGTCGCCGCCGTAAGCCAGACCGAGCTTCAGACCGGTGGCCTGCGCCAGCGGTTCGGCGTCAGCGTGAATCTGTACCGCCAGCTCGCGCGTTGGCGCCATGATCAGCGCGCGCGGTTGGTTAACCTGGCGGTCTGCGATGGCCGGGTGAGAGAGAAGATAATGAAACGTTGACGTCAGAAACGCCATCGTTTTACCGGTACCGGTTTGCGCCTGCCCGGCGACATCGCGGCCTTCCAGCGTGAGCGGAAGGGCGAGAGCCTGAATGGGTGTGCAATTATGAAACCCTTTTTTTTCAAGGGCTTCGACAACTGCCGGGTGCAGGGCGAAGTCGGAAAACTTCTGTTCTGTCAAATGTGTTTTGCTCATAGTGTGGTAGAATATCAGCTAACTATTGCATTAAGAAAGCGTATCCGGTGAAATAACGTCAACCTTTCGTTGGCGATATACGAAATTATTCAAGGTGCGTCTCCGGCTACTGAATGGATCCCGGAAAGCTTAGACTACTAAGCGCAACGGGGGCGGTAAATCTGCCGCAGGTAGATTTGCAGACAGTGCGCTTAAGCATCGGCGGTGGTGGTCCATGGTGGATCCATTCCCGCAGGTAGCTTATAAAAGAGGCATCCTGAAGAATAGCGTGCATAACGTAGCATCAACACGTCGTTGATGGCTGCGACACCAACACACCAGGCTTATTCCTGTGGAGTTATATATGAGCGATAAAATTATTCACCTGACTGACGACAGTTTTGACACGGACGTACTCAAGGCTGACGGGCTGACCCTCGTCGATTTCTGGGCAGAGTGGTGTGGTCCGTGCAAAATGATCGCCCCGATTCTGGATGAGATCGCTGAAGAGTATCAAGGCAAACTGACCGTGGCTAAACTGAACATCGATCAGAACCCGGGCACGGCGCCGAAGTACGGCATCCGCGGCATCCCGACGCTGCTGCTGTTCAAAAACGGCGAAGTCGCGGCGACCAAAGTCGGCGCGCTGTCCAAAGGCCAACTGAAAGAGTTCCTCGACGCCAACCTGGCGTAATCGGTTTGCCATTCCGGCGTCCGGATTCCTATTTTTTGTGGAACTCTGGACGCCCGGCCTGAGTCGTGCTAAGTTAATTCCAGACTTCGTTTTAAACATACCTATTGTTTGAATCTTGTTTTACCCAAAGCGTCCCGCAGACTATGCGCGTGAGGCTAATAATTCCGGGCTTATCACTCATTCCGTCTTGTCGTTTCAGTTCTGCGTTCTTTCCTGTGACCAGGCAACGTACAGACACGAGATGAAGCCGCTAACAGGCATGGATGTTCCTGCCATACCATTCACAACATTAAGTTCGAGATTTACCCCGAGTTTAAGAACCCACACCACTATGAATCTTACCGAATTAAAGAATACGCCGGTTTCTGAGCTGATTACTCTCGGCGAAAATATGGGGCTGGAAAACCTGGCTCGTATGCGTAAGCAGGATATTATTTTTGCCATCCTCAAGCAGCATTCAAAGAGTGGCGAAGATATCTTTGGCGATGGCGTACTGGAGATACTGCAGGATGGATTTGGATTCCTCCGCTCAGCAGACAGCTCCTACCTCGCCGGTCCAGACGACATCTACGTATCCCCCAGCCAAATCCGCCGCTTCAACCTCCGCACTGGTGACACCATTTCCGGTAAGATTCGTCCTCCTAAAGAGGGTGAACGTTACTTCGCGCTGCTGAAAGTTAACGAAGTTAACTACGACAAGCCGGAAAACGCGCGTAACAAGATTCTGTTCGAGAACTTAACGCCGCTGCACGCGAATTCACGCCTGCGTATGGAGCGTGGTAATGGTTCTACCGAAGACTTAACCGCTCGCGTACTGGATCTGGCATCGCCGATTGGCCGCGGCCAGCGTGGTCTGATCGTCGCGCCGCCGAAAGCCGGTAAAACCATGCTGCTGCAGAACATCGCGCAGAGCATCGCGTACAACCATCCTGACTGCGTGCTGATGGTGTTGCTTATCGACGAACGTCCGGAAGAAGTGACCGAGATGCAGCGTCTGGTTAAAGGCGAAGTTGTTGCTTCTACCTTTGACGAACCCGCATCTCGTCACGTGCAAGTTGCCGAAATGGTTATCGAGAAAGCGAAACGTCTGGTTGAGCACAAAAAAGACGTTATTATCCTGCTCGACTCCATCACCCGTCTGGCTCGTGCCTACAACACCGTGGTTCCGGCTTCCGGTAAAGTGCTGACCGGTGGTGTGGACGCCAACGCCCTGCATCGTCCGAAGCGTTTCTTCGGTGCGGCGCGTAATGTGGAAGAGGGCGGCAGCCTGACCATCATCGCTACCGCGCTTATCGATACCGGCTCTAAAATGGATGAAGTTATCTACGAAGAGTTTAAAGGTACCGGTAACATGGAACTGCACCTCTCCCGTAAGATTGCGGAAAAACGCGTCTTCCCGGCTATCGACTACAACCGTTCCGGTACCCGTAAAGAAGAGCTGCTGACCACCCAGGAAGAACTGCAGAAAATGTGGATCCTGCGCAAAATCATCCATCCAATGGGTGAAATCGACGCAATGGAGTTCCTCATTAACAAGCTGGCGATGACCAAAACTAACGACGACTTCTTCGATATGATGAAGCGTTCGTAGGACGGAATACGCCGAAAAAACGCCACGCGATTGCGTGGCGTTTTGTTTTGTAGCTTTGTATGATCCAGGCGGGAAAAGCACCGCCAACGTTGACGTATGATATGCGCGGCGGGTTAAGCAGAAAGGACTTTAACAGTCTAAAATATATACAATAAATTTGTAATGTTCTGCTTTTCCCCTTCAGGAGTGGAGACATCATCGTTATACTCCCCGGATTAACTATGCTGAGAGCACATGTGTTGTGAATTTACTCACTGCTATTACTGAATTAATCAGTGTTTTCTTATTCACGACCCTGTTTATATTTGTTGCCCGTAAAGCAGCGAAAAAAATTGGGTTAGTGGATAAGCCAAACTATCGGAAACGGCATCAAGGTTTGATTCCGTTAGTTGGTGGTATCTCAGTTTATGCCGGTATTTGTTTTACCTTTGCGATTGCCGATTATTATATCCCTCATGCCACGCTGTATCTGGCCTGCGCGGGGGTGCTGGTGTTGGTCGGCGCGTTGGATGACCGATTTGATATCAGCGTAAAAATTCGTGCGGTTATTCAGGCCGCGATAGCCGTTATCATGATGACGGCGGGTAATCTGCATCTCAGCAGCCTCGGCTATATTTTCGGTTCGTGGGAGTTAGTCCTCGGCCCCTTTGGTTTTTTCCTCACGCTTTTCGCCGTTTGGGCGGCAATCAACGCCTTCAATATGGTGGATGGCATTGACGGGTTGCTCGGCGGGCTTTCGTCCGTCTCCTTCGCGGCAACCGGCATCATCTTATGGTTTGATGGCCAGTACAGCCTGGCGATGTGGTGTTTTGCGATGATCGCCGCCATTCTGCCCTATATTTTACTTAATCTTGGCGCGCTTGGACGTCGCTATAAAGTGTTTATGGGTGATGCCGGCAGTACCATGATTGGCTTCACCATTATCTGGATCCTGCTGGAGACGACGCAGGGCAAAACGCATCCCATCAGCCCGGTGACGGCGCTGTGGATTATTGCGATTCCACTGATGGATATGGTGGCGATTATGTATCGCCGCCTGCGAAAGGGGATGAGCCCGTTCTCGCCAGATCGTCAGCATATTCATCATTTGATCATGCGTGCCGGGTTTACTTCCCGGCAGGCCTTTGTCCTGATTACGCTGGCTGCCGCTTTACTGGCGCTGGTCGGCGTAGTGGCGGAATACACCCGTATTGTTCCTGAATGGGTGATGTTAATACTCTTTTTGTTTGCTTTTTTACTTTATGGCTACTGCATTAAGCGCGCATGGAAAGTGGCGCGTCTGGTTAAGCGCATTAGACGCAGAATTCGGCGACACAGCGGCAATAATCCAAATTTAACCAAGTAAAACTGGGGAAGTGATGACTCAACCATTACCGGGAGCACAAGCAGTGAACGTTGAGAACGAACTGGATATTCGCGGGCTGTTTCGCGCCTTATGGGCAGGAAAAGGCTGGATAGTCGGCATCGCCGTGCTGTTCGCACTGATCGTTCTTATTTATTCCTTTTTTGCTCGCCAGGAGTGGAGCGCGACGGCAATTACCGACCGGCCGACCGTCAATATGCTGGGCGGATACTATTCGCAACAGCAGTTCTTACGTAACCTGGATATCAAAGCCGATCTGGCTTCGGTAGACCAACCTTCCGCCATGGATGAGGCATACAAAGAGTTTATTATGCAACAGGCGTCATGGGATACCCGCCGTGACTTCTGGCTGCAGACCGATTACTACAAGCAGCGCCAGTCAGGCAACTCACGCGCGGATGCCGCGATGCTTGACGATCTGATTAACGATATTCAGTTTATCCCCGGCGACCCGCTGAAAAGCGTCAATGACAGCATCAAGCTGACGGCGGAGACCGCGCCAGATGCCAATAATCTGCTGCGTCAGTATGTCGCTTTTGCCAGCCAACGTGCCGCTGGTCATCTTAATGATGAGCTGAAGGGCGCCTGGGCGGCGCGTACGGTACAGATGAAAGCGCAGGTGAAGCGTCAGGAAGAGGTGGCAAGCGAGATCTTCAACCGCCGCGTGCAGAGCGTCGAGCAGGCGTTGAAAATCGCCCAGCAACATAACATTTCCCGCAGCGAGACCGATGTTCCGGCGGAACAGCTGCCGGCCTCCGAACTCTTCTTACTTGGCCGGCCGATGCTGCAGGCGCGCCTCGAAAATCTGCAGGCCGTAGGGCCGGAATACGATCTCGACTATGACCAGAACCGCGCCATGCTGAACACGCTAAACGTTGGCCCGACGCTGGATCCACGTTTTCAGACTTACAGATATTTGCGTACGCCGGAAGAACCTGTAAAACGCGATAGCCCGCGGCGTGTATTTCTGATGATCATGTGGGGGATTGTGGGCGCGCTCATCGGCGCAGGCGTGGCGTTAGCACGTCGTCGTGTCCAGTGAATGGGGCCTGTGATGAAGGCTCCGCGCCATCATCACCTAATCGAAGAGAATCGATGTGAAAGTACTAACTGTATTTGGCACGAGACCAGAAGCCATCAAGATGGCGCCGCTGGTCCATGCGCTGGCAAAGGATCCTCATTTTGAGGCAAAGGTTTGCGTAACCGCGCAGCATCGGGAGATGCTCGATCAGGTGTTGAAACTGTTTTCGATTACGCCGGACTACGATCTGAACATTATGCAGCCGGGTCAGGGATTAACCGAGATCACCTGCCGCATTCTGCAAGGTTTAAAGCCGGTACTGGAGTCATTTAAGCCGGACGTGGTGCTGGTACATGGCGATACCACGACGACGATGGCGGCCAGCCTGGCGGCGTTTTATCAGCGCATCCCGGTGGGCCACGTGGAAGCGGGCCTGCGTACCGGCGACCTGAACTCGCCGTGGCCGGAAGAGGGTAACCGCACGCTGACCGGGCGTCTGGCAATGTACCATTTCGCCCCGACCGCCACCTCGCGCGATAACCTGCTGCGGGAAAATATTAACGAAGAACGCATTACCGTCACCGGCAATACGGTGATCGATGCGTTGTTCTGGGTTCGCGATCGTGTCCTTGGTGACGAGGCGCTGCGCAATGAACTGATGCAGCGCTACCCGTTCCTCGAAGAGGATAAGAAATTAATTCTGGTGACCGGCCACCGCCGCGAGAGCTTTGGTCTCGGCTTTGAGCACATTTGCCATGCGCTGGCGGATATCGCCAGCCATCACCCTGATGTACAGATTGTTTATCCGGTTCACCTGAACCCGAACGTCAGCGAGCCGGTTAACCGTATTCTCGGCCATGTCGCTAACGTGAAATTAATTGATCCGCAGGATTACCTGCCGTTCGTCTGGCTGATGAATCGCGCGTGGCTGATTCTGACCGATTCCGGCGGGATTCAGGAAGAAGCGCCGTCGCTTGGGAAACCGGTACTGGTGATGCGCGAAATGACGGAGCGCCCGGAGGCGGTCGCCGCTGGCACCGTACGTCTGGTCGGCACCGACAGGCAGCGTATCGTCGATGAAGTCACCCGTCTGCTGCAGGATGATGCCGCCTGGCAGGCAATGAGTCGGGCCCATAACCCTTACGGCGATGGTCAGGCATGCGATCGTATTTTATCCGCTCTTAAAAATAATCAGGTAACGCTATGAGTTTTTCTACCATTTCAGTGATTGGCCTTGGGTACATTGGTCTGCCAACCGCTGCCGCATTTGCTTCCCGGCAACGGCGGGTGGTTGGCGTGGACATCAATCAACACGCCGTTGAGACCATTAACCGTGGTGAGATTCATATCGTCGAGCCGGATTTAGCGAGCGTCGTAAAAACGGCGGTTGAACAGGGATATTTAAGCGCCACCACCGTGCCGGTGGAGTCTGACGCCTACCTGATTGCCGTCCCGACGCCGTTTAAAGGCGGGCATGAGCCAGATATGGCCTTTGTTGAATCCGCCGCTAAATCTATTGCCCCGACCCTGAAGAAAGGGGCGTTAGTGATCCTGGAATCCACCTCGCCGGTCGGTTCGACTGAACAGATGGCCGAGTGGCTGGCGGCGATGCGCCCCGATCTCTGCTTCCCACAGCAGGTGGGCGAGGCGGCCGACGTTAATGTCGCCTACTGTCCGGAGCGCGTGCTGCCGGGGCAGGTGATGGTTGAGCTCATCAAAAACGACCGCGTTATTGGCGGCATGTCGCCGGTCTGCTCGGCGCGTGCCAGTGAGCTGTATAAAATCTTCCTTGAAGGCGAATGCGTGGTGACTAACTCGCGCACTGCGGAAATGTGCAAGCTGACGGAAAACAGCTTCCGCGACGTCAACATCGCCTTTGCTAACGAACTATCGCTGATTTGCGCCGACCAGGGGATCAACGTCTGGGAACTGATCCGCCTGGCGAACCGCCATCCGCGCGTCAATATTCTGCAGCCGGGTCCGGGCGTCGGCGGCCACTGTATCGCCGTCGACCCGTGGTTTATCGTGGCGCAAAACCCGCAGCAGGCGCGTCTGATTCGCACCGCGCGCGAGGTTAACGACCACAAGCCGGAATGGGTTATCGAACGGGTGAAAGCACAGGTTGCCGAGTGCCTGAATGCCAGCAATAAACGCGCCAGTGAACTGACTATTGCCTGCTTCGGCCTGGCCTTTAAGCCTAACATTGATGATCTACGTGAAAGCCCGGCGATGGAAATTGCCGCGCAGATCGCCCGCTGGCACAGCGGCGTGACGCAGGTGGTTGAGCCCAACATTCACACGCTGCCGAAGAAGCTTGATGGCCTGTGTACGCTGGCGACCCTTGATGATGCGCTGGCGAGCGCCGATGTGCTGGTGATGCTGGTCGATCACAACGAGTTTAAAGCCGTTAGCGGCGATAGCGTTACCCAGGCCTATATCATCGACACCAAAGGAGTGTGGCGGTGAGAATCCTACCCTCGTCTGGTTCATCCAATGCCTCTGCGCGCCAGTATTGAAGCGCTGGAGTGGGAAAACCGCTTCTTCGCCGTTAATAGCGGTATCGTTCGCTTTGACGAGCGCGCGCCGCTGCTCACCGCTGAATCCCTGGCAGGATGGGCGCGAGTGCAAGCGAAAGTCGCCGCCAGCGACACCGCCCGGCTGGATGCGCTACAGGAGATCGGTTTTCAACTGGTGGAAGGCGAGGTCGATCTGGCGTTGCCGGTAGGCGAGCCGGCTGATGCCGGCGCCGAATGGGCCGTTGAAGGCGATATTGCGCGGCTACGCGAACTGGCGGCACAGGCCTTTGCTATGAGCCGTTTTCGCGCTCCCTGGTATGCCGCTGACGCCAGCGGCCGATTCTACGCGCAATGGATTGAAAACGCGGTGCTGGGGACCTTTGACCACCAGTGTCTGCTATTTCGCGCGTCCGATGGCGACATCCGCGCATTTGTTTCTTTGCGTCAGCTCAACGACACCGACGCGCGTATCGGCCTGCTGGCCGGGCGCGGCGCTGGCGCCGAGCTTATGCAGGCGGCGCGCCACTGGGCGGCGCAACGCGGGCTTTCTACACTGCGGGTGGCGACCCAGATGGGCAACACCGCCGCGCTTAAACGTTATATTCTCAGCGGTGCGAATGTGGAAAGCACCGCGTACTGGTTATACAGGTGACACGATGATTCCATTTAACGCACCGCCGGTGGTGGGGACTGAGCTCGATTACATGCAATCGGCGATGAACAGCGGCAAGCTTTGCGGCGACGGCGGTTTTACTCGTCGCTGCCAGCAGTGGTTTGAACAGCGCTTCGGCACCGCCAAAGCGCTGCTGACGCCATCCTGCACCGCGTCGCTGGAGATGGCGGCGCTGCTGCTGGATATTCAGCCTGGTGATGAAGTCATCATGCCCAGCTATACCTTTGTTTCCACCGCCAATGCCTTTGTGCTGCGCGGGGCGAAAATCGTCTTCGTCGATATCCGTCGCGATACGATGAATATTGATGAATCGCTGATAGAAGCCGCAATCACTGATAAAACCCGGGCGATCGTGCCGGTGCATTATGCGGGCGTGGCCTGTGAAATGGACACCATCATGGCGCTCGCCGCCAAATATAACCTGTTTGTGGTGGAAGACGCCGCGCAGGGCGTGATGTCCACCTATAAGGGCCGCGCGCTGGGCACCATCGGCCATATTGGCTGCTTTAGCTTCCATGAGACGAAAAACTACACCGCCGGTGGTGAAGGCGGCGCAACGCTTATCAACGATCGTAAACTGGTGGAACGCGCGGAAATCATTCGCGAAAAGGGCACTAACCGTAGCCAGTTCTTCCGCGGTTTGGTGGATAAGTACACCTGGCGCGATATCGGTTCCAGCTATTTGATGTCCGATCTACAGGCCGCCTATCTCTGGGCGCAACTGGAAGCCGCGGAGCGGATTAACCAACAGCGCCTGACGCTGTGGCAAACTTATTATGACGCGCTCCTGCCGCTGGCGCGCGCGGGCCGTATCGATCTGCCGGCGGTGCCGGCGGATTGCGGACAAAACGCGCATATGTTTTACATTAAGCTGCGGGATAACGATGACCGCGCGGCGCTGATTAACTGGCTGAAAGAGGCAGAAATTCTGGCGGTGTTCCACTATATTCCGCTCCATAGCTGCCCGGCTGGCGAACAGTTCGGCGAGTTCTGCGGCGAAGATCGTTATACCACCCAGGAGAGTGAACGCCTGCTGCGTTTGCCGCTGTTCTACAACCTGTCTGCGGTAAACCAACGGACGGTGATTAATTCACTGCTGAGCTACTTCTCCTGATATGTCGTTGGCAAAAGCATCACTGTGGACCGCGGCGTCCACCTTAGTCAAAATAGGCGCCGGTCTGCTGGTGGTAAAGCTGCTGGCGGTCTCATTTGGCCCGGCGGGCGTAGGCCAGGCCGGTAACTTCCGGCAACTGGTCACCGTTCTGGGCGTCCTGGCGGGCGCCGGGATTTTTAATGGCGTCACTAAGCTGGTTGCCCAACATCACGACGATCCGCTACGCCTGAAGCAGGTGGTTGGAACCTCGTCATCAATGGTGCTCGGTTTTTCCACCCTGCTGGCGCTGGTCTTTTTGCTGGCGGCGGCGCCCATAAGCCAGGCGCTGTTCGGCCATTCACACTATCAGAATCTGGTACGTCTGGTGGCGCTGGTGCAGATGGGAATTGCGTGGGCCAACTATCTGCTGGCGCTGATGAAAGGTTTTCGCGATGCGGCGGGTAACGCTTTTTCGCTGATTGCCGGGAGTCTGATTGGCGTGGCGGCCTACTACGCCTGTTACTACTTCGGTGGTTATCAGGGGGCGCTGTTAGGGCTGGCCTTAGTTCCCGCGCTGGTGGTGGTTCCGGCCGCCATTATGCTTTGGCGGCGCGGCGCGATCCCGCTGAACGCGCTACGTCCGCGTTGGGATAACGGGCTTGCGGGGCAACTATCGAAATTTACCCTGATGGCGCTGATTACCTCGGTGACGCTGCCGGTGGCCTATGTGATGATGCGTAATCTGCTGGCGGCGCATTACGGCTGGGAGGCGGTCGGTATCTGGCAGGGGGTGAGCAGTATCTCGGATGCCTACCTGCAGTTTATTACCGCTTCCTTTAGCGTATATCTGCTGCCGACGTTGTCGCGGTTGAGCGCCAAGACGGACATCACGCGTGAGATAGTGAAGTCGTTGAAATTCGTCCTGCCGGCGGTGGCGGCGGCAAGCCTGATGGTCTGGCTGCTGCGCGATTTTGCCATCTGGTTACTGTTTTCCGCGCGCTTCACCGCGATGCGCGACCTGTTTGCCTGGCAGTTGGTGGGCGATGTTTTAAAAGTTGGCGCTTACGTCTACGGCTATCTGGTGATCGCCAAAGCGTCATTGCGTTTTTATATTCTGACGGAAATCAGCCAGTTCACGCTGCTGACCGCATTTTCACACTGGCTTATTCCGGCGCACGGCGCACTTGGCGCGGCGCAGGCGTATATGGCCACTTATATTGTTTATTTCGCCCTTTGTAGTGGCGTGTTTTTACTCTGGCGTAAACGGGCATGACAGCACTGATACACGTACTGGGATCGGATATCCCGCACCACAACCAGACCGTATTGCGGTTCTTTAACGACGAACTGGCCGCCGACGCGCGGGCCAGGACGTTTATGGTCGTGGGTGATGCGACAGGTATGCGCGAGGCGTATCCGGCGCTGGAAATTACCTGCTATCCGGGTAAGAAATCGCTGGCGCAGGCGGTGATTGCCAAAGCGAAAGCCGATCGCCAGCAGCGCTTTTTTTTCCACGGCCAGTTTAATACCGGTCTGTGGCTGGCGTTGTTGAGCGGCGGGATCCGCCCGTCGCAATTTAACTGGCATATCTGGGGCGCGGATCTGTATGAAAACTCAGCCAGCCTGAAATTCCGTCTGTTTTATCCTCTGCGCCGCATGGCGCAAGGGCGGGTAGGGCGCGTCTTCGCCACCCGCGGCGATCTCAGCTGGTTTGCTAACCGCCATCCGCGAGTGCCGGGCGAACTGCTGTACTTCCCGACGCGTATGGATCCGGCGCTAAACTCCCTTGCCGATACCGCCCCGCGCGGTGACACCCTGACCATTCTGGTAGGAAATTCCGGCGATCGGAGTAATGAGCATATTGCAGCGCTAAAGGCGATTCATCAGCAGTTTGGCGATACGGTGAATGTCATCGTACCGATGGGCTATCCGGCCAACAATGAAGCGTACATTGACGAAGTGCGCCAGGCGGGAGCGGCGCTGTTTAGTCGCGAGCATCTGCAGATCCTCAGCGAGAAGCTTGAGTTTGATGATTATCTGGCGTTGCTGCGCCGCTGCGACCTGGGCTATTTCCTGTTTGCGCGCCAGCAGGGTATCGGCACGCTGTGCCTGCTGATTCAGGCGGGTATTCCCTGCGTGCTCAATCGCGAAAATCCGTTCTGGCAGGATATGACCGAACAACAGATCCCGGTGCTGTTTACCACCGATACCCTGGATGTCGACGTGGTGCGCGAAGCACAGCGCCAGTTAGCGAGCGTTGATAAAACGCAAATCGCCTTCTTCCGCCCGAACTATCTGGCGGGCTGGCAGCGGGCGCTACAGCTGGCAGCGGAGGCGCGGGTATGACGTTAATGCAATTTAGCGGGCTGTTGGTGGTCTGGCTGCTGTCGACGCTGTTTATCGCTACTGCCACCTGGTTTGAGTTCCGCCGCGTGCGCTTTAACTTCAACGTCTTTTTCTCGTTGTTGTTCCTGCTCACCTTTTTCTTCGGCTTCCCGTTAACCAGTATCCTGGTATTCCGCTTTGACGTCAGCGTGGCGCCGCCGGAGATTTTGCTGCAGACGCTGCTGGTTGCGGTATGCTTCTATGCCATCTACTACGTGACCTACAAAACGCGATTGCGTCCGGCATCGCGCGATGTTCCACGTCGTCCGCTGTTTACCATGAACCGGGTTGAAACTCATCTGGCCTGGGGGATTTTGATGGGGCTGGCGCTGCTGTGCGTCGGTATCTTCTTCGCCCACAACGGTTTCCTGCTCTTTAAGCTCAATTCATACAGCCAGATATTCTCCGCGGAAGTGTCCGGCGTGGCGTTGAAGCGCTTCTTCTACTTCTTTATTCCGGCGATGCTGGTGATCTATTTCCTGCGTCAGGATTACAAGGCGTGGATTTTCTTCCTGGTGAGCACCGTCGCCTTTGGTCTGCTGACCTACGCGATCGTCGGCGGTACCCGCGCCAACATCATTATCGCTTTCGCTATCTTCCTGTTTATCGGCATTATTCGCGGCTGGATCAGCCTGTGGATGCTGGCGGCGGCGGGCGTGCTGGGTATTGTCGGCATGTTCTGGCTGGCGTTGAAGCGCTATGGGATGAACGTTAGCGGCGATGAAGCGTTTTATACATTCCTCTATCTCACGCGCGATACCTTCTCGCCGTGGGAGAACCTGGCGCTGCTGCTGCAGAACTACGACAAGATTGAGTTCCAGGGGCTGGCGCCGATGATCCGCGACTTCTACGTCTTTATCCCCAGCTGGATGTGGCACGGTCGCCCGACAATGGTGCTGAATACCGCCAATTACTTCACCTGGGAAGTGTTAAACAACCATTCGGGGCTGGCGATATCGCCGACGCTGATTGGTTCGCTGGTGGTGATGGGCGGCGTATGGTTCGTACCGCTGGGCGCCGTCGCGGTAGGGCTCATCATTAAATGGTTCGACTGGCTGTACGAACTAGGCAACCGGGAGAGCAATCGCTACAAAGCGGCTATCCTGCACAGTTTCTGTTTCGGCGCTATCTTCAACATGATAGTGCTGGCGCGCGAAGGGTTGGATTCGTTCGGCTCCCGCGTGGTGTTTTTCCTCGTGATCTTTGGTATCTGCTTGTTAGCGGCGAAACTGCTGTACTGGCTCCTGGACAGCGCAGGATTGATTCATAAGCGGGTGAAGCCGCTTTCGCAACCGCAGGTCTGATAAGGATGAACATGACTGATAACACTTCCGCGCCGCAGTATGCGCTGCGAGGGCTGCAGCTGATTGGCTGGCGCGACATGCAGCATGCGCTCAACTATCTCTTCGCCGACGGCGAGCTGCGTCAGGGAACGCTGGTCGCGATCAACGCCGAAAAAATGCTGGCGGTAGAAGATAACCCGGAAGTGCGTGCGCTGATTGAGGCCGCCGAGTTTAAATATGCCGACGGTATTAGCGTCGTGCGCTCATTACGTAAAAAATATCCGCAGGCTGAGGTGTCGCGCGTTGCCGGCGCCGATCTGTGGGAAGCGCTGATGGAGCGGGCTGGCGCTCAGGGAACGCCGGTGTTCCTGATCGGCGGCAAGCCCGAGGTGCTGGCGGAGACGCAAGCGAAGCTGCGTGAGCGCTGGAAGGTCAATATCGTCGGCAGTCAGGACGGCTATTTTTCCGCCGATCAGCGTCAGCAGCTGTTTGAGCGGGTGCGCGACAGCGGGGCGAAAATTGTCACCGTCGCGATGGGATCGCCGCGCCAGGAAATTCTAATGCGCGACTGCCGGCTGGTATATCCCGCCGCGCTGTATATGGGCGTTGGCGGCACTTATGACGTCTTTACCGGCCACGTTCACCGGGCGCCAAAATTCTGGCAGAACCTGGGGCTGGAGTGGTTCTATCGCCTGCTCCTGCAACCGAGCCGTATCAAAAGACAGTTCCGTTTACTGCGCTATTTACGTTGGCATTATTCCGGCAAGCTCTGATATTCCACTGCAACCAGGCGAGATTGCATACATATTCTGTGTAATCTCTTCACTCGCCTGATACTTTATTTGCCATTTCCGTAAAATTAATTAACCATTCGCATGCTTCAAACGCGTGGGGGAGACCTGCGCGCCGGCAAGGCTATGGTTTCAATTAATAACAATAACCGGGAGTACCCGGAGTACAGCAAACACAAGAGGCTTTATGACTGAGAAAAAAGCGGAACTCCAGCGTGGACTGGAGGCCCGGCATATTGAGCTAATCGCGCTAGGCGGGACGATTGGCGTAGGGTTATTCATGGGCGCGGCAAGTACGCTGAAGTGGGCCGGTCCATCCGTCCTGCTGGCGTATATTATCGCCGGTTTATTTGTCTTCTTTATCATGCGTTCGATGGGCGAAATGTTGTTCCTCGAACCGGTAACCGGCTCATTCGCCGTTTACGCGCACCGTTATATGAGCCCGTTCTTCGGCTATCTCACGGCCTGGTCATACTGGTTTATGTGGATGGCGGTGGGAATATCAGAGATCACCGCCATCGGGGTATACGTCCAGTTCTGGTTCCCGGAGATGGCGCAGTGGATCCCGGCGCTAATTGCCGTTGGGTTGGTAGCACTAGCGAATCTGGCGGCAGTGCGTCTGTACGGCGAGATCGAGTTCTGGTTTGCGATGATTAAAGTCACCACCATTATCGTGATGATAGTCATTGGCCTGGGCGTCATCTTCTTTGGCTTCGGCAACGGCGGACAGTCGATCGGTTTTGGCAACCTGACCGAGCACGGTGGCTTCTTCGCCGGCGGCTGGAAAGGCTTCCTGACGGCGCTGTGTATTGTCGTCGCCTCTTATCAGGGCGTTGAACTTATCGGTATCACCGCCGGGGAAGCGAAAAACCCGCAGGTCACGTTGCGTAGCGCGGTAGGCAAGGTACTGTGGCGTATCCTGATTTTCTACGTGGGGGCGATTTTCGTTATCGTGACTATCTTCCCGTGGAACCAGATTGGATCGACCGGTAGCCCATTCGTTCTCACTTTCGCCAAAATCGGCATTACCGCGGCGGCGGGGATTATCAACTTCGTGGTGCTGACCGCAGCGCTGTCGGGCTGTAACAGCGGGATGTATAGCTGTGGGCGTATGCTGTACGCGCTGGCGCGCAACCGTCAGCTACCGGCGGCAATGGCCAAAGTATCGCGTCAGGGCGTGCCGGTGGCGGGCGTCGCGCTGTCGATCGTGATTCTGCTAATCGGTTCGTGCCTGAACTACATTATTCCTAACCCGCAGCGCGTGTTTGTCTATGTCTATAGCGCCAGCGTGTTGCCGGGGATGGTGCCGTGGTTTGTGATCCTGATTAGCCAGCTGCGTTTTCGCCGCGAGCATCAGCAGGCGATGGCCAGCCATCCGTTCCGTTCATTGTTGTTCCCGTGGGCAAACTATTTGACGATGGCTTTCCTCGTTTGTGTGCTGATCGGCATGGGAATTAACGATGAAACCCGGATGTCGCTCTTTGTCGGAATGATTTTCCTCGCCGCGGTGACCCTTATTTATAAGGTTTTCGGCCTCGGCAAGCGGGGAAATCTCGATAAAACGGCGGAATAAGCGCCAAAGCGCACAAACTGTGAGCAAATAGAAATTTTATTTAAAAAGGCACTAGACAGGGGTGGGGGAAGTCCGTATTATCCACCCCCGCAACGGCGCTAAGCGCCCGTAGCTCAGCTGGATAGAGCGCTGCCCTCCGGAGGCAGAGGTCTCAGGTTCGAATCCTGTCGGGCGCACCATTTACCCGGTGCTGGAGCTGCGGTGGTTTTAATACCGCGTAAAAGAATTGTTGTGGTGGCTATAGCTCAGTTGGTAGAGCCCTGGATTGTGATTCCAGTTGTCGTGGGTTCGAATCCCATTAGCCACCCCATTATTTGATAGAGTTGTGAATTGCGAAGGTGGCGGAATTGGTAGACGCGCTAGCTTCAGGTGTTAGTGTTCTTACGGACGTGGGGGTTCAAGTCCCCCCCCTCGCACCACGACTTTAAAGAATTGAACTAAAAATTCAAAAAGCAGTATTTCGGCGAGTAGCGCAGCTTGGTAGCGCAACTGGTTTGGGACCAGTGGGTCGGAGGTTCGAATCCTCTCTCGCCGACCAATTTTGAACCCCGCTTCGGCGGGGTTTTTTGTTTTCCGGCTTTGCCCAATCCTCTTTTATCCCGCTGATCTTTCTCGTAAAAAAAAAGGTTCTACCTCTGCGAATTATTGTCCGGAATTGTCCCAAATGATCGTTGCGATAGATGCAATCCCCCCGGATCCTGTGCGATAATAACCGGGTAGATGCTCATTCCATCTCTTATGTTCGCCTTCGTGCCTCATAAACTCGGGAATGATGCAGAGCCGTACTTACGGTGCTTATCGTCCACTGATAGATGTCGCATTTTATGTCTCATCAAACACCATGGACATTACGTTGAGTGAAGCACCCAATTTGTTGTCAAACAGACCTGTTTTAACGCCTGCCCTGATTTCAGCGCAGGCGTTTTTTTCTTTCAGGGGTAGGCTATTTTTTTCGCGAGAGAAGGGCGCTATCGCCCCATACGAGGCGATAGCGTTATCGTGAATTACTGCTGAGGGTTATTGTGTAGCGTCAACAGCAGGCCGTCACGACGCATGGTCGCCGCTTCTTCCGGCTGGTGCAAGCGGTCCAGCGCATCGGCAAGCCACGCGTAATCAAAGGCATCCGGGCGCTGCTTAAGCGCGGCGCGGAAGGCGATACTGGCCTCCTGCCATTCACCGTGACGCATCAGCGACTGGCCCAGGGTGCTCCACAGTAGCGGACGGTCGCCGACGGCTTTGATCTGCTGGCGCAGCACTTTTTCCAGTTGCTCAGGATTATTGGTCTTCAGCCGTGGGATCGGCATGACCAGGCGGTCGTCGTACTGTTTCTTCAGACCATCGATAATAATTTGCTGTGCGGTATCGTGATCGTCGCTTTCGATCAGGCGTTCGGCCATTGCCACCTGCAGCGGTATCAGCGCGCGCGTTTTACGGCTCTGGTTGCGCCACCATTCGCGTAGCCCTTCGCTACCGCCGTCGGCCAGCGCTTTATCCATCAGTCCAATCCACGCCAGCTGTTCCAACGCGGCGCGGTGCTCTTCATCCGCCACGTTGGCTTTCGCCATAGACGGAATGATGTCCAGCAGCGAATTCCACGCGCCGGTGCGGGTATAGGCCTGCTCGGCGAGACGCAGTACCTCCGGATGACGCGGGGTCACTTCCAGCAGCTTATCGATACCGTGACGGGCGGCGTGGTTTTCATTACGCGCCAGCTGTAGGCGCACGCGGGTGATTTCAACCGGGATCAGATCGTCGCCAGCCAGTTCGGCGGCGCGCTCAAGATGCTGATTGGCGCGAGCTTCATCACCGCGCTGTTGGGCCGCTTCCGCCGCTAACAGATAGTTCACTACCGGTTGTTCGGCGTGATCGGCATTTTTCGCCATCAGCTTTTCAACCTGTTGGTAATCGCCTTCCGCCAGTTTCAGCAGCGCTTGCTCGGTTTGCTTACGCGCGCGGCGGCGCTTACGGCCGACGAACCAGCCGCGCGTGTGCGCGCCGGTACGGAAAATGCGGCGCAGAAGCCACTCGATAGCAAACAGCACGACCATTGCGAGGATCAGGATGATCACAAGACCCGTCACGCTGGTTTCGATATTGTAGTTATCGGTCTGGATCAGAACATAGCCCTGATGGCCCGCGATCATCGGCCCAACGACGATCCCGGCGATCAGCAGTGCGAAAAGCAGGAGAATTTTCAGCATCGGTTATTCTCCTTGCGGCGCAGGGGCTGGCGCGGTCGCTGCTGGCGCTGGCGTCGGAGCGGCTGCCGCAGGCTGGGCCATTAAATTACGCACCCGGGTTTGCATCAGCTTTTCCAGCAGGCTCTGGCTCTGCAGCGTTTCCGGTACGCTCATGGTGATACTCTGCTGACTGAGCTTATCCACTTCTTCAAGGAAAGCCTTGGTAGTGGCGTCTTCAGTATCGTAATAAGCGCGTACCCAGGTGGAGACGTTTTCCAGCGCCTGCTTATAGGTTTCTTCCTGATGACGCGGCACCGCCTGCGCGGCGACCAGCAGGCGAGAACGGATATTTTCGCGCAGATAGACATCCTGATTCGGCGCTAACAGCGGCACCGCCGTTTCGTCGCGGCGGCGTATGGTAATGAAGCTATCCATAAAGTTCTGCCAGCTTTTCTGCAGGTTAACCCGCCATTCGCCGATGGAGCTGGAGAGCTCGTCGCTGTCGGCATCCATCGGGGAATCATCGTCGTTATTATCGGCCAGACGCAGATTGTCGATTTGATTCGCCAGCTGGTTAACTTTGAGGATGATGCCGTCATAATCGACCTGGCTTACCGCCGACAGCGAAGCGATGTCATCGGTGATGGCGCGGCGCGCGCCGATAAGGCTTGGGTCGTTCATGTCGGCGAGGCTGGCATCGGCGCTTTTCAGCAGCGCGGCGGCGGTCGTCACATCCTGATCGCTCCACAGTTTACGTTCCGCCAGCTTAACCAGGAAATCAGCCTGCGCCAGCAGCCAGGTTTTGGCGTCGCTGCCGGAAATCACGGCAACTTTTTGCTGTAGCTCATCAAGCTGTTTCGTCAGGGTTTCCTGTTCACGTTTGGCTTCGCTCAACTGGTCGGCCTGCTGTTTGATGACGCTTTCCAGCTCGCTCTTCTGGCTGTCCTGCGCTTTTTGCAGCGCCGCGAGCTGGCTTGCTAATTCAGAGCTGGTTTCGTTTTGCCGCGTAACCTGCTGCTTATTCAAGCCATACAGGCCAATACCGGCGGCGAGGGCGATAGCGATAGCAATCGCGCTGAGCGCCAGGCTGGTTTTGTTGCCGGCCTTTTTCTTCTCGTTGTTTTCTGGCTGTGGCGTGGTTTCCACGGCCTCCCTGGTCTCTTCAACCACGGCGGATTGATTTTGTTGTTCCGTCATTATGGCTTCCAATGTTGAGAGTTATTGTAATGCGCGTAGCAGCGCATCGTTGTCGGCGTTATCGGCAACCTGAATATCCTGCCAGCCCAATTCCCGGGCCTGAAGGGCCAGACGTTCGCTGACAACGATAAGGCTACAGTGCAGCAGCCACTGTTCGCGATACCACTGGGGTATTAACGACCACAGCTGCTGCAGCATCTCGCCGCTGGTGACCACCAGCGTTGTGACTCCACGAGATTGCCAGCGCATAGCCTCTTCCGCACCATCATAGTACTTCGCACAACGTTGATAACATTCACAAAATGTTACTTCGGCGCCGCGATCTCGCAGCGTGTCGCCGAGTAATTCCCGCCCGCCGTTGCCGCGCAGAATCAGGGCTTTCTTGCCCGCAATGTTTTGTAATTCAGGTAATTGTAGCAAGACTTCGCTGATTTCCCGATCTAACGGGTAACGGATATTTTTACCACTGACCGTATGCAGGGCCAGCGCGGTGGTGCGGCCTATCGAGAAATAGGCCGGGTCGGAGGGCCAGCGTTGGCTCTCCTGCAGCAGACGGGCATGGGCGAATTCCACCGCATGCTGCGACAGCGCAAACAACAAATCGTCCGCGCCTAATGCCGCCAGTTGACGCGGGAGCGCTGCCAGCTCTCTCCCCGGCGTGAATTCAATCAGCGGAAAGCTCCAGGCCACGCGTCCCAGCGCGCGCAGGCGGCTGACTAACTCTTCACCTTGCGGTAGCGGACGGGTGACCAGGATGCTCATCGTGGGGCTTCTCCATCATAGACCGCCGCGAGGATGTCGCGGGCGCCGTTATCCAGTAGCTCTTCCGCCAGCGAGACGCCGAGCGCCTCTGCCTCTTCAGGCCGCCCGCGGCGTTCACCGCGCACGACCAGCGAACCATCCGGCGCGCCCACCAGCGCTCGTAGCCACAGCTCACCATCGCGCAGTTCGGCATAGCTGCCAATCGGCACCTGACAACCGCCTTCGAGACGGGTGTTCATCGCCCGCTCGGCACGTACGCGCACGGCGGTCTCTGTATGGTTAAGCGGCGCTAACAGCGCTTTGGTCCATTCATCGTCAAGGCGGCATTCGATACCCACCGCGCCCTGGCCGACGGCTGGCAGAGATTGTTCAGGCGAGAGCGGCTGGCGAATACGCGCTTCCAGTTTCAGGCGCTTCAGCCCGGCGGCGGCAAGGATAATAGCGTCATACTCGCCGTTATCGAGTTTGCCTAATCGCGTGCCAACGTTGCCGCGTAGCGAGCGAATCACCAGATCGGGGCGCTCTGCCGCCAACTGGCACTGGCGACGTAAACTTGACGTGCCAACGATGCTGCCAGCCGGCAGCGCGTCAATTGAGGCATAGTGATTGGAAACAAATGCGTCGCGCGGATCTTCACGTTCGCAGATGGTGACCAATCCCAGGCCTTCAGGGAATTCGACCGGGACATCTTTCATCGAATGGACGGCGATATCGGCGCGCCCCTCAATCATGGCGAGCTCTAACTCTTTCACAAATAAGCCCTTGCCGCCCACTTTCGCCAGCGGGGTATCAAGGAGCACGTCGCCGCGGGTGACCATTGGCACCAGCTCAACGGAAAGCCCCGGATGACAGGACTCCAGGCGCTCTTTCACATAATGTGCCTGCCATAGCGCAAGCGGGCTTTGCCGTGTGGCAATTCTCAAAACTTTGTCTAACATGCTTGTTACCGTCATTGTCGACCATGAGCCATCCTAACATTGTTGCTTTAGGGATGTTAGTTTCGCGGTTAATGTGGGATGCTGGCATGATGACCTTTAGCGTTTCATGCGCGTGCGGTTGCCGCAAGCGTAGTGGGGAATTTACACCCGGCAAACGGTGCTACACTTGTATGTAGCGCATCTTTCTTTACGGTCAATCAGCAAGGTGTTAAATTGATCACGTTTTAAACCATTTGTCAGCCAGCAGTTCATCACAACCACACCGATGACGAATGGTGACGGTTCTTGTTGAAATACTGAAATCCTCCGTACTATTGTACGTCGGATTTTTGAACATCAGGCGATATGTCTTGTACCTCTATATTGAGACACTGAAACAGAGACTGGATGCCATCAACCAACTGCGCGTGGATCGCGCGCTTGCTGCCATGGGACCCGCTTTCCAGCAGGTTTACAGTCTTCTGCCGACATTACTACATTATCATCACCCGCTGATGCCGGGTTACCTTGACGGTAACGTTCCCCGCGGCATTTGCCTCTACACGCCTGATGAAACCCAACGCCACTATCTTGACGAACTCGAACTGCATCGCGGCCTGCTAACGCAGGAGCCGCCGAAAGGCGAACTGCCGATTACCGGCGTCTATTCGATGGGCAGTACCTCTTCCGTCGGGCAAAGCTGCTCTTCCGATCTGGATATCTGGGTATGCCATCAGGCCTGGCTGGATAACGAAGAACGCCAACTGCTGCAGCGTAAATGCAGCCTGCTTGAAAGCTGGGCGGCGTCGCTCGGCGTCGAGGTCAGTTTCTTCCTGATCGACGAAAACCGCTTCCGCCACAACGAAAGCGGCAGCCTCGGCGGCGAAGACTGTGGTTCGACCCAGCATATTTTGTTGCTCGATGAATTTTACCGCACCGCCGTGCGTCTCGCCGGGAAACGTATTCTGTGGAATATGGTGCCGGGCGATGAAGAAGACCATTACGATGATTACGTGATGGGGCTGTATGCCCAGGGCGTGCTGACGCCAAACGAATGGCTCGATCTCGGTGGCCTCAGTTCGCTGTCGGCGGAAGAGTACTTCGGCGCCAGCCTGTGGCAGCTGTATAAGAGCATCGACTCCCCGTATAAAGCGGTGCTGAAAACGCTGCTGCTGGAAGCCTACTCGTGGGAATACCCCAACAACCGCCTGTTGGCGAAAGATATTAAACAGCGCCTGCACGATGGCGAGATTGTCTCATTCGGTCTCGACCCCTACTGCATGATGCTGGAGCGCGTAACCGCCTATCTGCAGGCTATCGAAGACGACACCCGTCTCGATCTGGTACGCCGCTGCTTCTATCTGAAAGTCTGTGAAAAACTCAGCCGCGAGCGCGCCTGTGTGGGCTGGCGTCGTGAAGTCGTCAGCCAACTGGTGAAAGAGTGGGGCTGGGATGAAAAGCGTCTGATGATGCTCGATAACCGCGCTAACTGGAAAATCGATGAAGTGCGCAAAGCGCACAACGAACTGCTCGACGCGATGATGCAGAGCTATCGTAATCTGATCCGCTTCGCGCGTCGCAATAACCTCAGCGTCTCCGCCAGCCCGCAGGATATCGGCGTGCTGACGCGTAAGCTGTATGCGGCCTTTGAAGCCTTGCCGGGCAAGGTTACCCTGGTAAACCCACAAATTTCACCGGACCTGTCGGAACCGAATCTGACCTTTATCCACGTGCCGCCGGGCCGCGCCAACCGTACCGGTTGGTATCTGTATAATCGCGCGCCGGATATGGAATCGATCATCAGCCATCAGCCGCTGGAATATAACCGTTATCTTAATAAGCTGGTGGCCTGGGCCTGGTTTAACGGCCTGCTGACCTCACGCACCCGTCTGTTTATTAAGGGCAACGGTATCGTCGATTTGCCGAAGCTGCAGGAGATGGTGGCCGACGTGTCGCACCACTTCCCGCTGCGTCTGCCGGCGCCGACGCCAAAAGCGCTGTACAGCCCGTGCGAAATTCGCCACCTGGCGATTATCGTTAACCTCGAATATGACCCGACGGCGGCTTTCCGCAATCAGGTGGTGCATTTCGACTTCCGTAAGCTCGACGTTTTCAGCTTCGGCGAAGAGCAAAAATGCCTGATTGGCAGCGTCGACCTGCTGTATCGCAACTCGTGGAACGAAGTGCGTACGCTGCACTTTAACGGCGAGCAGGCGATGATCGAAGCGCTGAAAACTATTCTCGGCAAAATGCATCAGGACGCCGCGCCGCCGGATAGCGTGGAGGTGTTCTGCTACAGCCAGCATCTGCGCGGCCTTATTCGCACCCGCGTGCAGCAGATGGTCTCCGAGTGCATCGAACTGCGTCTCTCCAGTACCCGTCAGGATACCGGGCGCTTCAAAGCGCTGCGCGTCTCCGGCCAGACCTGGGGCCTGTTCTTTGAACGCCTGAACGTTTCGGTGCAGAAGCTGGAAAACGCCATTGAGTTCTACGGCGCTATCTCGCACAACAAGCTTCACGGCCTGTCGGTACAGGTAGAAACCAATCACGTTAAGCTGCCGGCGGTGGTGGATGGCTTCGCCAGCGAAGGGATAATTCAATTCTTCTTTGAAGATGCGGATAACAATGATAGCGGCTTTAACATCTACATTCTCGATGAAAGCAACCGCGCCGAGGTCTATCACCACTGCGAAGGCAGCAAAGAAGAGCTGGTCCGCGACGTCAGCCGCTTCTACTCATCATCGCACGATCGCTTCACCTACGGCTCCAGCTTCATTAACTTCAACCTGCCGCAGTTCTATCAGATAGTCGAAGTTGACGGACGCACGCAGGTGATCCCGTTCCGCAGTCAGGCGATTGCCGCCGCGGTGCCGCCGGGCCAGGAAGCGGTCGCCTCACCGGTGCTGCAGCAGCGCTACTCGTAGATTTGGCCCGCATAAGGCGCGATGCGCTATCCGGAGATATTCCCTGCTGGCGCTGCGCTTAGCAGGGCTACGGTTGTATGTCGTCGGGTAGCCCGGATAAGGCGCGATGCGCCGCCATCCGGGAAACACCTCATTAACGGAAGCTCACCGTCTCGCCGGCTTGATTGCTTGCCGCCTGCTCCAGCAGATCCCAGAAGCGTTCGCCGCTGCGATCGCAGATCCACTCGTCGCCTTGCAGATCGAAGTGATAGCCGCCTTGCTTGGTCGCCAGCCAGACCTGATGCAGCGGTTCCTGACGGTTAATAATGATCTTACTGCCATTTTCGAAGCTGATGGTCAGCACGCCGCCGTTGATTTCGCAGTCGATATCGCTGTCGCCGTCCCAATCGTCCAGACGTTCTTCGATGGTCATCCACAGGCTATCGGCCAGGCGATGGAATTCACTGTCGTTCATGGTTCTATCCTGCTTTTTTGAAGATGGCCGCAGTATAGCGCGAAACAAAAGCGCGTGCAGTCAGATGCTAAACGCTTGCTTTTACGTCTTCTCCTGCGATGATAGAAAGCAGTAACGAATGAATCATGGGCAACTATCAATGAAAAACGTTTTACCCACGCTTGCCGTTCTGTTTGCAATCTTCAGCCTGACCGGCTGCGGTTTGAAAGGGCCGCTGTATTTCCCGCCGGCAGACAAAACCGCGCCGCCGCCGACCAGGCCGGTTAACCCAGGCATTCAGAGCGCGACGCCGGATCGTAACGATCGCGGCGATAATGGCGGTCCGACCCAGGTTAACTATTAACGATAACGTTCTGTTCCGCGCAATTGGAGTAGATAATGCAGTTCTCTAAAATGCATGGCCTCGGCAACGACTTCATGGTTGTTGATGCGGTAACGCAGAATGTTTTCTTCTCACCGGAGCTGATTCGCCGCCTTGCGGATCGGCATCTTGGCGTCGGCTTCGACCAGCTGCTGGTTGTCGAGCCGCCGTACGATCCCGATCTGGACTTCCACTACCGTATCTTCAATGCTGACGGTAGCGAAGTCTCGCAGTGCGGCAACGGCGCGCGCTGCTTCGCCCGCTTTGTCCGTTTAAAAGGCCTGACCAATAAACGTGATATCCGTGTGAGCACCGCCAATGGGCGTATGGTATTAAGCGTAACGGAAGATGATCTGGTGCGCGTTAACATGGGCGAGCCGAATTTCGAGCCGTCTCAGGTCCCGTTCCGCGCCAACAAAGCGGAAAAGACCTATATTATGCGTGCGGCTGAACAGACAATATTGTGCGGCGTCGTCTCAATGGGCAACCCGCACTGCGTGATTCAGGTCGATAACGTGGACACCGCCGCGGTTGAAACCCTCGGTCCGGTGATGGAAAGCCACGAACGTTTTCCGGAACGCGCCAATATCGGCTTTATGCAGGTAGTGGAACGCTCTCATATTCGTCTGCGCGTCTATGAACGCGGCGCAGGTGAAACGCAGGCCTGCGGCAGCGGCGCCTGTGCGGCGGTGGCGGTCGGTATCCAACAGGGATTACTCGCCGAAGAGGTACGCGTGGAATTGCCAGGCGGGCGTCTCGACATCGCCTGGAAAGGTCCGGGTCAACCGTTGTATATGACTGGCCCGGCGGCACACGTCTACGACGGATTTATTCATCTATGAAACAGATCGGGGAAGAACAGCAGGAACTCGCCACAGCGCTCGACGACAGCGCGGTAGTAGATTATCTGCTGCAAAATCCTGAGTTCTTTATTCGTAATGCAGCGCAGGTAGAGCATATCCGCGTCCCGCATCCGGTGCGCGGCACCATTTCGCTGGTCGAGTGGCATATGCTGCGGGCGCGTAACCATATCAACGTGCTGGAAGAAAATATGACGCTGCTGATGGAACAGGCGACGGCCAATCAAAGCCTGTTTCAGCGCCTGTTCCATCTGCAGACGCGCCTGGCGTCCGCCGATAGCCTGGATGAAATGCTCAACCGCTTTCATCGTTGGGCGCGCGAGCTGGGCCTGGCGGGCGCGACGGTGCGCCTGTTTCCGGACAGCTGGCATCTCGGCGCGCCGTCTAAATTCACCCATCTGGCGTTGAGCCGGCAGGCGTTCGAACCCATTCGTATCCAACGGTTGGGCCAGGCACGTCACTATCTTGGTCCGCTGAACGGGCCAGAGCTGTTGGTGGTGCTGCCGGATGCGAAAGCTATCGGCTCGGTGGCGATGTCGCTACTGGGCGATGACGACGCGCCGGGGGTGATGTTCTTCAGCAGCCGCGATCCACAACATTATCTGCAAGGTCAGGGGACGCAGCTACTGCAGGAGATTGCGCGCATGCTGCCCGGCCTGCTGGAGCGCTGGATTGAACGCGCATGACCGACTCCCCGCTATTCGCCTGCGTCGAACGCTTCCTGCGCTATCTCGGCGTAGAGCGCCAGCTTAGCCCGATTACGCTCACGAATTACCAGCGTCAGCTGGAAGCGCTGATCGCGCTGGCGGATGATGCTGGCTTAAAAAGCTGGCAGCAGTGCGACGCCGCTCAGGTACGTAGCTTTGCCGTGCGCAGCCGCCGCGCGGGCTTAGGCCCGGCGAGCCTGGCGCTGCGGCTTTCCGCCTTGCGCAGTTTCTTCGACTGGATGGTCAGCCAGGGCGAGTTAGCGGCTAACCCGGCGAAGGGGATTGCGGCGCCAAAAATTCCCCGCCACTTACCGAAAAATATCGACGTTGATGATGTGAATCGGCTTCTGGATATCGACCTTAACGACCCGCTCGCGGTGCGCGACCGGGCGATGCTGGAAGTGATGTACGGCGCGGGGCTGCGTCTTTCTGAGTTAGTTAACCTTGATATTCAGCACCTTGATCTTGAGTCAGGGGAAGTGTGGGTGATGGGTAAAGGCAGCAAAGAGCGCCGCCTGCCAATTGGACGCAACGCGGTGGCGTGGATCGAACATTGGCTGGATTTGCGCGGCCTGTTCGGCGGTGATGACGACGCGCTGTTTTTGTCGAAGCTGGGTAAGCGAATTTCAGCGCGCAACGTGCAGAAGCGGTTTGCCGAATGGGGGATCAAGCAGGGGCTCAATAGCCACGTGCATCCGCATAAGCTGCGGCACTCCTTCGCGACGCATATGCTGGAGTCGAGCGGCGATCTGCGCGGCGTGCAGGAGCTGCTGGGGCATGCCAATCTCTCCACCACCCAAATCTATACCCATCTCGATTTTCAACACCTTGCCTCGGTGTACGATGCCGCGCATCCGCGCGCTAAACGGGGGAAATAATGCGTTTTTACCGACCTCTGGGCCCGATCTCCGCGCTGACGTTCGACCTGGATGACACCCTTTATGATAACCGCCCGGTGATTGACCGGACGATGCAGGAATCGCTGACGTTTGTGCGCAATTACCATCCGGCGCTGAGCCAGTTTGATGCCCATGCGCTTAATCAACTGCGACAAACGCTATTGTCCTCAGAACCTGAGATTTATCACGATGTCACCGTCTGGCGCCACCGCGCGCTGGAGTTAGGGATGCGTAATGCCGGGCTCTCCGCCGCCGAGGCGAAAGCCGGCGCCGATGCGGCGATGGAAAACTTCGCCCACTGGCGCAGTCGCGTCGACGTGCCGCAGGAGACGCACGATACGCTGGCGAAGCTGGCGCAGAAATGGCCGCTGGTGGCTATCACCAACGGTAACGCCCAGCCGGAACTGTTCGGGCTGAATGACTATTTCCGTTTCGTGCTGCGCGCGGGTCCGGATGGTCGCTCCAAGCCGTTTGCCGATATGTACCATCTGGCGGCGGAGCGCCTGGATTTACCCCTCGGGCAGATTCTGCACGTCGGCGATGATCTGACCACCGACGTGGCTGGCGCTATTCGCTGTGGAATGCAGGCCTGCTGGATCAAGCCGCAGGACGCGTCGTTGATGAAAACCGCCGATAGCCGCCTGCTGCCGCATATTGAAATTTCACGGTTGGCATCTCTGACCTCGCTGATATAATCACCAGTAACTCTGTATATATTAACAGGGGTTCGTGGAACCCCTTCTCTTCCGGCGGTGCCAATGGACGTTTCTTACCTGCTCGACAGCCTTAATGACAAACAGCGTGAAGCCGTAGCGGCCTCGCGCACCAATATGCTGGTTCTGGCAGGGGCGGGCAGTGGTAAGACGCGCGTACTGGTGCACCGTATCGCCTGGCTGCTGAGCGTGGAGAACTGCTCGCCGTATTCCATTATGGCGGTGACCTTTACCAACAAAGCGGCGGCGGAGATGCGCCACCGTATCGGCCAACTGATGGGCACCACCCAGGGCGGTATGTGGGTCGGCACCTTCCACGGCCTGGCCCATCGCCTGCTACGTGCCCATCATCTGGATGCCAACCTGCCGCAGGATTTCCAAATCCTCGATAGCGAAGACCAGCTACGCCTGCTGAAGCGCCTGATTAAGGCGATGAACCTGGATGAGAAGCAATGGCCGCCGCGTCAGGCGATGTGGTACATCAACAGCCAAAAAGATGAAGGGCTGCGCCCGCATCATATTCAGAGCTACGGCAACCCGGTCGAACAGACCTGGCAGAAGGTGTATCAGGCCTATCAGGAAGCCTGCGATCGCGCCGGGCTGGTGGACTTCGCCGAGCTGTTGCTGCGCGCGCACGAGCTGTGGCTGAACAAACCGCACATCCTGCAGCACTACCGCGAGCGCTTCACCAATATTCTCGTCGACGAATTCCAGGATACCAACAACATTCAATATGCCTGGATCCGCCTGCTGGCGGGCGATACCGGCAAAGTGATGATTGTCGGCGATGATGACCAGTCGATTTACGGCTGGCGCGGCGCGCAGGTTGAAAACATTCAGCGCTTCCTGAATGACTTCCCGGGCGCGGAAACTATTCGTCTGGAGCAGAACTATCGTTCGACCAGCAATATTCTCAGCGCCGCCAACGCCCTGATTGAAAACAACAACGGGCGGTTGGGCAAAAAACTGTGGACCGACGGCGCCGACGGCGAGCCCATTTCGCTGTACTGCGCCTTCAACGATCTCGATGAAGCGCGTTTCGTGGTTAACCGAATTAAAACCTGGCAGGAGAACGGCGGAGCGCTGGAGCAGTGCGCCATTCTCTATCGTAGCAACGCCCAGTCGCGCGTGCTGGAAGAGGCGCTGCTACAGGCCAGCATGCCTTACCGTATCTACGGCGGCATGCGCTTCTTCGAACGTCAGGAAATCAAAGATGCGCTCTCTTATCTGCGTCTGATTGCCAACCGCAACGATGACGCGGCGTTTGAGCGCGTGGTCAATACGCCTACCCGCGGCATCGGCGATCGTACCCTGGATGTGGTGCGCCAGACCTCGCGCGATCGTCAGCTGACGCTGTGGCAGGCCTGCCGCGAGCTGCTCAAAGAGAAAGCGCTGGCTGGCCGCGCTGCCAGCGCTCTGCAGCGCTTTATGGAGCTTATCGACGCGCTGGCGCAGGAAACCGCCGATATGCCGCTGCATGTCCAGACTGACCGGGTCATTAAAGATTCCGGCCTGCGTATGATGTACGAGCAGGAAAAAGGCGAGAAGGGCCAGACCCGTATCGAAAACTTAGAGGAACTGGTGACGGCGACGCGCCAGTTCAGCTACAACGAAGAAGATGAAGATCTGATGCCGCTACAGGCGTTCCTCTCCCACGCCGCGCTGGAAGCCGGCGAAGGGCAGGCGGATACCTGGCAGGATGCGGTACAGCTGATGACTCTGCACTCGGCGAAAGGGCTGGAGTTCCCGCAGGTGTTTATCGTCGGCGTTGAAGAGGGGATGTTCCCGAGCCAGATGGCGCTTGATGAGGGCGGTCGTCTGGAGGAAGAGCGTCGTCTGGCCTACGTCGGCGTGACGCGCGCGATGCAGAAACTGACGCTGACCTACGCCGAAACCCGTCGTTTGTACGGCAAAGAGGTTTACCATCGCCCATCGCGCTTTATCGGCGAGCTGCCGGAAGAGTGCGTGGAAGAGGTGCGGCTGCGGGCTACGGTGAGCCGCCCGGTTAACCATCAGCGCCTCGGTACTCCGGTGGCGGAGAACGATACCGGCTATAAGCTGGGCCAGCGGGTCCGGCATCCGAAGTTCGGCGAAGGCACCATCGTCAACCTTGAGGGCAGCGGTGAACATAGCCGGCTGCAGGTGGCATTCCAGGGGCAGGGAATTAAATGGCTGGTTGCCGCCTATGCCCGGCTGGAAACGGTGTAACTTTAAGAAAAATATAATTTTTTTGTAATAATCTGCTAGCCTTATATGCTAAAGGGCAGGATTTGCTCTTTAGCGTTCCCTTGCGTGTTGACGCCGTTTTGGCGCTGGCGTAACATGCGCGCACGATTACGCTAAGAGGACATTCGCCTTGGACACACCCAGTAGATGCTGGCTCAACTTCCTGTCATTCAGGAACAACTCCTAAGGCTATCCCCTTATGCCGATAGCCTTAGCGGTTGTCGGCGACTCGTCCTATCCCCGTCGCTCTGAGTCAGGCTTAATGGTCTGAAACCCAAATAGTTTCTGTGTGCCCATCGAACTGTCCGATAAATTTTTTGTATTGGGAGTCCCGGTCATGCTGAGCGCATTTCAACTGGAAAATAATCGTTTAACGCGCCTTGAGGCCGATGAGATCAAGCATCTCGCCAGCTCGGTGTGGGTCGATCTGGTCGAGCCAGACGATGACGAACGTAGCCGTGTGCAAACGGAGTTAGGCCAGAACCTGGCGACGCGCCCGGAACTGGAAGACATCGAAGCGTCAGCGCGTTTCTTTGAAGACGAAGATGGTTTACACATCCACTCCTTTTTCTTTTTCGAAGATGCCGACGATCACGCCGGTAACTCAACCGTGGCGTTTACCATCCGCGAAGGCCGCCTGTTTACATTGCGCGAGCGTGAACTACCCGCTTTTCGCCTGTACCGCATGCGCGTGCGTAACCAGACGCTGGTCGACGGCAACGCCTACGAGCTGCTGTTAGATCTGTTCGAGACCAAAATCGAACAGCTGGCGGATGAGATAGAAAACATCTACAGCGACCTGGAAAAGCTGAGCCGCGTGATTATGGAAGGCCACCAGGGCGACGAGTACGACGAAGCGCTGTCGACGCTGGCGGAACTAGAAGATATCGGCTGGAAGGTTCGCCTCTGTCTGATGGATACCCAGCGCGCGCTAAACTTTCTCGTGCGCAAGGCGCGCCTGCCGGCAGGCCAGCTTGAACAGGCGCGAGAGATCCTGCGAGATATCGAATCCCTGCTGCCGCACAACGAATCGCTGTTCCAGAAGGTGAACTTCCTGATGCAGGCGGCGATGGGCTTTATCAACATCGAGCAGAACCGCATTATCAAGATCTTCTCGGTGGTTTCGGTCGTGTTCCTGCCGCCGACGCTGGTGGCGTCCAGCTATGGGATGAACTTTGAGTTTATGCCGGAACTACACTGGAGCTTTGGTTATCCGGGAGCCATCGTGTTTATGATGTTGGCCGGCCTGGCGCCGTATCTCTACTTCAAGCGTAAAAACTGGCTGTAGTTGTTGTGCCGGATGCGCTTCGCTTATCCGGGCCTACGTGTTGTGCTTTTGTAGGCCGGATAAGGCGTAGCCGACATCGGGTAATATCCTATCCCCGGCGCCCCCGTCTTTGCGTATATACCGCATCCATCACGAATATCGCCAGCGCCACCCAGATAAAGGCGAAGGTTACCATCTTATCCGTGCCCGGCACTTCACCGTAGAACGTTACCGCCAGCAGGAACATCAGCGTCGGGCCAATGTACTGGAAAAAGCCCAACGTTGACAGGCGCAGGCGGGTCGCCGCACCGGTAAAGCACAGCAGGGGGATGGTAGTTACCACGCCCGCGGCCATCAGCAGTAAATTGAGCGACCAGGGGTTGTCTCCCATATGGCTGGTTGGGCTATCGGTGATGCCGAAAAGCCAGATCGCCGCCACTGGCAGCAGCCATAGCGTTTCCACCAACATGCCGGTCTGCGCATCGACGGCGATTTTCTTACGTACCAGTCCGTAGAAGGCAAAGCTGAAGGCTAGCCCCAGACCGATTACCGGCAGTGAGCCGAAGGTCCAAAGTTGCACCAGCACGCCGCAAAAAGCGAGGATCACCGCCAACCACTGCAGCCGACGAAAGCGTTCGCCGAGGAAAATCATCCCGAGCACGATATTAACCAGCGGGTTAATAAAGTAGCCGAGGCTAGCTTCCAGCATATGGTGGTTATTGACCGCCCAGATAAAGAGCAGCCAGTTGCCGCCGACAAGCACTGCAGAGAGCGCGAGCAGGAAGATCTTGCGCGGGGTTTTTAGCAGTTTTTTTACCTGCGGCCACTGGCGGCTGACGCTGATGAGCGCCACCATGAAAAAGAAAGACCAGATCACGCGATGCGTCAGGATTTCATCGGCGGGAACGTAGTAAATAAGTTTGAAGTACGCCGGCGCGATACCCCAGATAAAATAGGCGGCCAGCGCCAGCATAACGCCCAGCCGCGTTTGTTTTGCGTCCATTGGTAGAATCCATTGCCAAAGAGAGTGATGTTACTCGATCTGCGGCAATCAACCCACCATATAGGTGGCCGTGGCGCTGGCGATATAAACCTGCTCTTCGTTATGCAGCTCGACGCGAGCCACGGCGACTTTGTTTCCGGCACGCAGCAGGCTGCTGGTCGCGGTGAAGCGTTCGCCGCGGCCAGGGCGTAAATAATCGACGCGCAAATCGATAGTTCCCATCCGCGAGAGGCGCTGGCGCAGCTCTTCTTCGTTGATGGTGTCATGGCGAGTCAGGGTGCTGCCGACGCAGACCAACCCCGCGGCGACATCCAGCGCAGACGCAATAACGCCGCCGTGCAGAATACTCTGCGCCCAGTTGCCAACCATCATCGGCTGATTATTAAAGCTGAGCTGGGCAAACTCTTTTTCATACCGTTCCAGTTCCAGCCCAAGGGCACGGTTAAAAGGCATGTGATAAACAAAAATCTCGCCCACCAGCTTTAGCGCGGCGGCGGCGGTCAGTTCAGACATAGCAGAGGTCCATTCGTTAATGAAATGTTGATTTTATGCTTCAAAAATATTGATTTCCACTTTCGGAGGCGATAACGCAGCGGGAGGTGGATAAATAGGTAGAATGGCAGCAGGACAAAACATTAATAAGAACCATTCTTCAGGAGAACAGTAATGCGTATCTCTTTAGCCTGGCTGCTGGCGCTTAGCGCGTTACCAGCAGGCGTTCTGGCGCAGGACGCGCCGATTGAACAAACCGTTCATGACAAACCCGCGGTACGGGGCAGTATTATCGCCAACCTGCTGCAGGATCATGATAATCCGTTCCTGCTTTATCCTTATGAGAGCAACTATCTGCTCTATACATGGACCAGCGATCTCAATAAAGAGGCAATTCGTAGTTACGACTGGGCCGATGACGCGCGTAAGGATGAGGTGAAGTTCCAGCTCAGCCTGGCGTTCCCGTTGTGGCGCGGTATTCTCGGCGATAATTCGCTGCTTGGCGCCTCCTATACGCAAAAATCCTGGTGGCAGCTCTCTAACAGTAAAGGCTCGGCGCCGTTTCGCGAAACCAACTACGAGCCTCAGCTCTTCCTTGGCTTCGCGACGGATTATGAGTTTGCCGGCTGGACCTTGCGCGATATCGAAGTCGGCTATAACCACGACTCTAACGGCCGTTCCGATCCAACGTCACGTAGCTGGAACCGCCTGTATACTCGCCTGATGGCGCAAAACGGTAACTGGCTGGTTGAAGTGAAGCCGTGGTATGTGGTCGGCAGTACCGATGATAACCCCGATATCACCAAATACATGGGTTACTACCGCCTGAAGATTGGCTACCAGCTGGGGGAGGCTATTTTTAGCGCTCAGGGGCAATATAACTGGAATACCGGCTACGGCGGCGCGGAAGTCGGGGTCAGTTATCCTATTACCAAACATGTGCGCGCCTATACTCAAATCTACAGCGGTTATGGCGAGTCGCTCATCGACTATAACTTCAATCAGACGCGCGTCGGCGTCGGCGTGATGCTCAACGATCTGTTTTAATCGTTGCACTCTGGCTCGCAGGCGCTGAAAATAGCGCCTGTTTTCTTTTCAGGCGAATGGGGTCAACGTGGCACAGGCGGAAGTATTAAATCAGGAATCGCTGGCTAAGCAGGTTTTACAAGAGACCTTCGGCTACCAGCAGTTCCGCCCGGGCCAGGAATCGATTATCGCCACGGCGCTGGAAGGCCGCGATTGCCTTGTAGTGATGCCGACCGGCGGCGGTAAGTCGCTGTGCTACCAGGTACCTGCATTGGTCCTCGGCGGCCTGACGGTTGTCGTGTCGCCGCTGATTTCGCTGATGAAAGACCAGGTCGATCAGCTGCTGGCGAACGGCGTCGCCGCGGCCTGTCTTAATTCAACGCAAAGCCGCGAGCAGCAGCAAGAAGTGATGGCGGGCTGCCGCAGCGGGCAGATTCGTCTGCTGTATATCGCGCCGGAACGCCTGATGCTGGACAACTTTCTCGAGCATCTGAGCCACTGGAACTTAGCGATGCTGGCGGTAGATGAGGCGCACTGTATCTCGCAGTGGGGCCATGATTTCCGCCCGGAATATGCCGCGTTGGGCCAGCTGCGCCAGCGGATGCCGCATATTCCGTTTATGGCGCTCACCGCCACCGCGGATGACACCACCCGCCGCGATATTGTTCGCCTGCTGGGGCTCAACGATCCGCTGATTCAGGTCAGTAGCTTCGATCGCCCCAATATCCGCTATATGCTGATGGAGAAATTTAAGCCGCTCGATCAGCTGATGCGTTACGTCCAGAATCAGCGCGGTAAATCAGGGATTATCTACTGTAACAGCCGTTCTAAAGTTGAAGACACCGCCGCCAGGCTGCAAAGCCGCGGCATCAGCGCGGCGGCCTACCATGCTGGTCTGGAAAATGATATTCGTGCCGACGTGCAGGAGAAATTCCAGCGCGACGATCTGCAGATCGTGGTGGCGACGGTGGCCTTCGGTATGGGCATTAACAAGCCGAACGTCCGTTTTGTGGTGCACTTTGATATCCCGCGCAACATTGAATCCTATTATCAGGAAACCGGTCGCGCCGGGCGTGACGGGCTGCCGGCGGAAGCGATGCTGTTTTACGATCCGGCGGATATGGCGTGGCTGCGCCGCTGCCTGGAGGAGAAGCCCGCCGGGCCGCTGCAGGATATTGAACGTCATAAGCTGAATGCGATGGGCGCCTTTGCCGAAGCGCAGACCTGTCGCCGTCTGGTGCTGCTGAACTATTTTGGCGAAGGGCGTCAGGAGCCGTGCGGCAACTGTGATATCTGTCTTGATCCGCCAAAGCAGTACGATGGCTTAATGGACGCGCGTAAGGCGCTTTCAACTATTTATCGGGTGAATCAGCGCTTCGGGATGGGCTATGTGGTTGAAGTACTCCGCGGCGCCAACAATCAGCGTATCCGTGACCTGAACCACGATAAACTGCCGGTGTACGGTATTGGTCGCGAGCAGAGCCACGAGCATTGGGTGAGCGTGATTCGTCAGTTAATTCACCTCGGACTGGTTACGCAAAATATTGCCCAGCACTCCGCGCTGCAGCTCACCGAGGCCGCGCGTCCGGTACTGCGCGGTGAAGTCCCGCTGCAGCTCGCCGTGCCGCGTATCGTGGCGCTAAAACCGAAAGCGATGCAGAAATCCTTCGGCGGCAATTATGACCGCAAGCTGTTCGCCAAGCTGCGTAAATTACGTAAAGCGATCGCCGACGAGGAGAATATCCCGCCCTATGTCGTCTTTAACGACGCGACGCTTATTGAGATGGCCGAACAGTCGCCGCTCACCGCCGGGGAAATGCTCAGCGTCAACGGCGTGGGGACCCGCAAGCTTGAGCGCTTCGGTAAAGAATTCATGGCGCTGATACGTGCTCATGTCGATGGTGATGATGAGTAGTCAGCCGCGGGAAAAGGTGCCAGAATAGTTTCCTTCTTCACTATTTCCCTGCGAGTTAAACATGTTGATGCTTTTTCTCACCGTGGCGCTGGTGCACATCATTGCGCTAATGAGTCCGGGGCCGGATTTTTTCTTTGTTTCGCAAACCGCGGTGAGCCGCTCGCGCAAAGAGGCGATGATGGGCGTGTTGGGAATCACCGGCGGCGTAATGGTCTGGGCGGGCGTAGCGCTGCTCGGCTTGCATCTGATTATCGAGAAAATGGCCTGGCTGCATACGTTGATTATGGTCGGCGGTGGGCTGTATCTGTGCTGGATGGGCTATCAAATGCTGCGCGGCGCGTTGAAGAAAACCGATGTATCGGCAGCGGAACCGCAGGTTGAGCTGGCGCGTAGCGGGCGCAGTTTCCTGAAGGGCCTGCTGACCAATCTCGCCAATCCGAAAGCGATTATCTACTTCGGTTCCGTCTTTTCACTGTTCGTTGGCGATAACATTGGCGCCGGGGCGCGTTGGGGGATTTTCCTGCTGATCGTCCTTGAAACGCTGGCGTGGTTCACCATCGTAGCCAGCCTCTTCGCACTGCCGAAAATGCGCCGCGGCTATCAGCGGATGGCAAAGTGGATAGACGGCATCGCAGGAACCCTGTTTGCCGGTTTCGGCATTCATCTGATCATTTCGCGCTAACTCGTCATGCGATTATCCACCCGGTTTGTTGCCGGGTGGGGCAGACATTAGTGACGAAGGCGCTGTAGTTCATCCCTGGTCAAACCGGTCATTTCCAGGATAGCATCGTCATCCAAGCCGCGATTGAGCATCGCTGCGGCGACCTGTAAAAGGGCCTGTAGTTTTCCTTCTTTGATGCCTTCTTTGATACCTTTCTCTCTGCCTTCTGCGAGCCACGTTTCTGCCAGAGTCATTAGCATTCCTCCATGCTGCGGCACACGCTGTGCCAGCCCATACAATAGTGCCCGAATATCCTGAGCTTCTCCCGCCTGAGCCATATATTTTATCAGCACGGCGATTTGTTGTCCGCTCATCTGCTCCAACATTAAGAGGTGGGTCAACTTGTCAAGCAGCTGTGCCATATCGCGCTGGCGAATATGTTTTTGTACCAGCGTAAGCGCCGCCATACTGCGGTGGCGCATAATTTCGTCATCAGGGATCACCGTAATATCGACCAGCGGAAATGCACCTGAATAGAGCTGATGGGCAAGCATCGAGTCGTCAAAATTATCCAGCCAGTTCAGCGACCAGGGATAGGGGCTGCGACGTCCTTGATAAAAGAGAATGGGAATTACCAGCGGTAACGTTTTATGACCATTCTCCAGATGCCTCTGCATGGCGGCGATGGCGTAGCGCATCAGGCGGAATGCCATCAGTTTATCAGGTGAACTCTGGTGTTCTATCAGAACATGAATATACCCCGGGCCGCGGTTTGTCTCCAGCGAATACAGAATATCGCTGTAGTAGGGCCGCAGGTCATCTTCCAGAAAACTCCCGGATTCCAGGCGCAGCGTATCCAGTTTACAAACCTGAATTAACGCCGGTGGAAGGTGGATCTCGATAAAATCGCGCGCCGTTTCGACCCGCGACAGAAAGGTCTTAAAGACTGCATCATGAGGGGTTGCCGTTTCCGCCATTTTCGTTCATCCGTGAATAAACCCAATGGCGGCATTCTGGCACTGAAAAGGCGGGGCCGACAGCGCGCGGATAAAGTCTCTTTCATCTTTGCGCGCCAGCACGCGTGATAATACGACTCCGGCCGCAAGTGGCCTCGCGCTGTGCGAGCGTCATTCCAGTTTCAGGCGTGACGGGCGGAAGCGAGCAGCGCCCCCACCAGCATAAACAGCGAGCCAAACACTTTATTCAGCGCCTTCATCTGCTTCGGACCTTTAATCCAGGCCGCAATGCGCTGCGCCAGCGTCGCGTAACCGATCATCACAATGATATCGACCACAATGGTGGTGACGCCGAGTACCAGGTACTGCATCACCTGCGGCTGATGCGGGACGATGAACTGGGGAAACAGCGCGGCGAGGAAGACGATACTTTTTGGGTTGGTCAGATTGACGAACACCGCGCGTTTATAGAGCTTACCGCGGCTTTGAGTTCGCGCCAGCGTATTCAGGTCAATTGAACCCGCCGCCCGCCACTGCTGGATCCCCAGCCAAATAAGATATGCCGCGCCCGCCCATTTCAACACTTCGAATGCCAGTACCGAGCGGGAGAAGAGCGTGCCCAGACCGACGCCGACCAGCACGATATGAATGGCCAATCCGGTTTGCAGGCCGGCAATAGAGGCCGCCGCGCCGCGATAGCCGTGGTTGATGGATGTGGTCATGGTATTGATCGCGCCGGAACCCGGCGACAGGCTGAGAATGATTGATGTCAGCAGATAAGCGAACCACCACTCGAAGGTCATGAGAATCTCCCTGATTGTCTATTTTTATGCCACAATACGCTATTGCATCAGCATTGTGTGATGTGCGACAAAAAAACGATTTTCAGCGGTTAACAGGGGTGTAAACCCGATGTTTGGGCAGCAAAAGGACTGGGACACACGAGAAAACGCGTTTGCGGCCTTTACCATGGGGCCGCTGACGGATTTCTGGCATCAGCGGGAAGAAGCTGAATTTACGGGCGTCGATAAGGTTCCGGTACGCTTTGTGCGCTTTTGTGCCGCAAATAACGACCGGCTGGTGGTCATTTGCCCCGGCCGCATCGAAAGCTACGTGAAGTATGCCGAACTAGCCTACGATCTCTTCCACAGCGGCTTTGACGTGATGATTATCGATCATCGCGGCCAGGGGCGTTCCGGTAGGTTGCTGTCTGATACCCACCGCGGTCATGTTGTGCGCTTTAGCGATTATGTTGACGATCTGGCTGCGCTCTGGCAGCAGGAAGTGGTTCCCGGCCACTGGCGTAAACGTTTTATTCTCGCCCACTCGATGGGCGGCGCCATTGCCACGCTGTTCTTGCAGCGTCACCGGCAGCATTGCGACGCCATTGCCTTATGCGCGCCAATGTTTGGCATCATCATGCGCCTGCCGGACTGGATGGTGCGCCATATTCTCGACTGGGCTGAGGGCCATCAGCGTATTCGTGAAGAGTATGCCATCGGTACGGGCCGCTGGCGGGCGCTGCCGTTTTCGCTCAATGTGTTGACTCATAGCCGTCAGCGCTATCGTCGCAACCTGCGTTTTTATGCCGACGATCCGCGGTTGCGCGTCGGCGGGCCGACCTATCACTGGGTGCGCGAAGGTATTCTGGCCGGCGAAGAGATATTGTCTGGCGTCGAGAAAGATACGACTCCGACGTTATTGATTCAGGCCGAGGATGAAAAGGTGGTCGATAACCTGATGCACGACCGCTATTGTGAACTCTGTTCCGCTGCCGGGCACCCTTGTGAAGGCGATAAGCCGCTCGTTATTGAAGGGGCATATCACGAGATCCTTTTTGAAAAGGACGCTATGCGCTCAGTCGCGCTAAATGCCATCGTCGATTTTTTCAATCGACATACTTAATCCGACGATAGATCTCGTCGCCCTGCTTAGAGGTTAAATTTTTTATGTACCAGGTTGTTGCGTCTGATTTAGATGGCACGCTGCTTTCCCCCGACCATTTCCTCACCCCCTATGCCAAAGAGACGCTGAAGCTACTCACCGCGCGCGGGATAAATTTCGTTTTCGCCACTGGCCGCCACTACATCGATGTGGGGCAGATCCGCGATAATCTCGGCATTAAGTCGTACATGATCACCTCTAACGGCGCGCGGGTACACGATAGCGAAGGTAAACAAATCTTCGCTCATAACCTCGATCGCGATATCGCCAGCGATCTGTTTGAGATGGTGCGTAACGATGTGAAGATTGTGACCAACGTCTATCGTGAAGATGAATGGTTTATGAATCGCCATCGCCCGGAAGAGATGCGCTTCTTCAAAGAGGCGGTGTTCAACTACAAGCTTTATGAACCGGGCGAGCTGGATGCGGATGGCATCAGCAAAGTTTTCTTCACTTGTGAAGATCATGAACATCTGCTGCCGCTTGAGCAGGCTATCAACGCGCGCTGGGGCGACCGCGTGAATGTGAGTTTCTCCACACTAACTTGTCTTGAAGTGATGGCTGGTGGTGTTTCGAAGGGGCATGCGCTGGAGGCCGTCGCGAAAATGCTCGGCTACAGCCTCAAAGAGTGTATCGCCTTTGGCGACGGCATGAACGACGCCGAGATGCTGTCGATGGCCGGTAAAGGCTGCATCATGGCGAACGCCCATCAGCGGTTGAAGGATTTGCATCCGGAGCTGGAAGTGATCGGCAGCAATGCTGAGGATGCCGTACCGCATTACCTGCGCAAGCTGTACCTCGATTGATAAAGATTGACGACTGGCTAATAACTGGCCAGTCGTCAACCTCTCTCTCCGCTACAATGCCTGTTCTTTATTCAATGAGACGACCATTGTGGCGCTATTAATTATCACCACTATCCTGTGGGCCTTTTCTTTTAGCCTGATTGGCGAATACCTTGCCGGTAGCGTCGATAGCTATTTTTCCGTGCTGATGCGCGTGGGCCTGGCAGCGCTGGTGTTTTTGCCTTTCCTGCGTACGCGCGGCCAGTCTCCGCGCACCATCGTACTCTATATGCTAGTGGGGGCGATGCAGCTTGGCATCATGTATTTGCTGGCTTTCCGCGCCTATCTTTATCTGACGGTCTCGGAATTTCTGTTGTTTACGGTCTTTACCCCGCTGTATATCACCCTGATTTACGATCTGCTCAGCGGTCGTAAACTGCGCTGGGGCTATCTGCTTAGCGCGGCGCTGGCGGTGTTAGGGGCGGCGATCATCCGCTATGACAAAGTCAGCGATCATTTCTGGACCGGGCTATTGCTGGTGCAGTTGTCGAATATCTGCTTCGCCATCGGCATGGTGGGCTACAAGCGTTTGATGGAAGTCCGCCCGATGCCGCAACATAATGCTTTTGCCTGGTTCTATGTCGGCGCCTTTATTGTGGCGGTAGCGGCGTGGTTTATGCTGGGCAATCCGCAGAGGCTACCGACTACCGGCCTGCAGTGGGGAATCCTGGTCTGGCTTGGCGTGGTCGCATCCGGATTGGGTTATTTCATGTGGAACTACGGCGCGACGCAGGTGGATGCCGGTACGTTGGGGATCATGAATAACGTTCACGTCCCCGCCGGGCTGTTGGTTAATCTCGCTATCTGGCAGGAGCAGCCTCACTGGCCAAGCTTTATCATTGGCGCGCTGGTAATCCTGGCTTCGCTATGGGTCCATCGCCGCTGGGTCGCTCCGCACTCCGTACAAACGGCAGATGATCGCAAGCGTGGTTCCGCGCTGAGCGAATAAACGCTTCTGTTACCGGCTGGCGTTGCTCGCCATCGCGCACTGCAGCATACAGCCGGCTCCACAGTCCTTCTCCCAGGGTTTTGGTGACAATCAAACCCTGGCGTTCAAAACTTTCCACCACCCAGTGCGGCAGGGCGGCAATACCCATTCGTGCGGCAACCATCTGAATCAACAGCAGCGTGTTATCGACACTTTTCAACTGTGGGCTGATCCCCGCCGGTTGCAGGAAGTGGCGCCAGATATCCAGCCGCCCGCGCTGTACCGGATAAATCAGTAACGTTTCCGCAGCCAGATCTTCCGGGGAGATGCGCGTTTTTGCCGCCAGCGGATGTTCCGGAGCTAACACCAGACGAACTTCATAATCAAACATTGGTGAATAGTGCAGGCCGCTACGCGGCAAAATATCTGAGGTCATCACCAGATCGAGTTCACCCTGCTGCAGGGCTGGCTGCGGGTCAAAGGTGACGCCGGACTGAAAATCAACTTCCACCAGCGGCCAGCGGGCGCGGAAGCTTTCCAGCGCCGGGGTGAGCCATTGAATACAGCTATGGCACTCAATCGCCAGCCGCAGACGGGTTTGCTGTGGTTCATTGCAATCCTGTAGCGCGCGAGCGATCTGCGGCAGTACCTGATTGGCCAACTGCAGCAGAATTTCTCCTTGCGGCGTGAAGCGTAGCGGCTGGCTTTTACGCACAAACAAACGGAAGCCAAGGCGCTGTTCCAGATCGCTAAACTGGTGGGACAGGGCCGACTGGGTTTGGTGCAGGGCCGCCGCCGCGCCCGCCAGCGAACCGCTGTTCCGCAACGCCTGTAGCGTTTTCAGGTGCTTAATCTCGATCATGAATGTCCTTCACTTCGGCATGAATAATTTGCGCTTGAGGAATATACAGTACCTTTACATTATGGATGTGTAAACATCTGGATGGCTAAATGCAAAAAATTCCATAAGGGGCATAACATGACAATCCTCAATCACACCCTCGGTTTTCCTCGCGTTGGCCTTCGCCGCGAGCTGAAAAAAGCGCAAGAGAGCTACTGGGCGGGCAAGGCCACGCGTGAAGATCTGCTGGCGGTAGGTCGCGAACTGCGCGCTCGTCACTGGGAGCAGCAGAAACAGGCGGGCATTGATCTGCTGCCGGTGGGCGATTTTGCCTGGTACGACCATGTTCTGACCACCAGCCTGCTGTTGGGCAACGTGCCGGCTCGTCATCAGAACAAAGACGGCACCGTCGATATCGATACTCTGTTCCGTATTGGTCGCGGTCGCGCGCCGACCGGCGAACCCGCTGCTGCCGCGGAAATGACCAAGTGGTTCAATACCAACTATCACTACATGGTGCCGGAATTTGTCCAGGGCCAGCAGTTCAAGCTGAGCTGGACTCAACTGCTGGATGAGGTGGACGAAGCGCTGGCGCTGGGCCACAAGATTAAGCCTGTACTGCTGGGGCCGGTAACGTATCTGTGGCTGGGCAAAGTAAAAGGCGAACAGTTTGACCGTTTAAGCCTGCTGAACGATATCCTTCCGGTTTACCAGCAGGTACTGGGCGAGCTGGCGAAACGCGGCATTGAGTGGGTGCAGATTGATGAACCGGCGCTGGTACTGGAGCTGCCGCAAGCATGGTTGGATGCCTTTAAACCAGCTTATGAAGCCCTGCAGGGGCAGGTAAAACTACTGCTGACTACCTATTTTGAAGGGATCGCCGACAACCTTGATGTTATCACCGCGCTGCCGGTACAGGGGCTTCACGTCGATCTGGTGCATGGCAAAGATGATGTTGCTGAACTACATAAACGTCTGCCGGCCGACTGGCTGTTATCCGCCGGGCTGATCAACGGTCGTAACGTCTGGCGCGCCGATCTCACGGAAAAATATGCGCAAATTAAGGCGATTGTCGGTCAACGCGAACTATGGGTCGCCTCTTCCTGCTCCTTGCTGCATAGCCCGATCGATCTGAGCGTAGAGACCCGTCTTGATGCCGAAGTAAAAAGTTGGTTTGCTTTCGCCCTGCAGAAGTGCGGCGAACTGGCGCTGCTGCGCGATGCGCTGAACAGCGGTGATACGACGGCGATCGAGGCGTGGAGCGCGCCAATCCAGGCTCGTCGCCATTCGACTCGCGTACACAACGCGGCAGTGGAAAAACGGCTGGCGGCAATCACCGCTCAGGACAGCCAGCGCGCCAGTCCTTATGCCGAGCGCGCACAGGCGCAGCGCAGGCGCTTTAACCTGCCAGCATGGCCGACGACGACGATCGGTTCATTCCCGCAGACAACCGAAATTCGTACCCTACGTCTGGACTTCAAAAAGGGCAATCTTGATGCCAGTCATTATCGGACGGGTATTGCCGAACATATTAAGCAGGCGATCGTCGAACAAGAACGTCTGGGTTTAGACGTGCTGGTGCACGGAGAAGCCGAGCGTAATGACATGGTGGAGTATTTCGGTGAGCATCTGGACGGTTTCATTTTTACGCAAAACGGTTGGGTGCAAAGCTATGGCTCTCGCTGCGTGAAGCCGCCGGTGGTTATCGGCGACGTCAGCCGTCCGCAAGCGATCACCGTCGAGTGGGCGAAGTACGCGCAGTCTCTTACCGACAAGCCGGTCAAAGGCATGTTGACCGGTCCGGTGACCATTCTGTGCTGGTCCTTCCCGCGCGAAGATGTCAGCCGTGAAACCATCGCGAAGCAGATTGCGCTGGCGCTGCGCGATGAAGTGGCGGATCTGGAGGCGGCCGGTATCGGTATTATTCAGATTGATGAACCGGCACTGCGCGAAGGTCTGCCGCTGAAGCGCAGTGATTGGGATGCTTATCTACGGTGGGGCGTCGAAGCTTTCCGCATCAACGCCGCGGTTGCTAAGGATGACACCCAGATTCATACCCACATGTGTTATTGCGAGTTCAATGACATCATGGATTCTATCGCCGCGCTGGATGCCGACGTCATCACCATTGAAACCTCGCGCTCTGACATGGAACTGCTGGAGTCGTTCGAAGAGTTCGAATATCCGAACGAAATCGGCCCGGGCGTTTATGATATTCACTCGCCAAACGTACCGAGCGTGGAGTGGATTGAAGGGTTGCTGGAGAAGGCCGCGCAGCGTATTCCGGCGGAGCGCTTGTGGGTTAACCCGGACTGCGGCCTGAAAACTCGTGGCTGGCCGGAAACCCGCGCCGCGCTGGCTAACATGGTGCAAGCGGCGCAGAATCTGCGCGAATCAGCCTGATAGATACGCGGAAAACAACAGAGGAGGCCACGGCCTCCTCTTTTCATGTATCAGGCGAGTTACCCTTTTTTACCGCCATATTGAGCAAACCAGTCCAGCATCCGCTGCCAGCCGTCTTTGGCTGACTCTTCGTGATAGCTGGCGCGATAGTCGGCGTTAAAGGCGTGATCGGCCTCGGGATAGACCACGATCTCAGCGTTCGCATTTGCCGCCCGCAGCGCCTGGCGCATGGTCTCGACGGTATCCTGCGGAATGCTGGCGTCTTTAGCGCCGTACAGGCCAAGTACCGGCGCGTTGAGATCGACAGCGATATCCACCGGGTGTTTTGGCGAATTCAGCGATTTTTCTCCCACCAGTTTGCCATACCAGGCGACGCCTGCCTTCAACTGCGGGTTATGCGCGGCATACAGCCAGGTGATGCGACCGCCCCAGCAGAAACCGGTGATCAGCAGACGATGGGCATCGCCGCCGTGGCGTGCCGCCCAACTGGCGACGTGGTCGAGATCCGCCAGCACCTGTGCGTCAGGCACCTTAGTGACCAGTTCTTTGAACAGGGTAGGGATATCGTTGTACTCATTCGGATCGCCCTGGCGGAAGTAGAGTTCTGGCGCAATCGCCAGATAGCCTTCCTGCGCCAGGCGGCGGCACAGATCGCGAATATGTTCATGTACGCCGAAAATTTCCTGCACCACGATAACGATCGGCAGCGGGCCGTCGGCGTTTTTCGGGCGGGCGTGATAGGCCGGCATATTCTCGCCCTGCGATGGGATCGAGGTTTCTCCGGCGGTAATGTGCTCATCCGACGTATGGACGGCGGTAGAGGCGTGCGGCGAGGCTGCAGGTGCGAATCCGGGTTGCTTGGTGGTGGTCATGGTATTCTCCGTACCCTTATTTATTAGCGCATCGATAAATATAGACTCTTAGACTGAACGTTAATAAAGCACAGTGCCTGAAAGCGGCTATCTTTTGTTCTGTGACCGCGAATATAACTTGTTAATGTGATGTGAATCACTATTTGTTGAAAAACAAATGCAATCATTATTATGCATGGTGACTGTCATCACAAAAATAAGCGAGTGGCTTCTGTAAAGTACCCTTTTGCTTCTGCTGATACTTCGACCCACAGAGGAGTTTTTTATGTCCAAGTCTGATGTTTTTCATCTCGGCCTCACTAAGAACGATTTACAAGGGGCTACGCTGGCTATCGTCCCTGGCGATCCGGAGCGTGTGGAAAAGATCGCCGCGCTGATGGATAAGCCGGTTAAGCTGGCATCACATCGTGAATTTACCTCCTGGCGCGCTGAGCTGGACGGCAAACCGGTGATTGTTTGCTCTACCGGTATCGGCGGCCCGTCGACCTCTATCGCCGTGGAAGAGCTGGCGCAGCTGGGGGTTCGTACCTTCCTGCGTATCGGTACCACCGGCGCGATTCAGCCGCATATCAATGTTGGCGATGTACTGGTGACGACCGGTTCTGTCCGTCTGGACGGCGCCAGCCTGCACTTCGCGCCGATGGAGTTCCCGGCCGTTGCTGACTTCGCCTGTACCACCGCGCTGGTGGAAGCGGCGAAATCAATCGGCGCGACTACGCATATCGGCGTGACTGCTTCTTCTGATACCTTCTATCCAGGCCAGGAGCGTTACGACACCTTCTCCGGCCGCGTCGTGAGCCGTTTCAAAGGCTCGATGGAAGAGTGGCAGGCAATGGGCGTCATGAACTATGAAATGGAATCCGCTACGCTGCTGACCATGTGCGCCAGCCAGGGCCTGCGCGCCGGGATGGTGGCAGGGGTTATCGTCAACCGTACCCAGCAAGAGATCCCTAACGCCGAAACCATGAAGCAAACCGAAAGCCACGCGGTGAAAATCGTTGTGGAAGCGGCGCGCCGTCTGCTGTAGTTCTTCTCTCTTTCTCACAGGGCCGGATCTTCCGGCCTTTTTTTGCGTAGCGCCTCGCAGGAAAATCCTTTTCAACTGGACGTTTGTACAGCACAATTCTATTTTTGTGCCGTAAGTGGTTGCCGGGGAGGCGTTGTGGATATCTCTATTGTGATGAGCGCCGTGGTGGCGCTGGCGGCAGGGTTAATCGTTGGCTGGCTGGCGACAAAAGCCCGCGCCGATCAAATCCGTGCCGATCTCATTGAAGAGCGCCGCGAGCTGGATATTGAACTTAGCGCCGCACGTCAGCAGCTGGTGCAGGAATCGCACTGGCGCGATGAGTGCGAACTTCTCAACAACGAGCTGCGCAGCCTGCGTGATATCAACACCTCGCTGGAGGCCGACCTGCGTGAAGTGACCACCCGTCTGGAATCCACGCAGTTGCACGCCGAAGATAAAATTCGCCAGATGGTCAACAGCGAGCAGCGCCTGAGCGAGCAGTTTGAAAACCTGGCGAACCGCATATTTGAGCACAGCAACCGACGGGTTGATGAACAAAATCGCCAGAGCCTGCATGGCCTGCTGACGCCGCTGCGCGAACAGCTCGACGGTTTCCGTCGCCAGGTGCAGGACAGCTTCGGCCAGGAGGCGCGTGAGCGCCACACGCTGGCGCACGAAATCCGCAATTTGCAACAGCTGAACGCACAGATGGCGCAAGAGGCGCTGAACCTGACGAAAGCGCTGAAGGGTGATAACAAAACTCAGGGCAACTGGGGAGAAGTGGTGCTAACCCGCGTGCTGGAGGCCTCCGGCCTGCGCGAAGGCTATGAGTATCAAACTCAGGTGAGCATCGAAACCGATAACCGCTCGCGGATGCAGCCGGATGTTATCGTGCGTCTGCCGCAGGGCAAAGACGTGGTTATCGACGCCAAAATGACCCTCGTCGCCTATGAGCGCTACTTCAACGCTGACGACGACTACACCCGCGAAGCGGCGCTACAGGAGCATATTGCCTCGGTGCGTAACCACATTCGCCTGCTGGGGCGTAAAGATTACCAACAACTGCCGGGGCTTCGTTCGCTCGACTATGTGCTGATGTTCATCCCCGTTGAGCCGGCGTTCCTGCTGGCTATCGACCGCCAACCTGAGCTTATCAGCGAGGCGCTGAAGAACAATATTATGCTGGTTAGCCCGACAACCTTGCTGGTGGCGTTGCGCACCATCGCCAACTTGTGGCGCTATGAGCATCAAAGCCGTAACGCGCAAAAAATCGCCGAGCGCGCCGGGCGCCTGTATGACAAGATGCGGCTGTTTGTCGACGATATGTCGGCTATCGGTCAAAGCCTTGATAAAGCGCAGGATAACTATCGCCAGGCGATGAAAAAGCTCGCCTCCGGGCGCGGCAACCTGCTGGTACAGGCCGAGTCATTCCGTGGCCTGGGGGTCGAGGTTAAGCGCGGGATTAATCCTGATTTAGTCGAGCAGGCCACGGCGCAGGATGAAGAATATCGCCTTGAGGAAGATGAAAATTCACCGCAGGAAGATGTGTTTAGCGCCGATTCCGACCCTGCAGTGAGCGCAAACGAGCACGTCAGGCCAAGCTGAAACGTATGGGAAATGGCCTGAATCTGTTACACTCGCTGAACATTTTCTTGATAAGTAAGCGGGCATAGAGATGGTTGAGGATTCACAAGAAACAACGCATTTTGGCTTTCAGACGGTAGCCAAAGAGCAGAAGGCGGACATGGTGGCGCATGTATTCCATTCTGTCGCTGCAAAATATGATGTGATGAACGACTTAATGTCGTTCGGGATTCATCGCTTGTGGAAGCGCTTCACCATCGACTGCAGCGGCGTGCGTCGCGGGCAAACCGTGCTGGACTTAGCGGGTGGCACCGGCGACCTGACGGCGAAGTTTTCCCGTCTGGTGGGCGAAACCGGCCGTGTGATGCTCGCCGATATCAATGATTCGATGCTCAAAATGGGCCGCGAAAAACTGCGCAACATCGGTATTGTCGGTAACGTCGAGTATGTTCAGGCCAACGCTGAAGCGCTGCCGTTTGCGGATAACACCTTTGACTGCATTACCATCTCCTTTGGCCTGCGTAACGTTACCGATAAAGACAAAGCGCTGCGTTCAATGTACCGCGTGCTGAAACCGGGCGGACGTCTGCTGGTTCTGGAGTTTTCTAAACCGATTCTCGAACCGCTGAGCAAAGCCTACGACGCTTACTCCTTCCACGTGCTGCCGAAAGTCGGCGAGCTGGTGGCAAACGATGCGGAAAGTTATCGCTATCTGGCGGAATCCATCCGCATGCATCCCGATCAGGACACCCTGAAAGGCATGATGCAGGAGGCGGGTTTTGAAAGCGTCGACTACTACAACCTGACGGCAGGTATTGTCGCGCTACACCGCGGCTATAAGTTCTGACAGGAGGGACGCTATGCCTTTCGCACCACTGGTTACCGCTGGCATCGAAACGGTTCTTAATACTTTTCTCTGGCGCGACCGCGCGCTTAAACCGGCGCGTCAGCGCCTGCTGGGGAAAGTGCTGCGCGTAGAGCTCAAAGAGCTGTCGGCGCCTGTCGTGCTGGCCTTTAGCGAGCAGCAAATCGACGTGCTCGGCGCGTGGGAAGGCGAAGCTGACTGTACCGTGATAACCCGCCTGAGCGTGCTGCCGCAGTTGCGTAACCGCCAACAACTGACCGCGCTGATTCGCAGCGGCGATCTGGAAGTACAGGGCGACCTGCAGGTTGTGCAGAACATGGTCGCACTTTGCGATCTGGCGGAGTTCGACCCGGCAGAGCTACTGGCGCCATATACCGGCGACATCGTCGCTGAAGGGGTTGGCAAGGTGCTTCGCGGCGGCGCGCGCTTCCTGCTGCAGGGCGCGAAAAGCCAGCAGCGCTACGTCGCTGAAGCGATTACCGAAGAGTGGCGACTGGCGCCGGGGCCGTTGGAAATGGCCTGGTTTGCTGAAGAATCCGCCGCCGTTGAACGCGCGCTGGCCGCACTGGAAAAACGGCTGGAAACGCTGGAGGGCAAATGACGCCAGGAGAATTACGGCGCCTGTATTTTATCATCCGCACCTTTTTGAGTTACGGGCTTGATGAGCTCATTCCCAAAATGCGTATCACGTTGCCGCTGCGCCTCTGGCGGCGAATGTTGTTCTGGATGCCGAATCGCCACAAAGATAAACCGCTGGGTCAACGCTTACGCCTGGCGCTGCAGGAGCTGGGCCCGGTGTGGATTAAGTTCGGCCAGATGCTCTCCACCCGCCGCGATCTGTTCCCGCCGCAAATCGCCGATCAACTGGCGCTGCTGCAGGATCGCGTCGCACCTTTCGATGGCAAATTGGCTAAACAACAGATCGAACAAGCGATGGGCGGGCTGCCCATTGAAGCCTGGTTCGATGATTTCGCCATTGAGCCGCTCGCTTCCGCCTCCATCGCCCAGGTCCATACCGCGCGCCTGAAAGACAACGGCAAAGAGGTCGTCATCAAGGTCATCCGCCCGGATATCCTGCCGGTGATCAAAGCGGACATGAAATTAATCTACCGCCTGGCGCGCTGGGTACCTCGTCTGCTGCCGGATGGCCGCCGTCTGCGCCCGCAAGAAGTCGTCCGCGAATATGAAAAAACGTTGATGGACGAGCTGAATCTGTTACGCGAGTCGGCTAACGCTATTCAGCTACGGCGCAATTTCGAAGATAGCCCAATGCTATACGTGCCGGAAGTCTATTCCGATTACTGTAGCGAAGGCATGATGGTGATGGAGCGGATCTACGGTATTCCGGTTTCCGATGTCGCCGCGCTGGAAGCCCAGGGCACTAACATGCAGTTGCTTGCGGAGCGTGGTGTGCAGGTCTTCTTTACCCAGGTGTTTCGCGACAGCTTTTTCCATGCGGATATGCATCCGGGTAATATTTTCGTTAGCTACGATCATCCGCATGACCCGCAATATATCGGTATCGACTGCGGTATCGTCGGCTCGCTGAACAAAGACGATAAGCGTTATCTGGCGGAAAACTTCATTGCTTTCTTCAACCGCGATTACCGTAAGGTTGCCGAGCTGCACGTCGATTCCGGCTGGGTGCCGCCGGATACCAACGTTGAAGAGTTTGAGTTTGCGATTCGCACCGTGTGCGAGCCCATTTTTGAAAAGCCGCTGGCGGAAATCTCCTTCGGCCACGTATTGCTGAATCTGTTTAATACCGCGCGGCGTTTCAATATGGAAGTCCAACCGCAGCTGGTTTTGCTTCAGAAGACATTACTTTACGTAGAAGGGGTAGGTCGTCAGCTCTATCCTCAGTTAGACTTGTGGAAAACGGCGAAGCCTTTCCTCGAGTCGTGGATTAAGGATCAGGTCGGTATTCCCGCGCTGGTGCGTGCGTTTAAAGAAAAAGCGCCGTTCTGGATTGAAAGGATGCCGGAAATTCCTGAGCTGGTGTACCAAAGCCTGCAGCAGAGCAAACAGCTGCAGACCAGCGTCGATACTATCGTGCGCGACTTCCAGGTGCGTCACGTGCGTCAGGGGCAGTCCCGCTATCTGTTTGGTATAGGCGCCGTTTTGCTTTTAAGCGGTACGCTGTTATTTATCCACCGCCCGGAGTGGGGCATGATGCCAGGCTGGCTGATGGCCGGCGGCGTCGTAACCTGGCTTATTGGTTGGCGAAAAACGCGCTGACAGGTTTCGCGTTTATTCTGGCGCATTGATTCTTGCGCGAAGTCATGTGAGCGGTCTGACAAAGAGGCGTCTCACCGGATGACGTGTATAATGCGCTCTCATCATTCATCATCTGTCATAGGGGAACGTGTATGGGTGGTATCAGTATTTGGCAGTTGTTAATTGTTGTCGTCATCGTAGTTCTGCTTTTCGGGACGAAGAAGCTGAGCTCGCTGGGTTCGGATTTAGGCGCATCGATCAAGGGCTTTAAAAAAGCGATGAGCGATGATGAGAAATCCGATAAATCCTCAGCCGATGCAGATTTTGCAGCGAAAACTATCGCTGATAAACAAGATGATGCGAAAAAAGACGAGACAAAACGCCACGACAAAGAGCAGGTGTAATTCGTGTTCGATATCGGTTTTAGTGAACTATTGCTGGTGTTCGTGATTGGCCTCATCGTATTGGGGCCACAGCGACTACCTGTCGCCGTTAAAACGGTGGCCAGCTGGATCCGTACGTTGCGCTCGCTGGCGACCACCGTACAAAATGAGCTTGCCCAGGAGCTAAAACTGCAGGAGTTTCAGGAGAGCCTGAAGAAGGTGGAGAAAGCCAGCCTGGATAATCTGACTCCGGAGCTCAAAGCCTCGATGGACGAGCTGCGTGAAGCAGCTGAATCTATGAAGCGTTCCTATACCGCCCACGATCCTGAAAAGGCCAGCGACGAAGCGAACACCATTCATAATCCGGTCGTCAAAGGTAGCGAAGCGCAGCGTCAGGATGTCACGCCGGCAACGGCGGAACATCAGGTCAGCGCCCCGGCACATACCCCGGAGCCCGTTGCCGAGGAGCCATCCGTTTCGCCGGCTGAAGTCCCGGCGGCTAAGGAAAAAGCCGCCGCGGCAGTGCCAGATTCTTCCCCCGCATCGAGTGATAAAGCGTAAAAAATGGGCGTAGACGAGACTCAACCGTTAATTTCACATCTGATTGAGCTGCGTAAGCGCCTGCTCAACAGCATCATTGCCATCCTGGTGATCTTCCTGGCGTTGGTTTACTTCGCCAATGATATCTATCAACTGGTATCCGCTCCGCTTATCAGCAAAATGCCGGTAGGCGCGACGATGATCGCCACCGATGTCGCTTCTCCTTTCTTCACGCCGATCAAACTGACTTTTATGGTCTCGGTGATCCTGTCGGTGCCGGTCATTCTATATCAGGTATGGGCATTCGTGGCGCCGGCGCTGTATAAGCATGAACGTCGGCTGGTCATGCCGCTGCTGGTTTCCAGTACGTTGCTGTTTTATATCGGTATGGCTTTCGCTTATTTCGTCGTGTTCCCGCTGGCATTCGGCTTCCTGACTCACGCCGCGCCGGAAGGGGTATTAGTTTCGACCGATATCCGTAGCTACCTCGATTTTGTCATGGCGCTGTTTATGGCTTTCGGCGTGTCGTTTGAAGTGCCGGTCGCCATCGTCCTGCTCTGCTGGATGGGCGTCACGACGCCGGAAGATTTACGTAAAAAACGGCCCTACGTGCTGGTGGGCGCCTTCGTGGTCGGTATGTTGCTGACGCCGCCGGATGTGTTCTCGCAAACGCTGTTGGCCATCCCCATGTATTGCCTGTTTGAAGTCGGGGTGTTCTTTGCCCGTTTCTACACCGGTAAACGCCTGACGCGTGACGAAGATGCCGCCGCCGAAGAGGCGGAGAGCAAAGAAGAGTAACAACGCCAACCGCCCGTCAGGGCGGTTGTCATATGGGAGTTATGATGTTTGATATTGGCGTAAATCTGACCAGCTCGCAGTTTTCCCGCGACCACGACGAGGTGGTTGCGCGCGCGCAGGCGGCAGGTGTCCATGGGATGTTGCTGACCGGCACCAATCTGCATGAAAGCCAGCAGGCGCGGCAGATGGCTGGCCGTTACGCCAACTGCTGGTCTACCGCGGGTGTACATCCGCACGATAGCAGCACCTGGACTGAGTCGGTGGCCGAAGAAATCCACGCGCTGGCCCGCCAGCCGCAGGTGGCGGCGATTGGCGAATGCGGTCTTGATTTCAACCGTAATTTCTCAACGCCGCAGGAACAAGAGAAGGCATTCAACGCCCAGCTGGCGCTGGCGGCTGAGCTCTCAATGCCGGTATTTTTACACTGCCGCGACGCCCATCAACGGTTCCTTGAGCTGCTGGAGCCGTGGCTCAATAAACTGCCCGGCGCCGTGTTGCACTGCTTTACCGGTAGCCTCGAGGAAGTGATTCAGTGTCTTGATAGAGGTTTATTTATCGGTATCACCGGTTGGGTGTGCGATGAGCGGCGGGGACTGGAGCTTCGTGAATTGTTGCCGGCGATCCCGGCGGAACGTCTGCTGCTGGAGACCGACGCACCATATCTGTTGCCGCGCGACATGAAGCCGAAGCCCTCCTCGCGGCGCAACGAGCCCGCTTATCTGCCGCATATTCTGGCAAGCGTAGCGGGCTGGCGAGGCGAGGAAACGCAATGGCTGGAGGAGGTTACGGATGCGAACGTCAGGAAGCTGTTTGGCGTGCGCTTTTAACCGCGCCGTCAGATTTTATAGAAGTCGGTATTTTTAACGCTTTGCAGGACCTGTTTATTCAACAGATTGAGGAGCAGCATTGAACGGGCTTCGCCGTCGGGCTCGGTGAAAATAGCCTGCAGCCCTTCAAAAGCACCGTCGGTGATTAACACGCTGTCGCCTTCATGAGGCGTTTCCGGGTCGGTAATACCTTCCGGTTTATAGATGGAAAGCTGGTGAATCACCTCTGAAGGGACCACTGCCGGTTGGGCGCCAAAACGGACGAAACTGTTCACCCCTCGGGTAGCGCTGATGGTGGTGGTATGAATGATCTCGGGATCGAATTCGACGAACAGATAGTTTGGGAACAGGGGCTCGCTGACCGTAGTACGTTTACCACGGATGATTTTTTCCAGCGCGATCGTCGGCATCAGGCAATTGACTGCCTGACGTTCAAGGTGTTCCTGGGCGCGCTGAAGCTGCCCACGTTTGCAATAAAGTAAGTACCAGGCTTGCATAATGACTCTTTCCGCTTTACTACCTGCAAGCATAACAAAAGCCTGGAACAATCGCGAAAACCATTATAAGCGAAAGCGTAAATAGCCTGTTCATTTACGCTTATTTAACAAAAGTACAGCATCGTTGCGGCGAAAATCGTATAATCAGCCGCTTGTATAGAGGTCAATAATAACTCCATGAAATACCACGATCTACGCGACTTTCTGACATTACTTGAGCAGCAGGGCGAGCTAAAACGGATAACCCTGCCGGTCGACCCGCATCTGGAAATTACCGAAATTGCCGACCGCACCCTGCGTGCCGGCGGCCCGGCGCTGCTGTTTGAAAACCCGAAAGGCTACTCGATGCCGGTGCTGTGCAATCTGTTTGGCACGCCGCGTCGTGTGGCGCTGGGGATGGGCCAGGAAGACGTCAGTTCGCTACGGGAAGTCGGGAAGCTATTGGCCTTTCTGAAAGAGCCGGAGCCGCCAAAAGGCTTCCGCGATCTGTTTGATAAGCTGCCGCAGTTCAAGCAAGTGTTGAATATGCCGACCAAACGCCTGCGCGGCGCGCCTTGTCAGCAAAAAATCATCCAGGGCGATGATGTCGATCTCAACAAAATACCGATTATGACCTGCTGGCCGGAAGATGCCGCGCCGCTGATTACCTGGGGGCTGACGGTGACCCGCGGCCCGCACAAGGAGAGGCAAAATCTGGGTATTTATCGCCAGCAGCTGATCGGCAAAAATAAACTCATCATGCGTTGGTTGTCCCACCGCGGCGGCGCGCTCGATTTCCAGGAGTGGTGCGCGGCGCATCCCGGCGAACGTTTTCCGGTTTCCGTGGCGCTTGGCGCCGATCCGGCGACCATTCTGGGCGCGGTGACGCCGGTTCCTGATACCCTGTCGGAATACGCTTTCGCAGGCTTGCTGCGCGGCACCAAGACCGAAGTGGTGAAGTGCGTTTCCAATGACCTTGAAGTGCCGGCCAGCGCGGAAATCGTGCTTGAAGGCTACATTGAGGCCGGCGAGATGGCGCCGGAAGGGCCATACGGCGATCATACCGGCTACTACAATGAAGTAGACAGCTTCCCGGTATTTACGGTGACCCATATTACCCAGCGCGAAGACGCGATTTATCATTCGACCTATACCGGTCGTCCGCCGGATGAACCCGCGGTGCTGGGCGTGGCGCTGAACGAAGTCTTTGTGCCGATTCTGCAAAAGCAGTTCCCGGAAATCGTCGATTTCTATCTGCCGCCGGAAGGGTGTTCCTATCGCCTGGCGGTGGTGACCATGAAAAAACAGTACGCAGGCCATGCCAAGCGCGTGATGATGGGCGTCTGGTCGTTCCTGCGCCAGTTCATGTATACCAAGTTCGTGATTGTCTGCGACGATGACGTGAACGCGCGCGACTGGAATGACGTGATTTGGGCGATTACTACCCGTATGGACCCGGCTCGTGATACGGTACTGGTAGAAAATACGCCAATAGATTATCTGGATTTTGCCTCGCCGGTTTCCGGCCTGGGTTCAAAAATGGGGCTGGATGCCACAAATAAATGGCCTGGCGAAACCCAGCGTGAATGGGGTCGTCCAATCAAAAAAGATCCTGAGGTGACGGCGCGTATCGACGCCATCTGGGATGAACTGGCCATCTTTAAATAACAGTAAGCGGGGCTAACGCCGCTGTTTTGCTCTATAGACCCGACAGAGGGGACGCATGACAACCTTAAGCTGTAAAGTGACCTCGGTGGAGGCGATTACCGATACCGTGTATCGCGTTCGATTAGTACCGGAAGCGGCATTTTCTTTCCGCGCCGGCCAGTATCTGATGGTAGTGATGGATGAGCGCGACAAGCGTCCGTTCTCTATGGCTTCCACGCCGTCAGAGCATGAGTTTATCGAGCTGCATATCGGTGCTTCTGAACTCAATCTGTATGCGATGGCGGTGATGGATCGCATTCTGAAAGAGCGTGAAATTGAGGTTGATATTCCGCATGGCGAAGCGTGGCTGCGCGATGACGAAGATCGCCCGCTGATTCTGATCGCCGGCGGTACCGGATTCTCTTATGTGCGTTCTATTCTGTTAACCGCGCTGGCGCGTAACCCGGATCGCGATATCGCCATTTATTGGGGCGGCCGCGAGGCTAAGCATCTGTACGATCTGGCCGAGCTGGAAGCGTTAAGCATCAAGCATCCGAATCTGCGCATCGAGCCGGTGGTCGAGCAGCCGGAAGAAGGGTGGCGTGGTCGCTCCGGTACGGTACTCACCGCCGTGCTGCAGGATTACGGTACGCTGGCCGAGCATGATATTTACATTGCCGGTCGTTTTGAGATGGCTAAAATTGCCCGCGACCTGTTCTGTAATGAGCGCGGCGCGCGTGAAGATCGCCTGTTTGGCGATGCGTTTGCGTTTATCTGAAAATAAAAAACCCGCCCCTGACAGGCGGGAAGAACGGCAACTAAACCCCCTCTAATCCATTATTGCCTGTTGGCTGGCAGGCAATAATGGCATCGAGTTTTTTCCTACATCCGCTCGAATACGGTGGCGATCCCCTGGCCTAAGCCGATACACATGGTCGCCAAACCGAACTGCGCGTCTTTGCGTTCCATCTGGTTAATCAACGTGGTGCTAATACGCGCTCCGGAACAGCCTAGCGGATGTCCGAGCGCGATCGCGCCGCCGTTGAGGTTGATCTTCTCGTCGATCTGCTCCATTAAGCCCAGATCTTTAATACATGGCAGGATCTGCGCGGCAAACGCTTCATTCATTTCAAAGACGTCGATATCGCTGGTGGATAATCCCGCTTTTTTCAGCGCCAGCTTTGAGGCCGGAACCGGGCCATAACCCATAATGGACGGATCGCAGCCGACCACCGCCATTGAACGGACGCGAGCGCGCGGCTTCAGCCCCAGCTCGCGGGCGCGGCTTTCGCTCATCAGCAGCATTGCCGCCGCGCCGTCGGAAAGCGCGGAAGAGGTACCTGCCGTTACCGTGCCGGTCACCGGATCGAAAGCCGGTCTCAGCGCCGCCAGCGCTTCTACGGTGGTTTCCGGGCGGATCACTTCGTCATAATTAAAGGATTTCAGCACGCCATCGGCATCGTGGCCGCCGGTCGGGATAATCTCCGCCTTGAATGCCCCGGATTGCGTTGCCGCCCAGGCGCAAGCGTGGGAACGTGCGGCGAATTGATCCTGCATTTCACGGCTAATGCCGTGTAGACGCGCCAGCATTTCCGCGGTCAGCCCCATCATACCGGCGGCTTTCGCCACGTTACGGCTAAGGCCCGGATGGAAATCGACACCATGACTCATTGGCACATGGCCCATGTGCTCAACGCCGCCAATCAGGCAGACGCTGGCGTCGCCGGTCATGATCATACGGGCGGCATCGTGCAGCGCCTGCATGGAGGAACCGCACAGGCGGTTAACCGTTGTTGCCGGTACCGAGTGCGGTATTTCCGCCAACAGCGCGGCGTTACGCGCAATGTTGAAACCCTGCTCCAGCGTTTGTTGCACGCAGCCCCAGTAAATATCGTCAATCGCGCTCGCCTCAAGGGACGGGTTACGCGAGAGCAGGCTTCGCATCAGGTGTGCGGAGAGGTCTTCCGCACGCACGTTGCGAAAGGCGCCGCCCTTTGAACGGCCCATCGGGGTGCGAATTGCATCGACAATGACAACCTGTTCCATTGTGACTCCTTAAGCCGTTTTCAGTTCGCCAACCGGACGGGCTGGTTCTACTGGAGGATAATACGCTTCGTTATGACGGGCCTTATTACGCAGACCCTCCGGCACGGCATAAAGCGGGCCGAGGTGCTGGTATTGCTGCGCCATATCGAGATATTTTGCGCTGCCGATGGTGTCCAGCCAGCGGAATGCGCCGCCGTGGAACGGAGGGAAGCCCAGGCCGTATACCAGCGCCATATCCGCTTCCGCCGGGCTGGCGATAATGCCTTCTTCCAGGCAGCGAACAACTTCGTTAACCATTGGGATCATCATGCGGGCGATAATCTCTTCATCGCTGAAATCGCGCTTCGGCTGGCTGACTTCGGTCAGCAGACTATCGACTGCGGCATCTTCTTCTTTCTTCGGCTTACCTTTACTGTCTTCTTTATAACGCCAGAAACCGAGGCCGTTCTTCTGGCCGAAACGGTTGGCGTCAAACAGCGCGTCGATCGCATCGCGATAATCTTTCTGCATCCGCTGTGGGAACCCCGCCGCCATTACCGCCTGAGCATGGTGCGCGGTATCGATGCCGACAACATCCAGCAGATAGGCCGGGCCCATCGGCCAGCCAAACTGTTTTTCCATCACTTTATCGACTTTGCGGAAATCCGCGCCGTCGCGCAGCAGCTGGCTGAAGCCTGCGAAATAGGGGAACAGGACGCGGTTAACGAAGAAGCCGGGGCAATCATTCACCACGATCGGTGTTTTGCCCATTTTGCTGGCCCAGGCCACGACTTTGGCAATGGTCTTGTCCGAAGTTTTCTCGCCGCGGATCACTTCAACCAGCGGCATGCGATGTACCGGGTTAAAGAAGTGCATACCGCAGAAATTCTCCGGGCGCTGCAGAACGCTGGCCAGCTCGCTGATAGGAATCGTTGAGGTGTTGGAAGCCAGCACGGTGTCCGGACGCACTTTCTCTTCGGTTTCCGCCAGTACCGCTTTCTTCACTTTCGGGTTTTCCACCACCGCTTCAACGACGACGTCCACGCGGTCAAAACCGCTGTATTCCAGCGTTGGCTGAATGGTGCTAATCACCCCGGCCAGCTTCAGGCCGTCGATTTTTCCGCGTTCCAGCTGTTTATTCAGCAGCTTCGCCGCTTCGGTCATGCCAAGGGTCAGCGATTTGTCGCTGATGTCTTTCATCACCACCGGCACGCCTTTCCAGGCTGACTGGTAAGCAATGCCGCCACCCATAATGCCGGCGCCTAATACGGCAGCGTGCTTCGGCGTCTCGACATCTTTAGTGAGTTTTTTCGCTTTCGCTTTGACGTACTGGTCGTTAAGGAAGATACCGACCAGCGCGCGCGCTTCGTTGGTGTGCGCCAGCGGAACAAAACTTTGGTTTTCCAGCTTCAGCGCGTCATCACGGCCAAGACGCGCGGCGGCTTCGATGGTTTTTACCGCGGTGATCGGCGCCGGGTAATGTTTTCCGGCGGTTTGCGCGACCATACCTTTGGCAATAGTGAAGCTCATGGCGGCTTCAATTTTGCTGAGCTTCAGCGGCTCCAGTTTCGGCTGACGTTTGGTTTTCCAGTCCAGGTCGCCATTAATCGCCTGACGCAGAATCGCCAGCGCGCCGTGATGCAGTTTTTCCGCGGCAACAATGCCGTCAATGAGGCCAATTTTCAGCGCTTGATCGGCACCGACGTCTTTACCGGCGGCAATAATTTCCAGCGCGCTATCGGCGCCGAGCAGGCGCGGCAGACGTACGGAACCGCCGAAGCCAGGCATAATGCCCAACTTGGTTTCCGGCAGGCCGATGCGCAGATCCGGCGTGGCGAGGCGATAGTCGGTCGCCAGTACGCATTCGCAGCCGCCGCCCAGCGCGTAGCCGTTAACCGCTGACAGAGTAGGGACCGGTAAATCTTCCAGGCGATTGAAGACGCTGTTGGCGAAGTGCAGCCACTGGCTCAACTGTTCTTCCGGCACCAGGAATAGAGAAAGGAATTCGGTGATATCGGCGCCGACAATAAAGGCCGCTTTTTCAGAGCGCAGCAGCAGCCCTTTGAGATCTTTTTGTTTTTCGAGTACGTCCAGCGCGTGACCGAGGCTGGCAACGGTTGCAGTATCAAGCTTGTTAACCGAGCCGGGGGCGTCGAAAACCAGTTCGGCAATGCCATCTTCCAGCCAGTCGAGGTACAGGGTGTCGCCTTTGTAGAGCATGTCAGTCTCCTGAATCCAGCAATATGATCTGGTCATACCAGATGACTCGGAGTGTGGAATTTATGTTAAGAAAATGCAAATTACTCTTTAAATAATTGCTGGTCGGATCACATCCGGTAGAAATCACCCGGCCTGGAGCCAATGTGCTAAGATGCGGAGAATCACGATCCAATAAAAGCAAAGGATAAAAGATGGAATCACTGGCCGCGCTTTATAAAAATCATATCGTTACCCTACAAGAACGTACCCGCAAAGTTTTAGATCGCTTCAAGCTGGATGCTCTGCTTATCCACTCCGGCGAGCTGATCAATGTCTTCCTCGACGATCATCCGTATCCGTTTAAGGTTAACCCGCAGTTTAAGGCGTGGGTGCCGGTGACCCAGGTGCCAAACTGCTGGCTGCTGGTGGATGGCGTGAATAAACCGAAACTGTGGTTCTATCTGCCGGTCGATTACTGGCACAACGTTGAGCCGCTGCCGACCTCTTTCTGGACTGAGGAAGTGGATGTTATTGCGTTGCCGAAAGCCGATGGCATTGGCGGTCAACTGCCCGCGGCGCGTGGCAACATAGCGTATATCGGCCCGGTGCCGGAACGTGCTTTAGGTCTGGAGATCGCGGCAGACAAAATCAACCCGAAAGGCGTTATCGACTATCTGCACTATTATCGCGCTTACAAAACCGACTATGAGCTGGCCTGTATGCGTGAAGCGCAGAAATCGGCGGTGAACGGCCATCGCGCGGCCCACGAAGCTTTCCAGTCGGGGATGAGCGAGTTCGATATTAATCAGGCTTACCTGACGGCGACCGGTCATCGCGATACCGACGTCCCTTACAGCAATATCGTGGCGCTGAATGAGCATGCGGCCGTATTGCACTACACCAAGCTGGATCACCGTGCGCCAACCGAAATGCGTAGCTTCTTGTTGGATGCGGGCGCAGAGTACAACGGCTATGCCGCGGACCTGACTCGTACCTGGGCAGGCCACAGCGATAACGATTTCGCGCAGCTGATTAAAGACGTTAACGACGAGCAACTGGCGCTGATTAGCACCATGAAGGCTGGCACCAGCTACGTTGATTACCATATTCAGTTCCATCAGCGCATCGCAAAGCTGCTGCGTAAACACCAGCTAGTGACCGGCATGAGCGAAGAGGCGATGGTGGAAAACGATCTGACCGGGCCGTTTATGCCACACGGGATTGGTCATCCGCTGGGCCTGCAGGTTCATGATGTCGCCGGTTTCATGCAGGACGATACCGGTACGCATCTGGCGGCGCCGTCGAAGTATCCTTACCTGCGCTGCACCCGTATTCTCGAACCGCGTATGGTGTTGACTATCGAACCAGGCATCTACTTTATTGAGTCGCTGTTGGCGCCATGGCGTGAAGGGCAGTTCAGCAAGCACTTCAACTGGCAGAAAATTGAAGCCATGAAGCCGTTTGGCGGGATTCGTATCGAAGATAACGTGGTGGTTCACGAAAACAGCATCGAAAATATGACGCGCGACCTGAAACTGGCGTAATGGAAAGTTGGTTGGTGCCGGCCGCGCCGGTGAGCGTTGTTGAAGAGATCAAAAAGAGCCGTTTCATCACGCTGTTGGCGCATACCGACGGCGTGGCGGCGGCGAAAGCGTTTGTCGAATCGGTCAGGGCTGAGCACCCGGACGCTCGTCACCACTGCGTGGCATGGGTTGCCGGGCCTCCTGATGATTCACAGCAGCTGGGTTTCTCTGACGATGGCGAACCGGCGGGAACGGCAGGTAAACCCATGCTGGCGCAGCTGATGGGCAGCGGCGTCGGCGAGATAACCGCGGTGGTGGTGCGCTACTACGGTGGTATTCTGCTGGGTACCGGCGGTCTGGTGAAGGCCTATGGCGGCGGTGTCCATCAGGCGCTTGCGCAGTTGAAAACGCAGCGCAAGACGCCGTTAACCGCATATACTTTGCAATGTGAATACGGACAGCTGGCCGGGGTAGAAGCGTTGCTGGCGCAGTTCTCGGGCATTATTGTGGAAAGCGAATATCAGGCGTCTGTGCAACTGCGCGTCGCGCTTCCGCAAGCTGAAGTGGCCTCTTTTTCGACAAAACTGGCTGATTTTAGTCGTGGTTCATTGCAATTACTGAAGATTGACGAATAATCCCCACCTGATTTTTTTGTAACCCAAAGGAAGCGCCAGAGATGCATTTTCGCGCGATAACCCGAATCGTTGGACTGTTGGTCATCTTATTTTCGGGGACAATGATTGTCCCGGGATTAGTGGCCTTGATATATCGCGATGGCGCGGGGCGAGCTTTCACCCAAACCTTCTTTGTTGCCCTGGCGATTGGCTCCATGCTGTGGTGGCCGAACCGCAAGCAAAAAGGCGAACTGAAATCCCGCGAGGGGTTTCTGATTGTCGTGCTGTTCTGGACCGTGTTGGGCAGCGTCGGTGCGTTACCGTTTATCTTTGCTGAACAGCCTAATCTGACGGTGACGGATGCCTTTTTTGAATCCTTTTCCGGCTTAACCACTACCGGCGCGACGACGCTGGTGGGACTGGACTCACTGCCTCATGCCATCCTGTTCTATCGCCAGATGCTGCAGTGGTTCGGCGGTATGGGGATCATCGTGCTGGCGGTGGCGATTTTGCCTATCCTCGGCGTCGGTGGGATGCAGCTCTACCGGGCAGAAATGCCGGGCCCGTTGAAAGACAATAAAATGCGCCCGCGTATTGCCGAGACGGCAAAAACGCTGTGGCTTATTTATGTCTTATTAACCGTCGCCTGCGCATTGGCGCTGTGGTTTGCCGGAATGCCGGCATTCGACGCGATCGGCCATAGCTTTGCGACCATCGCTATCGGCGGCTTCTCAACTCACGATGCCAGCGTCGGCTACTTTAATAGCCCGATGATTAATTCCATCATCGCCATCTTCCTGCTGATCTCCGGCTGTAACTATGGCCTGCACTTTTCGCTATTAAGTGGACGCAGTTTGCGGGTTTACTGGCGTGACCCGGAATTCAGAATGTTTATCGGTGTTCAGCTAACCCTGGTTATCGTCTGTACACTGGTATTGTGGCTACATAATGTCTACGGCTCGGTGTTAACAACGCTGAACCAGGCGTTCTTCCAGGTGGTGTCGATGGCGACGACCGCTGGGTTTACTACCGATAGTATTGCGCGCTGGCCACTGTTCTTGCCGGTATTGCTGCTATGCTCTGCGTTTATCGGCGGCTGCGCCGGGTCAACGGGCGGTGGCTTAAAGGTCATTCGTATCCTGTTGCTGTTTAAGCAGGGGAATCGTGAGCTTAAGCGCCTGGTGCACCCGAATGCGGTCTATAGCATTAAGCTAGGCAACCGTGCGCTACCGGAACGTATTCTGGAAGCCGTGTGGGGATTCTTCTCCGCCTATGCGTTGGTCTTTATCATTAGTATGCTGGCTATTATTGCGACTGGGGTTGATGACTTCTCTGCCTTTGCTTCAGTTGTGGCGACATTGAACAACCTGGGGCCTGGTCTTGGGGTCGTTGCTGATAACTTTGCGACAATGAACCCGGTCGCGAAATGGATCCTGATTGCTAACATGCTGTTTGGTCGTCTGGAAGTGTTCACCTTATTGGTGCTCTTTACTCCCACTTTCTGGCGCGAATAACAGGAGTGCTCGTGAAAACTTTAATTCTTTTCTCCACCCGGGATGGGCAGACCCGTGAAATTGCCTCCTACCTGGCTTCTGAACTCAAAGAGCTGGGGGTTGATGCGGATACTGTGAACTTGAACCGTACCGAGACGGTTGAGTGGCATCATTACGATCGGGTGGTGATTGGCGCTTCTATTCGCTACGGGCACTTTCATCCAGCGCTGGACCGCTTTGTGAAAAAGCATCTGGCATCTCTGCAGGCGTTGCCGGGGGCGTTCTTCTCGGTAAACCTGGTGGCGCGCAAACCGGAAAAGCGCACCCCGCAAACCAACAGCTATACGCGCAAGTTTCTCCTTAACTCGCCGTGGCAGCCGCAGAGCTGCGCGGTATTTGCCGGTGCGCTGCGTTATCCGCGATATCGCTGGTACGATCGAATGATGATTCGCTTAATTATGAAGATGACCGGCGGGGAAACGGATACCAGTAAAGAAGTGGTTTATACCGATTGGCCGCAGGTTGCCAGATTTGCCCGAGAAATCGCGCAAATGACGAGCAAATAGCGCGTAAAACTCGCGTTATGGTGGAAAATCGAGCGAACGAAAAGTTTTTTTGAATTTCCTCTTGTCACTTCAGAATTACTCCCTATAATGCGCCACCACTGACACGGAACAACGGCAAACAAGCCGCCGGGTCAGCGGGGTTCCGGTGAG
>NZ_JBEAHW010000039.1:0-78865 GCF_040062085.1 Klebsiella sp. JN_Kp122
ACCGACGACCTTCGGGTTATGAGCCCGACGAGCTACCAGGCTGCTCCACCCCGCGTCCGTGGAAGCGCACTATACTCCGCTAGCGTTCTGATGCAACCTTTTTTCGTAGAAATCGTCAATTTTGTAAAAAACGGCGGCTAAAAATACAGTAATGGGCGAATTTTTACACAATTTGGGCTGCGGGGCGCTTTCGTGCATTTCATTAGCCGCATGGGTTTGTTATCTTCATCACGCACTAAGGCTTAGCAGCAATAAAGAAGAGATACCATGAAAGGACGTTGGGCAAAATATGTAGCGACGGGGGCAATGCTGGCGATGCTCGCCGCCTGTACCTCGAAACCGACCGATCGCGGTCAGCAATATAGTGATGGCAAGTTTACCCAGCCGTTTTCATTGGTAAACCAACCTGATGCGGTAGGCGCGCCGATTAACGCCGGCGACTTCTCCCAGCAGGTTGGTCAGATTCGTAGCGCCTCTCCGCGTCTCTATAATAGCCAGAGCAGCGTCTATAACGCGATTCAGGAGTGGCTGCGTTCCGGCGGCGATACCCGCACGTTACGCCAGTTTGGTATTGATGCTTGGCAGATGCAGGGGGCTGATAACTACGGCAACGTGCAGTTTACCGGCTACTACACCCCGGTCGTACAGGCCCGCCACACTCGCCAGGGCGAGTTCCAGTATCCTATTTACCGTATGCCGCCGAAAAACGGCAAGCTCCCTTCCCGCGCCAGCATCTATGCCGGAGCGCTCAGCGATAACTACGTGCTGGCCTACAGCAACTCGCTGATGGATAACTTCATCATGGACGTGCAGGGCAGCGGCTATATCGATTTCGGCGACGGTTCGCCGCTTAACTTCTTCAGCTACGCCGGGAAAAACGGCTGGCCTTACCGTAGTATCGGTAAAGTGCTTATCGACCGCGGTGAAGTGAAGCGGGAAGATATGTCGATGCAGGCGATCCGTGAATGGGGCGAAAAACATAGCGAAGCGGAAGTCCGCGAGCTGCTGGAACAGAACCCATCTTTTGTCTTCTTTAAACCGCAGTCCTACGCGCCGGTGAAAGGGGCGAGCGCGGTACCGTTGATTGGCCGCGCGTCGGTCGCCTCTGACCGTTCGATTATTCCGCCGGGAACCACCTTGCTGGCCGAGGTGCCTCTGCTGGATAATAACGGTAAGTTTAATGGTCAATACGAGCTACGCCTGATGGTGGCGCTGGATGTCGGCGGGGCGATTAAAGGCCAGCATTTCGATATCTACCAGGGCATCGGCCCGGATGCCGGTCATCGCGCCGGTTGGTATAACCACTATGGCCGCGTGTGGGTACTGAAAAACGCGCCAGGCGCCGGTAGCGTCTTTAGCGGTTAACGTTCAAACGTCCGTACGTTTCTAACCCGGATCCGCGCAACGCGCCGAATCCGGGGTCTCTACTTTATTCCGAGGTTTTATGTCTGTAGTAATCAGCGATGCCTGGCGCCAGCGGTTTGGCGGCACGGCGCGTTTATATGGCGAAAAGGCGCTGCAGTGTTTTGCCGAGGCGCATGTTTGCGTGGTCGGGATCGGCGGCGTCGGCTCATGGGCGGCGGAAGCGCTGGCGCGTACCGGGATTGGCGCGATTACGCTGATTGATATGGATGATGTTTGCGTCACCAATACCAATCGCCAAATCCACGCCCTTGGCGGCAACGTTGGGCTGGCGAAAGCGGAAGTGATGGCCGAGCGTATACGTCTGATTAACCCGGAGTGTCGGGTCACGGTTATCGATGATTTCATCACGCCCGAGAACGTAGCGGAATACCTGGGAGCGGGCTTTAGCTATGTTATCGACGCGATCGATAGCGTCAGGCCAAAAGCGGCGCTGATCGCCTGGTGCCGTCGTTATAAAGTGCCGTTGGTGACGACCGGCGGAGCCGGCGGGCAAATCGATCCGACGCAGATCCAGGTGGCCGATTTGGCGAAAACTATTCAGGATCCGCTGGCAGCGAAACTGCGCGAACGGCTGAAAAGCCAGTTTGGCGTAGTGAAAAATAGTAAAGGAAAGCTGGGCATCGATTGCGTCTTCTCGACCGAAGCGTTGGTCTACCCGCAGGCGGATGGCAGCGTATGTGCAATGAAAAGCACGGCGGAAGGGCCGAAGCGGATGGATTGCGCCTCCGGTTTTGGCGCGGCGACCATGGTGACGGCGACCTTTGGTTTTGTCGCCGTATCCCATGCGTTGAAGAAGATGTTGGCGAAAGCGCAGCGTCAGGGGGAATAGTCCGGCAGGCGTTTCCTTTATTGGCCTGGAACCGTAGATACTATTATTGGTTTGCAACGGTTTTGGTTGGGGATAAACATGTGCTTTGTGTTAATTCAAAGCACATTGCGCTCCCGATATTTCTTCTGCGTTATGGCACTCATGGCGCAGGGAGCGCACAGAGGGCGGCCAGTCGCCGCCGCCCTCTGTACTCCCGGGCTCTGGCCGCCAAAATCGCCACTTCGTGGTTCCTTCGACTTATCCCGGCAGGCTTCGGGTCGGGCCGAGGCAGCGTCCGTGCAAAACACGGCCCTCAGCCCGCATCCATGCGGGCTGCCCCGGCCTGCCGGGAACGTCTCAGCGATTTTGAGGCCCCCAACACCGGCAGTTTCAGTCAGCATTGATGCGGTTGTAGTGGGAGTAGCCCGGCTCAGCGTAGCGCAAGCCGGGGAGACGGCGTTTGAATTAGTTCTCGCGGGCGGCGGCGAGCACCGCGTCGCTTAGCGCCTGCAGCCCCTGGCTGCGCGAAGCGCTAAGCTGCCCGCGCAAACCCAGCTCATCGAATAACGCCAACGGATTATTCGCTAAAATCTCAGCGGCGCTTTTTCCTTCGCAGGCGGCTAACAGCACCGCCAGCAGGCCGCGCACGATACGCCCTTCGCTATCGCCAAAGAAGTGCATCTTGCCCTCAGCATCAACCTGATACCCCAGCCAGACACGGTTTTCGCAGCCGGCGATCTCTTTCGCCTGCGCCCGCTGGTCATCCGTTAATGGCGGCAGTTTCTTACCTACTAAAATCAACTGGCGGTACTTATCTTCCCACTGAGTTAGCGGGGCGAAGATCTGGCGCAGCGTCGCTTCGCTGAGCGCGGCGCTTAAAGGTTGGGAGGTCATCATTAATCCACCAGTATTTCCAGCGCGCGGTCGATAGCGTGCACCAGCGCATAAACATCATCTTGCGTATTGTATGGCGCGAATGAGGCGCGCAGCGTACCGCTAACGCCTAATGCCGCCAGCAGCGGTTGCGCGCAATGCTGCCCGGCGCGTAGCGCAATGCCGGACTCCGCCAGCAACGTAACCATATCGCTATGGTGTACGCCCTCGAAATCAAAGGCCAGCAGGCTCGAATCCTGACAGCGGAACGAACGAAAACCGGGCCGCTTTGCCAGCTCATCTTCCGCAAGCGTCGCCAGGCTACGGCTCCAGCTTTCCGCCTGTGTAAGATCGATTTCCTGCAGCCATTCCAGCGCGGCGCTGAGGCCAATAACGCCGGCGACGTTGGGCGTCCCGGCTTCAAGCCGCCAGGGGGCGGGCTGGGTTTTAAAGCCATCGAATGAGACTTCAGTAATCATTTTGCCGCCGCCGAGCCATGGCGACATCTCCGCCAGCAACTCGCTTTTGCCATACAGCGCGCCAATACCCGTTGGGCCATACAGCTTGTGGGCGGAGAAGGCATAAAAATCGATATCCAGCGCCTGCACGTCGGCCGGAAAGTGCACCGCGCCCTGAGCGCCGTCAACCATCACTATCATTCCCGCCTGATGGGCGAAATCAATAGCAAGTCGCAGATCGGGGCAGCCGCCGGTGACGTTAGACATCTGGCCAATCGCCAGCACCCGGCTGCGCGGAGAGATAAGCGAAGGCAGTTGCGCGACATCCGGCAGACGATCGGCGCCCAGCGGCAGCTTGACCACCCGCGCGCCGGTTTGTTCGGCAACCATCAGCCACGGCACCAGGTTGGCGTGGTGTTCGGCTTCGCTGACGATTATTTCATCGCCAGGATGCAGGCGCGGGCGCACGTAACTCTGCGCGACCATATTGATGGCTTCGGTGGTGCCGCGGGTCCAGACGATATCTTTGCCGGAAGAGGCGTTAAGCCAACTGGCGACGCGTTCGCGCGCCGCCTCGTAGCGCTCGGTAAGACGCTGGGCGGCGGCAAACTGGCTGCGGTGGACGTTGCCGGCGCTCAGACGATAAAACTGGTCGCTGGCATCGATCACGGCCAGCGGTTTTAGCGCCGTCGCCGCGCTATCCAGGTAGACGCCGGCATCCGCCAGGGCTGGAAACTGGGCGCGGAAGTGGGCGGGATTGAATGCGTTCATGGAATTCCTCATATCGATATCACGATCGTCGCGCAAATTCCCCATTAGGGCAAGGCTGGTGATAGCGAGGAGGCGGGGAGAACGGTGATTTTTCGGCAAAAAAAAGCACCGCGCATTGCGGTGCTACATTAAATCACTATGGACAGACAGGGTAAATGTACAGGAAGTGAAAAGGTAGCCTTGCTACCATGGTCTGCAAACCCAGACCAATTGCAAACACAACAACACAACATCACAACCGTAAGCCAAAAGCTTGTTGGAACACGCATTCCAAAAAAAGCTTTTCGTTCCGGCTCAGGAAGTGCCGCCACTATAGGTATTTGCTGGTAGAACCTCAACGGACAATTTATAATGGCTCAGATAAAAAAAACTAATAGGTTAACTGTTGTTTCCTATTTGTTAAAACTCGTTAACATCTCAGTCAGAATAACCATGTCGAAGCGATTACCACCTCTGAATGCATTACGTGTTTTTGATGCAGCCGCACGTCATCTGAGCTTCACTCGCGCAGCCGATGAGCTTTTTGTGACGCAGGCCGCAGTAAGTCACCAAATCAAGTCACTAGAGGACTTTCTGGGCCTGAAGCTGTTTCGTCGACGCAATCGCTCGCTACTGTTAACGGAAGAGGGGCAAAGCTATTTTCAGGATATTAAAGAGATTTTTTCGCAGCTCACCGAAGCTACGCGTAAACTGCAGGCGCGCAGCGCGAAAGGGGCGCTAACTGTTAGTTTATTGCCCAGTTTCGCCATTCAGTGGCTGGTGCCGCGACTCTCAAGCTTTAACTCAGCTTATCCGGGGATCGACGTGCGGATCCAGGCGGTGGACCGTCAGGAAGACAAACTGGCCGACGACGTCGACGTAGCGATTTTCTATGGCCGCGGCAACTGGCCGGGGCTGCGTGTTGAAAAACTGTACGCCGAATATTTACTACCGGTTTGTTCGCCGTTGTTGTTAACCGGTGACAAAGCGTTGAAAACGCCTGCCGATCTGGCGCAACATACGCTGTTACATGATGCCTCTCGCCGCGACTGGCAAACTTATACCCGGCAACTGGGTCTAAATCATATCAATGTGCAACAGGGACCGATATTCAGCCACAGCGCGATGGTGCTGCAGGCGGCAATCCATGGACAAGGCGTCGCACTGGCCAATAACGTTATGGCCCAGTCCGAAATTGAAGCAGGCCGTTTGGTCTGCCCGTTTAATGATGTTCTGGTCAGTAAGAACGCGTTTTACCTTGTTTGTCATGACAGTCAGGCTGAACTGGGTAAAATAGCCGCTTTCCGCCAGTGGATTTTAGCGAAGGCGGCGAGCGAACAAGAAAAATTCCGCTTTCGTTACGAACAATAACGGCCTGATGACCAGGCGTTAACTGACTTTGTAGGGTATCAACATGACCAGCCGTTTTATGCTGATTTTTGCCGCCATCAGCGGCTTTATTTTTGTGGCTCTGGGCGCCTTTGGCGCACACGTATTAAGTAAATCGCTGGGTGCGGCCGAAATGGCCTGGATCCACACTGGCCTTGAGTATCAGGCGTTTCATACGCTGGCGATTTTAGGCCTGTCTGTCGCCATGCAGCGGCGGATAAGTATCTGGTTTTACTGGAGCAGCGTGTTTTTGGCGCTGGGAACCGTGTTGTTCAGCGGCAGCTTATATTGCCTGGCGCTGTCGCATTTACGCCTGTGGGCGTTCGTTACCCCGGTAGGCGGCGTCTGCTTCCTTGCCGGTTGGGTATTAATGTTAATTGGTGCAATTCGTCTGAAACGTAAGGGCGTTGTTCATGAATAAGGTTGTCCTCTATTGTCGCCCCGGGTTTGAGAAAGAGTGCGCAGCAGAAATTACCGATAAGGCAGCCCGCCTTGAGGTATTTGGTTTTGCCCGGGTCAAAGACGACTCCGGATATGTGATTTTTGAGTGCTATCAGCAGGGCGATGGCGAGAAGCTGGTGCGCGATCTACCGTTTAGCTCGCTGATTTTCGCGCGTCAGATGTTCGTTGTTGGCGAACTGCTGCGCGACCTGCCGCCGGAAGACCGCATCACGCCGATCGTCGGCATGCTGCAGGGCGTGGTGGAAAAGGGCGGCGATCTGCGCGTTGAGGTCGCGGATACCAACGAAAGCAAAGAGCTGATGAAGTTCTGCCGCAAGTTCACGGTGCCGCTGCGCGCGGCGCTGCGTGAAGCCGGCGTGCTGACCAACTATGAAACGCCGAAGCGTCCGGTGGTGCACGTGTTCTTTATCGCACCCGGCTGTTGCTATACCGGCTATTCCTTTAGCAATAACAACTCGCCGTTTTATATGGGGATCCCGCGCCTGAAGTTCCCTTCCGATGCGCCGAGCCGTTCGACGCTGAAGCTGGAAGAGGCATTTCACGTCTTCATTCCGGCGGATGAGTGGGACGAGCGTCTGGCGAATGGCATGTACGCGGTGGATCTCGGCGCCTGCCCGGGCGGCTGGACCTATCAACTGGTGAAGCGCAACATGTGGGTCTCTTCGGTCGATAACGGCCCGATGGCGCAGAGCCTGATGGATACCGGACAGGTGACCTGGCTGCGTGAAGATGGCTTCCGCTATCGTCCGAACCGCAATAACATCTCGTGGATGGTGTGCGACATGGTTGAGAAACCGGCGAAAGTGGCGGCGTTAATGGCCCAGTGGCTGGTGAATGGCTGGTGCCGCGAGACCATTTTTAACCTCAAGCTGCCGATGAAAAAGCGCTATGAAGAGGTGTCGCAAAACCTGGCCTATATCCAGGCGCAGCTTGATGAGCACGGTATTAACGCGCAGATTCAGGCCCGTCAGCTGTATCACGACCGTGAAGAAGTGACCGTGCACGTGCGTCGCCTGTGGGCGGCGGTCGGCGGCCGCCGCGACGAGCGCTAATCAGCGCTCAGCAGCCCCGGCCACGCATCAGCGCGGCCGGGGATCACGCGGATGGCAAACGCAGCTGCTGTAGGTTGCCATCGAGCTGTAAATCCGTTTGCAGGCGGGCGATTTCCCGGCAGGTAAACGCCATCTCTTTATGCTCTTCAAGCTTCTTACGCCACTTCTCCGGCACTTCGGCAAGCCGCGCGTAGATGCCTTCTAAATCCTGATAATCCGTTAACAGCTGCGCCGCGCTTTTCGGCCCAATCCCGGCAACGCCCGGGACTTTCGAGCTGCTAATTCCCGCCAGGCCCCAGTAGTCCGGGAGCTGTTCCGGCGTCACGCCGAATTCATTGGCGATAAACGGCGCATCCAGCCAGCGTTTCTGGAAATAGTCGCGGATGCGAATGGTCGGCGACAGCAGCTGACAGTAGCCTTTATCGGTCGAAACAATAGTCGCCTGATGTCCGGCCTGGGCAACTTTAACGGCGAGCGTGGCCGCCAGGTCGTCCGCTTCGCTGCCGGGCAGCGCCCAGCAGCGGATACCGCGCTGTTCGAAAGCCGCCCGCAGCGCCGGCATTTCCGCTTCCAGCGTTTCCGGCATCGGCGCGCGCCCGGCTTTATAGTCCGGCAGCCGCTGGTGGCGCCAGCCGTGGGTGCGGTCTTCATCGTCGAACACCGCCACGGCGTGCGTCGGCTGGCTGTGGACGATAAGCTGTTCGAGGGCGTGCAGGCAGGTATCCGCGCAGGGGGAACCCTGCACCGCATGAATACGGCGGATCAGATTGAGCGCGTCGACAATTAACAGATGAACAGCCACAAGATATCTCCCTTTGTTCTCAGGCTATAAGGGTAACATCGGTGGCAATACGAGGCTATTGGTAGCGCGAAGTTCGGGAAGCAGGCTCGCAGAATGAGCCAGGGCTGGAGGAGAGTTGGCCCGACATGCCGAAGCGTGCCGGGCCAGAGGCGTTAATCGCAGGCGACGATTTTCATCGCCAGGCCGCCGCGAGAGGTTTCGCGGTACTTGGCGTTCATATCTTTGCCCGTTTCATACATGGTCTCGATAACCTTATCGAGGCACACGCGCGGTTCGCTGGTACGGCGCAGGGCCATGCGCGCGGCGTTAACCGCTTTGACCGCCGCGATGGCGTTACGCTCGATGCACGGTACCTGCACCTGGCCGGCAACCGGGTCGCAGGTCAGGCCGAGGTTATGTTCCATACCGATTTCCGCGGCGATGCACACCTGGGCCGGGCTAGCGCCCAGCAGCTCCGCCAGACCGGCCGCGGCCATCGAGCAGGCCACGCCGACTTCGCCCTGGCAACCGACTTCGGCGCCGGAGATAGAGGCGTTCATCTTATACAGCGAACCAATGGCGCTGGCGACCAGCATATAGCGGGCCAGAGAGTTAGCGTTCACCTTGCGGATAAACTTGTCGTAGTAGGCCAGTACCGCAGGAACGATACCGCACGCGCCGTTAGTTGGCGCGGTCACCACGCGGCCGCCGGCGGCGTTCTCTTCGTTCACCGCCAGCGCGAACATGTTGATCCAGTCCACTACCGCCATCGGGTCGCTGTTGGTATTGTCCTGGCTTACCAGCATGCGGCGCAGCGCGGCGGCGCGGCGCGGAACGCGCAGTTTGCCCGGCAGCACGCCTTCAGTGGTAATGCCGCGCTCGATACCGGCGCTCATCACTTCCCACACCGCGGCGAAGTGCTGTTCCAGCTCTTCTTTGCTGTGCAGCGCCAGCTCGTTTTGCATCATCAGACCGGAGAGCGACAGGCCGGTTTCATTGCAGTGTTTCTGCAGGTCGGCGGCGTTTTTGTACGGATAAGGCACAGCAACCGGCGCCTCGGTGGTCAGGCCGAAGTGCTCTTCATCGACGATAAAGCCGCCGCCGATGGAGTAGTAGGTCTGGCTGTAGAGCACCTTGTCGCCGCCCAGCGCGGTAATGCGCATGCCGTTCTCATGCAGAGAAAGGTTGTCGGCATGGAAATTCATGCACTGGTCGACAGGGAACTCGACTTCGTGCTGACCGTTCGCCAGCAGCAGGCGGCCGTGGGTGTTAACGTCCTGAATAAAGCCCGGGATCGCGTCGATGTCGACGGTATCCGGCAGATTGCCGGCCAGTCCCATGATAATGGCGATATCGGTATGGTGGCCTTTACCGGTCAGAGACAGGGAGCCGTAAACGTCGACGACGACTTTGCTGACGTCGGCCAGCAGGCCGCGCGCAATCAGGTCGTCAGTAAATTGTTTGCCCGCTTTCATCGGTCCAACGGTATGGGAGCTGGATGGGCCAATGCCGATTTTGAAAATATCGAATACGCTGATCATGATGTATTCCAGTACTGTCGGAAAGCGCGCCGCCGTTAAGCGGCGCGAGGGGAGGTCTTAAGAGAATTAGCTGAACAGAGAGTAGAAAATCGCGGAGATGGCAATCAGGCCCATAATCACAACGAAGACGTTGCTGATGTGGCCGCTGTATTTGCGCATGGCCGGAACTTTCTGGATAGCGTACATCGGCATCAGGAACAGAATCATCGCGATAATCGGACCGCCCAGGGTCTCAATCATGCCGAGGATGCTCGGGTTCAGTGTGGCCACAATCCAGGTGGTGACCAGCATAAACAGCGCGGTCAGCTTGTTCAGTTTGTTGATTTCGATGGTCTTGCCTTTGCCGCGCAGAGACTTAATCACCATGCCGTTGAAACCTTCACGAGCGCCCAGATAGTGGCCGAGGAAGGATTTGGTGATAGCGATCATCGCGATGATCGGCGCCATCCAGGCGATAACCGGTGCGTTAAAGTGGTTCGCCAGGTAAGACAGAATCGAGATGTTCTGCTCTTTCGCCGCCGCCAGGTCCGCCGGAGACAGGCTCAGTACGCAGCTGAAGACGAAGAACATAACGGTCAGCACCATCATGATGTGAGCGCGCGCCAGGATGCTGGAGCATTTCTTCTCTGCGCCTTCGCCGTACTCTTCACGCTTCGCTACCGCGAAGGAGGAGATGATCGGCGAGTGGTTAAAGGAGAAGACCATTACCGGGATCGCCAGCCACAGGGTCATCAGCAGACCGTTACCGGTTGTTGACGCGCTGCTCAGCGACAGGGTTTCCAGCGCCGCGCCGTTCCATTGCGGGATCAGGTACAGCGCCAGAACCATCAGCGCGATAACGAACGGGAATACCAGGACACTCATTGCCTTAACGATCATCTGCTCGCCGAAACGCACGATGGTCATCATGCCGACAATCAGAATCAGGGACAGAATGGCGCGCGGCGGCGGCGTCATGTGCAGCTGGTGCGCCATGAAGCTTTCGACGGTGTTGGTGATCGCCACGCTATAAACCAGCAGGATCGGGTAGATTGCGAAGAAGTAGAGCAGCGTAATCAGTTTACCTGCGCCTACGCCAAAGTGTTCTTCAACGACTTCGGTAATGTCTTCGCCCGGATTTTTACCGGACAGCACGAAGCGGGTCATACCGCGGTGTGCGAAGAAGGTCATCGGGAAGGCCAGAATCGCCATGATAATTAGTGGGATCATACCGCCGACGCCGGCGTTGATTGGCAGGAACAAAACGCCCGCGCCGATCGCCGTGCCGTACAGGCCCAGCATCCACATGGTATCCGTTTTGCGCCATCCGCTGCGGGATTCACCCGAAACGATAGTGCTGGTTTGTGTGGTTTCCATCTGTATCTCCTGGAGGAATCAACAAAATCTAGTAAATAAAAACGATTAAATAATATGAAATTCGTTGCTTTACGGTTTTTTAGAAATTTTCTCCGTAACAATTGGGCGGCAAGATACATTTATATCGGAAATGCATCAGTGATCGGGATCCCAAATGCAATAATCCACTTTAAATATGAACGTTTTTAGCCCAACAGTCTGTTTATGGTGATCAGCCAGATAAATGTGGCGCGAAGGCTATCATTTGCAGCACATGAGATAAAAGCTCTGTTACCAAATAACGAGGTTTTTGCTGCAAAAAAGTGATGTAAACGACGTTTTTTCGCCTTAATGTTATTTTTATGGTGAATTTTATTGCTCTTTTTGGAAACGCAAACGTTTGGCTATGTGGAAACTCTACGAATCATTAATTAGAAAAATTAATTAACTGGAAATTGCGGCGGGAGTGCCCGGGCAGGGTATCGACCGCCGCCCGGGAGAGGTATCACGTTATCAGGAGCAGATTTCGTAGCACGGAATGTAGGCGCTGCCGCCCGGAAGCTTCATGCGGTGCTGGGCAACGAAGCCCTGCAGCAGATCGTCCATGCGGCGCATCATTTCCGGATCGCCATGCAGCTTGTAAGGGCCATATTTCTCGATGGCCTGAATACCGACTTCTTTCACGTTGCCGGCGACAATCCCGGAGAAGGCGCGACGCAGGTCGGCGGCCAGCACTTCCACCGGTTGGTCCGGATAAAGTTTGAGATTGGCCATATTGTCGTGCGTCGGATCGAACGGCATCTGCAGGTCCGGCGAAATACGAATCGACCAGTTGAAGCTGTAGGCGTCGTCGGTTTCGCGGCGGCTCTCTTTGACCAATGGCATCGCTTTTTTCATCTGGCGCGCCACTTCCGCGGCATCGTCAATAATAATGCGATAGTGGCGGCGAGCCGATTCGCCGAGGGTATGAACGATGAACTCGTCCAGCACGCGGAAGTAGTCGGCGCTCTCTTTCGGCCCGGTGAGGATAAGCGGCAGCACCTGCGCCTTGTTATCCGGATGCATCAGGATGCCCAGCAGATAAAGCAGCTCTTCCGCAGTACCCACGCCGCCGGGGAAGATGATAATACCGTGGGCGATGCGCACGAACGCTTCGAGACGCTTTTCGATGTCCGGCATGATGATCAGTTCGTTGACCAGCGGGTTTGGCGGCTCAGCAGCGATAATGGAGGGTTCGGTCATGCCGATAAAGCGGCTGTCTTTATAGCGCTGCTGGGCGTGGCCGACGGCGGCGCCTTTCATTGGCGCTTCCATGGCGCCTGGCCCGCAGCCGGTGCAGATGTTCAGTTCGCGCAGGCCAAGCTGGGTACCGACGCGGCGCGCGTACAGGTATTCATTTTCATTAATAGAGTGGCCGCCCCAGCAGACAATCATATTCGGCGCTTCGCCGACGTGCAGCGCGCGGGCGTTGCGCAGAATCGAGAACACCAGGTTGGTGATATGAATTGAGCTTTCGAGATCGAGATTCGGGAAGCGGACGGTGTTGTGGATCTGTCCGTAGACGAACAGGATATCGCGCAGCACGGCAAACAGGTTGGCCTGCAGGGAACGGATAATACGGCCATCGACGAAAGCGTCTTCCGGCGGGTTGATCAGTTCCAGCTTCACGCCGCGTTCGCGGCGCAGCACGTTAATATCGAAGTTTTCAAAACGAGACAGTAGCTCCTTGCTGTTATCGGTCAGGCTCCCCGAGTTGAGCACAGCAAGCGAGCAGTTTCGAAAGAGTTGATACAGGTCACTACTGGCGGTGCGTTTAAGCATATCCACTTCCAGCTGTGACAGCATATCCATTGAACCAAGCGGGCTAACGTGTGTAATCAAGTGAACTCCTTACAGGACGATTATCGTCTTCCTGTGATTACAATAGCCCTGGCCGTAGTATTTCCACAACCTTGCGTACGCGTTAACGCACGCAAAGTGTGAAAAATTTCGCTTATTGCCGCGCCAGACGGCCGGTTGCCGGCACGAATTCACCGTTGCTGCGCCACGGATTGATATCCAGGCCGCCGCGACGGGTGTAGCGAGCGTACACGGAAAGCGATTCCGGGCGGCAGAAACGCAGCACATCATTAAAGATGCGTTCGACGCACTGTTCGTGGAATTCATTGTGGTGGCGGAACGACACCAGATAGCGCAGCAGTTTTTCGCGATCGATTTTCGGCCCGCGATATTGAATCTGTACCGAGCCCCAGTCCGGCTGGTGGGTAATCAGACAATTCGATTTCAACAGATGGCTGACCAGCGTCTCTTCGACGACTTTGCCGCTGGCCGCGTCCTGCAGGTAGTCGGCGCTGAACTGATAGTTATCAATCTCGATATCCTGATCGTCGATGCAGGTGCCATGCAGATGAGCGACCGGTTGCCCTTCAAGCTCATCGAGTCGGTACAGCGAAACCTTGACCTCGCCCTGGGCGCAGGCGCTGAGATCGCGGGTCAGCGTGGCCTGAACTTCCTGCCAGTCGGCGAAGCGGGTCTGGTTGAAGCTGTTCAGGTACAGTTTGAAGCTTTTCGATTCCACCAGATTGATGGTGGTATCGCTCAGTTCCACGTAGCCGACGGCGACCTGCGGCAGGCCTTTGGCGTTCAGCCACGACATTTCGTACAGCGTCCAGATATCGGCGCCGTGGAACGGCAGATTATCGGCATGCAGGCCGAGCGGATCGCGGTTCAGGCTGCGGGGCACGCCCTGCAGCAACGAAGCGTCATAGGTATCGCGGTAATCCGTTGATTTACCGAGCGTCAGGCCGGCCAGCGCCTGATGATTATCGTAAGAAGACATGTTTCACCATAGTAAAGCGGGTACACTATATGCCAAGTGTATCCTGTCTAACGTGAAGAGAGAAACCGGTGGATCATCAGACCATAGAAGCGCTGCAATCATTTACCCAACGTTACTGCGATGCGTGGCAGCAGCGTTATGCCAGCCTGCCGCGTAGCGAAGACCTTTATGGCATCCCATCTCCCTGTATTAGCGCCAGTGAAGACGATGCCGTTTTCTGGCAGCCGCAGCCGTTTACGTTAGAACACCATCTCGATGGGGTTGAACGGGCGCTGGAGATTGTGGTACAACAGCCGATTCATAGTTATTATACCACTCAGTTCGCTGGCGATATGCACGCCCGCTTCGCGGAACAGAACCTCACTCTGCTGCAGGCATGGAGCCCGGATGATTTCCAGCGAGTACAGGAAAACCTCATTGGTCACCTGGTGGTACAAAAACGTCTGAAGCTATCGCCGACGCTGTTTATCGCCACGCTGGATAGCGAACTGGAGGTTATTTCGGTCTGTAACCTGAGCGGCGAAGTGATTAAAGAGACGCTCGGTACCCGAAAAAGAGAGACCCTTTCTCACTCGCTTGCGAGTTTCCTGAATCAGCTTGAGCCCCTTCTGTAATCCATTTCCCCAAGTTGTTTGTGAGAGATCTCTTACAAAACCTGTAAGAGATCGTCATCATTTTCAGCAATTTTTTACGTAGTGATTACATATAACTCATTGTTATTTAATGATTTGATGATTGTGTGCGCTTTTAGTTTGGCCACTAATCTTAAGAGATTGTCGTAGTAAGTCTTGTAAGAAGAGGCGGAATCAGTGATCCTATGTACGTCGACAGGAAGTCGCGGATGAAGAGAACATCAGGATGATGGCTCTTCTACAGGACCCGTCAGGATGGCGTTGCAAGGACAGGCTTCAGGATGAAGCAAGGATAACGCAGGAAAGCGTAAAGGACACCTCCAGGATGGAGAACGAGAGCCGCTCAGGATGAACGGTGGATCAGGAAGATCTGGACACACTTAGGGATAAGTTATTTCACATCGGGGTGGTGTGAAAGCAGGATGCGCTAGTTTATGGATGAACTTGGTCAGGAGACCTCAGGAAAAGTTTTCAAGGACGAGCAGGGAGCACCAATGTAGCTGGAATGCTGCAAAACGAACCGGGAGCACTGTTTATACAGTGCTCCCTTTTTTATTTCTCTCGCGGATTTGCTATCCTGCGCCCGGTTTACAATTCATCGAGGTTTCCCCATGACCCTTCACGCTAGCGTGCGCGATCGCCTGCACGCCATTGAAGCGCTGCTGCGCGAAACAAACCACTGGCAGGAACAGGCCCCGGATAGCCGCGCTTTCGCCAGCGAGCAGCCGTTTTGCCTGGACACGCTCGAGCCGCTGGAATGGCTACAGTGGGTGCTGATCCCACGTATGCATCAACTGATTGCCAGCGGTATGCCGCTGCCGCAGAACTTTGCCGTCGCGCCCTATTACGAGATGGCGCTGGATAAAGCTCATCCGGCGCGCGAAGCTATCGTAGCCGAGTTGCTGCTGCTGGATGCATTATTCGCGGATGAAGACGCCTGATGCTGGAGATTATTTACCAGGACGAGTGGCTGGTGGCGGTGAATAAACCTTCCGGCTGGCTGGTGCACCGCAGTTGGCTGGATCGCGATGAGAAAGTGGTGGTGATGCAGACCGTGCGCGATCAAATTGGCCAGCACGTCTTCACCGCTCATCGCCTGGACCGGCCGACTTCCGGCGTGCTGCTGATGGGATTATCGAGCGAAGCCGGCAGGCTGCTGGCGCAGCAGTTTGAACAACACCAGATGCAAAAACGCTATCATGCGATCGTTCGCGGCTGGCTGACTGAAGAGGATGTACTGGATTACCCGCTGGTGGAAGAGCTGGACAAAATCGCCGATAAGTTCGCTCGTGAAGATAAAGGCCCGCAGCCGGCGGTGACCCACTATCGCGGGCTGGCGACGGTAGAAATGCCGGTCGCCACCGGCCGTTACCCGACCACCCGCTACGGGCTGGTGGAGCTGGAGCCGAAAACCGGGCGTAAGCATCAGCTGCGTCGCCATTTGGCCCATCTGCGCCATCCGATCCTCGGTGACAGCAAACATGGCGATCTACGGCAAAACCGCAGCGCCGCTGAACATTTCGGCTGTAATCGCCTGATGCTGCATGCCAGTCAGCTGTCATTAACGCATCCGTTTACCGGCGAGCCGCTGACGATTCGCGCGGGTCTGGATGATATCTGGATGCGCGCGCTGTCGCAGTTTGGCTGGCGCGGGCTTCTCCCGTTAAATGAAAGGGTTGAGTTTGCCGACGACAGCGGTCAGGATGAGAGTATCGCGGATAATCCAGGGAGATAATCACTATGGCAGAAGTCGGAATTTTTGTCGGCACGATGTACGGAAACTCGCTGTTGGTCGCCGAAGAGGCGGAAGCCATTCTGAGCGGGCTGGGGCATAAAGCGACGGTCTTTGAGGACCCGGAAGTAAAAGACTGGGAATCCTATACCGGCAAATACGTGCTGGTCGTGACCTCGACCACCGGGCAGGGCGATCTGCCGGACAGCATCGTTCCGCTGTATGAAGGCATTAAAGATATGTATCAACCGCATCTGCGCTACGGCATTATCGCGCTTGGCGATAGTACCTACGCCAACTTCTGCGGCGGCGGTAAAACCTTTGATGCATTGCTGCAGGAGCAGGGCGCACGTCGTATTGGCGAGATGCTCACCATTGACGCCAGCGAAGACCCGGAACCGGAAAGCGTTTCCAACCCTTGGGTAGAAGCGTGGGCTAAACTGCTCGACTAATCCTATTAAGAACGCCCTCTCCCTACGTAGAGGGCGCGCTTAAGCTGCCAGTGGCCGGATAAACGGTCAGGGTTATCTTAACGTTATCCATCGCGCCCGGCTTCGGGCATCTGCCTGATAACCACTTTATCGATATGGCTTTTTTCTTTGCGTTTCCCCGGCGTCAAGAGAGCCGATTCACACTCTGAAGGTAATGTCGTCCATCGACCCATCAGCGGGCGGCGGTTTTCCATTTCCGTGAACTACTCCCCACAACCTTAGGCATACGCCATAAACTAACGCAGTATCACCCGCTAAAGCTGTGTATATGCACGGTGAGCCCGCCGACGCCTCTTTTTATACTTTTCCTGCCAGTGACAAAAGCAGTACGCCAGATATAACGAAAAAAACACTAACACGTCATTCTGATTACCCTACAGGTTGTGCTGTTCAGAATGAACGTAGCTAAACGCTATGATTCAGGAGTACAACAATGAGTTCATTAAGTCAGGCTGCGAGCGCCGCTGAAAAGCGCACCAATGCTCGCTATTGGATAGTGGTGATGCTGTTTATCGTCACATCCTTTAACTATGGCGACCGCGCGACGTTGTCGATCGCCGGTTCTGAAATGGCCAAGGATATCGGCCTCGATCCTGTTGGCATGGGTTACGTTTTCTCCGCGTTTTCATGGGCCTATGTGATCGGACAGATCCCTGGCGGCTGGCTGCTTGACCGCTTTGGTTCTAAACGCGTCTATTTCTGGTCCATCTTTATCTGGTCCGTGTTTACCCTGCTGCAGGGCTTCGTGGATATCTTTAGCGGCTTTGGCATTATCATCGCGCTGTTTACCCTGCGCTTCCTCGTCGGCCTTGCCGAATCGCCCTCGTTCCCTGGTAATAGCCGCATTGTGGCCGCCTGGTTCCCGGCGCAGGAGAGAGGGACGGCGGTATCGATTTTTAACTCCGCGCAGTATTTTGCCACCGTTATTTTCGCGCCGATTATGGGTTGGTTGACCCATGAAGTGGGTTGGTCGCACGTATTCTTCTTTATGGGCGGACTGGGTATTGTCATTAGCTTCGTGTGGCTGAAAGTGATCCACGATCCCAATAACCACCCAGGCGTTAACCAGAAAGAGCTGGACTACATCGCCGAAGGCGGCGCGTTGATCAACATGGATCAGAAGAGCAGTGCGCAGAAGGTGCCCTTTAGCGTAAAAATGGGCCAAATCAAGCAGTTGATCGGCTCGCGAATGATGGTCGGGATCTATATCGGCCAGTACTGCATCAACGCGTTAACCTACTTCTTTATCACCTGGTTCCCGGTTTATCTGGTGCAGGCGCGTGGCATGTCGATCCTCAAAGCGGGCTTTGTCGCCTCGATTCCGGCGGTGTGTGGCTTTGTCGGCGGCGTGTTGGGCGGGATTATTTCCGACTGGTTGATGCGCCGTACCGGCTCGCTGAATATCGCGCGTAAAACGCCGATCGTACTGGGCATGCTGTTGTCCATGACCATGCTGATGTGTAACTACGTCAACGCGGAATGGATGATCATCGGCTTTATGGCGATGGCCTTCTTCGGCAAAGGCATTGGCGCGCTGGGCTGGGCGGTAATGGCTGACACCGCGCCGAAAGAGATCAGCGGCCTGTCCGGCGGTCTGTTCAACATGTTCGGTAATATTTCCGGCATCGTCACCCCTATCGCTATCGGCTATATCGTCGGCACCACCGGCTCTTTCAACGGCGCGCTGATTTACGTCGGTATCCACGCTCTGGTGGCGGTATTCAGCTACCTGGTGCTGGTTGGCGATATCAAACGTATCGAACTTAAACCGATTGCGGGGCGTTAATCATGAATACCCAATCCAGCCCAATCGTTACCGAAATGAAGGTGATTCCGGTCGCCGGGCACGACAGCATGCTGATGAACATCGGCGGCGCGCATAATGCCTGGTTTACCCGCAATATTGTGGTGTTAACCGACAACGCCGGCCATACCGGCGTCGGCGAAGCGCCCGGCGGCGAAGTCATCTACCAGACGTTGGTCGATGCCATACCCCAGGTGGTTGGGCAGGAAGTCGCTCGCCTCAACCGCGTGGTGCAGCAGGTACATAAAGGCAATCAGGCGGCGGATTTCGACACCTTCGGCAAAGGGGCATGGACCTTCGAATTGAAAGTCAATGCGGTAGCGGCGCTGGAAGCCGCGCTGCTCGACCTGCTTGGCAAGGTGTTGAATGTCCCGGTGTGCGAACTATTGGGGCCGGGCAAACAGCGTGATGCGGTGACCGTGCTGGGCTACCTGTTCTATATCGGCGACCGCGAAAAAACCGATTTGGACTATCTTGCGCGGACGCCGGGCGACCACGAATGGTACCGTCTTCGTCACCAGCAGGCGCTGAATAGCGACGCGGTAGTGCGACTGGCGGAGGCGGCGCAGGATCGCTACGGTTTTAAAGACTTTAAGCTAAAAGGCGGCGTATTACCTGGCGAGCAGGAAATCGACACCGCCCGCGCGCTGAAAAAACGCTTCCCTGACGCGCGCATTACCGTTGACCCGAACGGCGCCTGGCTGCTGGATGAAGCGATTACGCTGTGCAAAGGGCTGCAGGATGTCCTGACCTATGCCGAAGATCCGTGCGGCGCTGAACAGGGCTTTTCCGGTCGGGAAGTGATGGCCGAGTTCCGCCGCGCCACCGGGTTGCCGGTGGCGACCAACATGATAGCCACCAACTGGCGCGAGATGGGTCATGCGGTCATGCTCAACGCCGTCGATATTCCGCTGGCGGACCCGCACTTCTGGACGCTCTCCGGCGCGGTGCGGGTAGCGCAGTTGTGCGATGACTGGGGGCTGACCTGGGGCTGTCATTCGAACAACCACTTTGATATTTCGCTGGCGATGTTTACCCACGTCGGCGCCGCGGCGCCGGGCAATCCGACCGCTATCGATACCCACTGGATTTGGCAGGAGGGCGATGCGCGCCTGACGCAAAATCCGCTGCAGATTATCAACGGCAAAATCGCCGTGCCAGACGCGCCGGGACTCGGCGTGGAGCTGGACTGGGAACAGGTGCATAAAGCTCATGAGGCCTATAAGGTGCTGCCAGGCGGCGCGCGTAACGATGCGGGTCCGATGCAGTATCTGATTCCCGGTTGGACATTCGACCGTAAACGCCCCGTTTTCGGCCGTCATTAATTAAAAAGGATTACGCTATGACTACATCATCTTCAACGCCAATTGTGACCGCTATGCAGGTTATCCCGGTCGCCGGGCATGACAGCATGCTGATGAACCTGAGCGGCGCGCACGCGCCGTACTTCACCCGTAATATCGTTATCATCAAAGATAACTCCGGGCACACGGGCGTTGGCGAAATCCCCGGCGGCGAAAAGATCCGCCAGACCCTGGAAGACGCCGCGCCGTTGGTGGTGGGTAAAACGCTGGGCGAGTACAAAAATGTGCTGAGCGCCGTGCGTAACCAGTTTGCCGATCGCGATGCCGGCGGCCGCGGCCTGCAAACCTTCGATCTGCGCACGACCATTCACGTGGTGACCGGGATTGAAGCGGCGCTGCTGGATCTGCTGGGCCAGCATCTGGGCGTGAACGTTGCTTCTCTGCTTGGCGACGGTCAGCAGCGGAGCGAAGTCGAAATGCTGGGCTACCTGTTCTTTGTCGGTAACCGCCACGCGACGCCGCTGGCTTATCAAAGCCAGCCGGATGAACAGTGCGACTGGTATCGTATTCGTCATGAAGAGGCGATGACGCCGGAGGCTGTGGTTCGTCTGGCGGAAGCCGCTTACGAAAAATATGGCTTCAATGACTTTAAACTGAAGGGCGGGGTGTTGGCCGGTTTTGAAGAAGCCGAAGCGATTAGCGCGCTGGCGAAGCGTTTCCCTGATGCGCGCGTGACCCTCGACCCGAACGGCGCCTGGTTGCTGGATGAAGCCATCCAGATAGGTAAACAGCTGAAAGGCGTGCTGGCCTATGCGGAAGATCCTTGCGGCGCTGAACAAGGTTTCTCCGGCCGCGAAGTGATGGCTGAATTCCGTCGGGCGACCGGGCTGCCGACCGCGACCAACATGATCGCCACCGACTGGCGGCAGATGGGCCATACGCTGTCGCTACAATCGGTGGATATTCCGCTGGCGGACCCGCACTTCTGGACCATGCAAGGGTCGGTACGCGTGGCGCAGATGTGTCATGAATTCGGCCTGACCTGGGGTTCGCACTCTAATAATCACTTCGACGTGTCGCTGGCGATGTTTACCCATGTTGCCGCGGCGGCGCCGGGTAAAATTACCGCTATCGATACCCACTGGATCTGGCAGGAGGGCAACCAGCGTCTGACCAAACAGCCGTTTGAAATCAAAGGCGGTATGGTGCAGGTGCCGGCGATGCCGGGTCTGGGCGTTGAGCTGGATATGGACCGCGTGATGCAGGCTAATGAGCTATATAAGAAACATGGCCTGGGCGCGCGTGATGACGCCATGGCGATGCAATATTTAATCCCGAACTGGACCTTTGATAACAAACGTCCTTGCATGGTTCGCTAAGATAACGCCGACCCTGTAAGGGTCGGCAACTGCCGGTCGCCGGGGTTATTCATATTAAGGACACTTATGAAGATAGTGATCGCGCCGGATTCTTACAAAGAGAGCCTGAGTGCGCTGGACGTCGCCACCGCGATAGAAACGGGGTTCCGCGAAATTTATCCCCATGCGGAGTACGTTAAAGTCCCGGTTGCCGACGGCGGCGAGGGTACCGTTGAGGCGATGGTGGCCGCGACTCAAGGGCATATCGTACAGGTCAGCGTTACCGGGCCGCTTGGCGAGCCGGTCAACGCCTTTTACGGCCTCTCCGGCGATATGCGCTGCGCCTATATCGAAATGGCGGCAGCCAGCGGACTGGAAAGCGTGCCGCCCACGCGACGTAATCCGCTACTGACTACCTCCTGGGGAACCGGCGAGCTGATTCGTCACGCGTTGGATGCGGGGGTTTCGCAGATTATTATTGGCATCGGCGGCAGTGCGACCAATGACGGCGGCGCCGGCATGGCGCAGGCGCTGGGGGCAAAACTGTTGAGCGCCGGGCAACAGCAAATTGCGCCGGGCGGCGGCGCGCTGGAGACGCTGGCGCGGATCGATCTCAGTGAACTGGATCCAAGATTGGCGGATTGCCGGATTGATGTCGCCTGCGACGTTACCAATCCGTTAACCGGCCCGCAGGGCGCAAGCGCGGTGTTTGGCCCGCAAAAAGGGGCGACGGCGGCGATGATTGAGCGTCTTGACCGCGGCCTGCAACACTTTGCGCAGATTATCGACCGTGATTTAGATATTGACGTGCTGAGCCTGGAAGGGGGAGGGGCGGCGGGTGGTATGGGGGCGGCGTTGTATGCGTTTTGCGGCGCTAACCTACGTCCGGGAATTGAGATTGTGACCGATGCGCTAGGGTTGGCGGATTTAGTGGCTGATGCCGATTTAGTAATTACCGGCGAAGGTCGCATCGACAGCCAGACCATTCACGGCAAGGTACCGGTGGGGGTGGCGAAGGTTGCGAAACGCTTCAACGTGCCGGTGATTGGGATTGCCGGCAGCCTGACCGCCGATGTTGGCGTCGTGCATCAGCATGGCCTCGATGCCGTCTTTAGCGTGCTCTATTCCGTCTGTACCCTGGACGAGGCGCTGGCGAACGCCGCCGCCAACGTGCGGATGACGGCACGTAACGTGGCGGCGGTATTAGAGATGGGCGGCAAGCGGTAACCTGGCCGGGGCAGTGGTATTGGTAGCCCGGATAAGGCACGTAGCGCCTTATCCGGGAACCCTCCCCGGCGGCGCTTACGCTTACCGGGGCTACCAACCGAGTACCGGATCGTAGCCCGGATAAGACGCGTAGCGCCGCTATCCGGGGTTTACACTCCCATCTTGCACGCTTCGCGGGCGACGTTATCCATCTCGTCTAACAGTTCCAGCAGTTCCGGCTCCAGCTCTTCCGGCGCGGTACCTGCGCGCAACTGGCTTTCAAGGGTATGGCACAGTTTTTTCAGCCGCGGTACGCCGCTATAGCTGCAGCTGCCGTGCAGTTTATGAATTAAATCCAGCAACCCTTCCGGCGTTTCGCCAACCAGCTGTTCTTCAACTTTATTGCGCACCTCCGGCATAAAGGCGAGCAGCATTTGCAGCATCTCCCGCGCGAGGTCTGGTTTCATGGCAGCCTGACGCAGCGCCAGCTGCCAGTTGAGAGTGACGTTATGATCGATAACCGGCTCCACCGGTTCGGCTAATTGCGACGCGGCGACGTGCATGCCGGGCTGATAGCGCAACAGCAGGGTGCTAAGCTTATCTTCTTCAATCGGCTTCGCCAGATAATCGTTCATCCCGGCGGCCAGCAGTTTCTCGCGCTGCCCCTCAAGGGCGTGGGCGGTCACCGCGATCACCGGGGTCTGCTGCTGATGCGGGAGATGGCGGATCAATTCACAGGCGCGAATGCCGTCCATATCCGGCATTTGAATATCCATCAGAATGAGATCCAACTGCGACTGTTTGGCCTGCTCTACGGCATCCTGGCCGCTATCGCACAGAATGACATGCTGCACCAGATCGTCCAGCAGCGCGCCAATAAGCTTGAGGTTGGCCGGGTTATCATCTACCGCCATTACCGTCATCGCCAGTTTATCACTATCGATATAGGGCTGTGGCACCGGCGGCTGCGCGCGGCAAGAGGCCATCAGCACCGGGAAAAGCCGCGTGGAGGTCAATGGTTTAAGCAGGCAGGCGGTAACACCGTTTCTTTTCAGCTCTTCGGCGCTAACCTGCGCGTGGCAAGGCAGCCCCAGCACCAGGGTATCGGAAAGTGAGCAAGCGCGGACCAGTTTTTCCCGCTGGTTGCTGAGATCGCGCATCGACACCGGAATACCGGCCAGTAAAATATCGTAGTGCGCATCCGGCAGCGCTGACAGCGTCGGGCTGTAGACCACTTCCAGCGGTGTGGTTGCCAGCAGTTCCATCGTGCTTTGCGCAGCGGTGGTATTGGCTTCAATGTAGGCCAGCTTCTTGCCCGCCAGGCAATGGGTATCGAAACCGTCGGTAATAGCGTTCGGATTCAGGTCAAGGCTGATATGGAACCAGAAGGTGGAACCGCGGTTCGGCTGACTATGGAATGAGATATCGCCGCCCATCTCTTTGACCAGCCGCTGAGTGATAACCAGCCCCAGGCCGGTGCCGCCGTGGCGGCGTGAGATACTGGCATCGGCCTGACGGAAGGCCTGGAACAACCGCGACTGATCGCGCTCTGGAATGCCGATGCCGGTATCATGAATCTGTACTTCGATTTGTACTCGCGAATTGCTCATCGCCCGCTGTTCAACCAGCACATCAATGTTGCCGTGTTCGGTGAATTTAATCGCGTTACCCACCAGATTGGTGATCACCTGCTGCAGGCGCAGCGGATCGCCAATCACATTATCCGGGACATCGCTTTTAATGTTGAGGGTGAGCTCAAGGCCTTTATCGTGCGCCGAGTGTGCCAGCAAGGTCACCACTTCATCCAGGGTATTACGCAGCAGGAAAGGAATGCTTTCCAGAATCAGCTTGCCCGCTTCGAGCTTGGAGAAATCCAGCACGTCATTGATAATGGCCAGCAGATTATTCGCCGAACGTTCGATGGTGGTCAGGTGGTCGCGCTGGGTAGCGTTGAGATCGGTTTTCAAGGTCAGGCGGGTAAAGCCAATCACGCCGTTAAGCGGAGTTCGTAGCTCGTGCGACATATTGGCAAGGAACTCGGACTTGATGCGCGCGGCCTCCTGGGCGCGCTTTTTCGCCAGATCCAGCTCGACGTTCTGAATCTCCATCTGCTCCAGCGTTTCGCGCAGATCCGAGGTCGCCTGATCGACATTGTGCTGCATCTCCTCGTGGTAGGCCGCCAGCGACATCGCCATCGAGTTAATGCCGTTTTTCAGCATATCCAACTCGCCGAGCATAAAACCTTCAACGCGGCTATCCAACTGGCCGCGGCGGATGCGGTCAACGGTGTTGACCATATTACGAATCGGTCCGGTCACGTCGCGCATCAGGCGCCAGCCGAAAATCAGCGCAATGCCGATACAAAACAGCATCATGACGCTTGAGATAAATATCTCTTTGTACTGCTGCAGGCGCACAGATTTAAGGTCGAGCTCCAGCGCCACATAGCCGAGCATATTGTCCGGCATTTTAGCATCGCTTTCCGGCGACTCATCGGGCAGATAGCTTTCTGACACAATAGGCGTGCGCAGCACCATGATATCGCCGTGGCGGGTGACGCTCAGCCGGCGAGGGAAGGGCGCGCCGCGCGGGAGCTGTATTTCCCGCGGATCGAGCTGGAAGTTAGAGGTAACGAACAGCCGGTTTTTAGCATCATAAATAGAAATAGCCCGCACGATATCGGAATGGCGGCGGTGAAGCACGCTGATAAGTTGGCCGATCGCCTCGCGATTTTGCAAATTCATGCCGTACTCACTGGATACCGCCAGCGGTTCGATAATACTGGCGCCGGCATCTTCCAACTGCCGCTGCAGGTCGTTATAGCGGTGGGCAACGAAGAAAATACTGAGCAGCAGACCAATCAAAACGGTCGGCGCCAGAATAAGAATCATCATGCGAGCACGTAGGCTGTAGTTGGTCATGCGGTTCCATTATGGGAGAATATACATATCAACCTTCAGACGGCTTCTGCATTGGTAGCCCGAATGATTTCATGTATAGAGTCAGTATATTTTTGAGATAATCCTCTACGATGGCGCAATTCTACTCTGCAAAACGGCGTGTGACGACGCGCCAGATCATAACCGTGACGGTAAATGACCTTGATCCCTTTGGCCAGGGCGTAGCCCGTCATCAGGGTAAGGCGCTGTTTATCCCCGGCCTGTTGCCGCAAGAGCAGGCGGAAGTCGTGCTGGTAGAGGATAAAAAACAGTATGCCCGCGCTCAGGTTAAACGCCGCCTCAACGACAGTCCACAGCGCGTTGCGCCACGCTGCCCGCATTTCGGCGTCTGCGGCGGATGTCAGCAGCAACATGCGAGCATTGAACTACAGCAGCAAAGCAAGCGCGCCGCGCTCTCCCGCCTGATGAAACGTGACGTTGACGACATTATAGCCGCTGAACCCTGGGGCTACCGGCGTCGGGCGCGTTTGAGCTTGAATTATCAGCCAAAGACCCAACAACTGCAGATGGGTTTTCGCAAGGCCAACTCCAGCGAAATCATCGATGTGGTGCAGTGCCCCGTTTTGGTGCCTCAACTTGAGGCGTTGTTACCCGCGGTGCGCGAGTGTTTAACCAGCCTGCAATCACAACGTCAACTTGGTCACGTTGAACTGGTGCAGGCGGATAATGGCCCGCTGATGGTTTTACGCCATACCGCCGCGCTGACGGCGGCGGATAAAGAAAAACTGGAACGTTTTTCGCAAACTCACGGTCTATCCCTGTACCTCGCGCCGCAAAGCGAGATACTTGAACATATTCGCGGCGATGAACCATGGTACACGTCAGACGGACTACGCTTAGTGTTCAGTCCGCGCGATTTTATCCAGGTAAACGATGGCGTAAACCAGAAAATGGTGCGTACGGCGCTGGCCTGGTTAGATATTCAGCCGCAGGACCGCGTTCTGGATCTGTTTTGCGGTATGGGCAATTTCACCCTGCCGCTGGCCAAAGCGGCGGCGAGCGTGGTGGGCGTCGAAGGCGTACCCGCGCTGGTGGCAAAGGGGCGGGAAAATGCCGCCCTCAATGAATTGCAGAACGTGACTTTCTTTCATGAAAACCTGGAAGAAGATGTTACCCGGCAGGCCTGGGCGAAGCATGGCTTTGATAAAATTCTTCTCGACCCGGCAAGAGCCGGGGCGCCGGGCGTGATGGCGCATATTATCAAGCTGGCACCGCGGCGGATGGTCTATGTTTCATGTAACCCGGCGACGCTGGCGCGCGATAGCGAAGCGTTGCTTCAGGCGGGATATCGCATTCAACGTCTGGCGATGCTGGACATGTTCCCGCACACCGGGCACCTGGAATCGATAGTATTGTTTGAGCGCGAGCTTACATAAAATTGTTCAGCCCGCATCGAGGCGACAGTGAAGATGCCTGATGGCGGTGTGGACTGAAGGATGAAGTATGACGGGTATAAAATACGGCTTGCTGACTTCGGTAGGCTGAGTCCCTTAAGGAGAGGACAATGGTTGCGGTAAGAAGTGCACATCTTAATAAAGCTGGTGAGTTTGACCCGAAGAAATGGATCGCGAGTCTGGGGATTTCCAGCCAGCAGTCGTGTGAGCGCTTAGCCGAGACCTGGGATTATTGTCGCGTAACAACGCAGGGACACCCGCAGGCGGATCTCCTGCTTTGGCGCGGCGTGGAGATGGTAGAAATTCTCTCCATGCTCAATATGGATATCGATACCTTGCGGGCCGCTTTACTGTTTCCGCTGGCGGACGGCAACGTCGTCAGCGAAGAGGTCCTGCAAGAGAGCGTCGGCAAATCCGTCGTTACCCTGATTCACGGCGTGCGTGATATGGCGGCGATTCGCCAGCTTAAAGCCACGCACACCGACACCGTCTCCTCAGAACAGGTCGACAATATTCGCCGCATGCTGCTGGCGATGGTCGATGATTTCCGCTGCGTGGTTATCAAGCTTGCGGAACGTATCGCTCACCTGCGCGAGGTAAAAGATGAACCCGAAGATGAGCGCGTACTGGCAGCAAAAGAGTGTACCAACATCTATGCGCCGCTGGCGAACCGCTTAGGCATCGGTCAACTGAAGTGGGAACTGGAAGACTACTGCTTCCGTTACCTGCATCCAGCCGAATATAAGCGTATTGCTAAGTTGCTGCACGAACGCCGTATCGACCGCGAACATTACATCGATGAGTTCGTCGGCCACCTGCGTTCAGAAATGAAAAATGAAGGCGTGAAGGCTGAGGTATACGGGCGTCCGAAGCATATCTATAGCATCTGGCGCAAAATGCAGAAGAAGCATCTCGCTTTTGATGAGCTGTTTGACGTGCGCGCGGTACGTATCGTCGCTGAACGTTTGCAGGATTGCTACGCGGCGCTGGGGATCGTGCATACCCACTATCGTCATCTGCCTGACGAATTTGATGATTACGTCGCCAACCCGAAACCGAACGGCTACCAGTCTATTCACACCGTGGTGCTTGGGCCGGGCGGGAAAACGGTTGAGATCCAAATTCGCACCAAACAGATGCATGAAGACGCCGAGCTCGGCGTGGCGGCGCACTGGAAGTATAAAGAGGGCGCCAGCGCCGGGGCGAGCGGCGGTCGCGGCCATGAAGACCGTATCGCCTGGCTGCGTAAGCTGATCGCCTGGCAGGAAGAGATGGCCGATTCCGGCGAAATGCTCGATGAAGTGCGCAGCCAGGTCTTCGACGACCGGGTCTACGTGTTTACGCCGAAGGGCGACGTGGTTGATCTGCCGGCGGGCTCAACTCCGCTCGACTTTGCCTACCATATCCATAGCGATGTCGGGCACCGCTGCATCGGCGCCAAAATTGGCGGGCGCATTGTGCCGTTCACCTATCAGCTGCAGATGGGCGATCAGATTGAGATAATCACCCAGAAGCAGCCGAACCCAAGCCGCGACTGGCTGAACCCGAACCTTGGCTACGTGACCACCAGCCGTGGACGCTCCAAAATTCACGCCTGGTTCCGTAAACAGGATCGCGATAAAAACATTCTCGCCGGGCGGCAGATCCTTGACGATGAGCTCGAGCATCTGGGCATCAGCCTGAAGGATGCCGAGAAACATCTGCTGCCGCGCTACAACTTTAATGAACTGGATGAACTGCTGGCGGCTATCGGCGGCGGCGATGTTCGCCTTAACCAGATGGTCAACTTCCTGCAGGCGCAGTTCAACAAACCGAGCGCCGCCGAGCAGGATGCGGCCGCGCTGAAGCAACTGCAGCAAAAAACCTACACCCCGCAGAACCGCAGCAAAGACAATGGCCGGGTGGTGGTTGAGGGCGTCGGCAATCTGATGCATCACATTGCCCGCTGCTGCCAGCCGATCCCCGGCGACGAAATCGTCGGCTTTATCACCCAGGGGCGCGGGATTTCAGTACACCGCGCCGACTGCGATCAGCTGGCTGAGCTGCAGTCTCACGCGCCGGAACGCATCGTTGATGCGGTATGGGGCGAGAGCTATTCGGCTGGATATTCGCTGGTGGTGCGCGTAGTCGCCAACGACCGCAGCGGCCTGCTGCGCGACATTACCACTATTCTTGCCAACGAGAAGGTGAACGTGCTGGGCGTGGCCAGCCGCAGCGATACGAAACAGCAGCTGGCGACCATCGATATGACCATTGAAATCTACAACCTGCAGGTGTTGGGCCGGGTGCTCGGCAAGCTGAACCAGGTGCCGGATGTGATCGACGCGCGTCGTCTGCACGGCGGTTAATTCGTCTGTAGGCCGGATAAGGCATAGATGCCTTATCCGGCCTACTATTTTAAATTTCCAGGATTGTTACATGACTCAAATTGACCGCCTGCTAGGCATCATGCGCCGCCTGCGCGACCCGGAAAACGGCTGCCCGTGGGATAAAGAACAGACCTTTGCCACTATCGCCCCTTACACCCTTGAAGAGACCTATGAAGTGCTGGACGCCATTGCGCGCGAAGATTTTGACGATCTGCGCGGCGAGCTTGGCGATCTGTTATTCCAGGTGGTGTTCTATGCGCAGATGGCGCAGGAAGAAGGGCGTTTTGATTTCAACGATATCTGCGCCGCCATCAGCGACAAACTGGAACGTCGTCATCCGCATATCTTTGGCGATGCTTCGGCCGGGAACAGTGCGGAAGTGCTGGCGCGCTGGGAGCAGATTAAGAGCGCGGAACGAGCGGAAAAGGCGCAACACTCGGCGCTGGATGATATTCCGCATAGCCTGCCGGCGCTGATGCGCGCGCATAAAATTCAGCGTCGCTGCTCGGCGGTGGGCTTTGACTGGACCTCGCTTGGCCCGGTGCTCGATAAAGTGCATGAAGAGATAGATGAAGTCATGCATGAAGCGCAGCAGGCGGTGGTTGATGAAGCTAAACTTGAGGAAGAAGTGGGCGATTTGCTGTTCGCCACGGTGAATTTGTCCCGTCATTTAGGGGTTAAAGCCGAGGTCGCATTGCAGAAAGCGAACCTCAAATTTGAGCGCCGCTTCCGCGAAGTTGAGCGTATTGTCGCCGCCAGAGGTCTGGAAATGACCGGCGTTGACCTCGAAACCATGGAAGAAGTGTGGCAGGAAGTAAAACGCCAGGAAACTGATCTCTAACGAGTTTTCGTGATCAAGCGCTATTTGTGTGATTTTATAAATAACAAGCGCTTGATTTACGTCAAAAACATTTCGCCAAAAGCGGCTATTTTCTCATTCCGTTATGTTGTTGAAACACCATGTAGCCTGCCTCTTCGAGTTGTTCGAGTCGCAACGCAGGTGCGGCTGGTAGAAAGAAGAGGAGGGGAGAATGAAAGTTTGTGGCGTCACGCATGTTCGGGTATACTACTTTCCCGTCCTGGTTATTCCATCGTTTTACCCTAACTTCTCAGGTTCAGCATGACAACGAACTATATTTTTGTGACCGGCGGGGTCGTATCCTCTCTGGGTAAAGGCATTGCCGCAGCTTCCCTGGCAGCCATTCTTGAAGCCCGTGGGCTCAATGTAACTATCATGAAACTGGATCCGTACATCAACGTCGATCCGGGCACCATGAGCCCAATCCAGCACGGGGAAGTGTTCGTTACTGAAGACGGCGCTGAAACCGATCTGGACCTGGGTCACTACGAGCGTTTCATCCGCACCAAGATGACTCGCCGCAACAACTTCACCACCGGTCGAATCTACTCCGACGTTCTGCGTAAAGAGCGCCGTGGCGACTATCTGGGCGCAACCGTACAGGTTATCCCGCACATCACCAACGCCATCAAAGAGCGCGTACTGGCTGGCGGCGAAGGCCATGACGTGGTGCTGGTTGAAATCGGCGGTACCGTAGGCGATATCGAATCCCTGCCGTTCCTCGAAGCTATTCGCCAGATGGCGGTAGAAATCGGCCGTGAGCATACCCTGTTCATGCACTTGACCCTGGTGCCATACATGGCGGCGGCGGGTGAAGTCAAAACTAAACCGACTCAGCACTCTGTTAAAGAGCTGCTCTCCATCGGTATCCAGCCAGATATCCTGATTTGCCGCTCCGATCGCGCGGTTCCGGCCAACGAACGTGCAAAAATTGCATTGTTCTGTAACGTCCCGGAAAAGGCTGTGATTTCTCTGAAAGACGTCGATTCCATTTATAAAATTCCAGGCCTGTTGAAATCTCAGGGGCTGGACGATTATATTTGTAAACGATTCAGCTTAACTTGTCCGGAAGCAAACCTGGCCGAATGGGAACAGGTAATCTATGAAGAAGCTAACCCGGCAGGCGAAGTCACCATTGGTATGGTTGGTAAGTACATTGAACTGCCGGATGCCTACAAATCGGTGATTGAAGCGCTGAAACACGGTGGTCTGAAAAACCGCGTGACCGTCAACATCAAGCTTATCGATTCGCAAGATGTTGAAACGCGCGGCGTCGAAATCCTTAAAGATTTGGACGCGATCCTCATCCCGGGCGGCTTCGGCTACCGCGGCGTTGAAGGTAAGATCGCCACCGCGCGCTATGCGCGTGAGAACAATATTCCATATCTGGGTATCTGCCTGGGTATGCAGGTTGCGCTGATTGAGTTCGCGCGCAACGTAGCGGGCATGGAAAACGCCAACTCTACGGAATTTGTGCCAGACTGTAAGTACCCGGTGGTGGCGCTGATTACCGAATGGCGTGACGAAGAAGGCAACGTTGAAGTTCGTTCCGAGAAGAGCGACCTCGGCGGCACCATGCGCCTTGGCGCGCAGCAGTGCCAGCTGGGTGATGATTCACTGGTCCGTCAGCTGTACGGCGAGCCGACTATCACCGAGCGCCATCGTCACCGCTACGAAGTCAACAACATGTTGTTGAAACCGATTGAAGCTGCCGGCCTGCGCGTTGCGGGCCGTTCCGGGGATGATCAGTTGGTCGAGATCATCGAAGTGCCGAACCATCCGTGGTTTGTGGCCTGCCAGTTCCACCCGGAATTTACTTCGACGCCGCGTGACGGCCACCCGCTGTTTGCCGGCTTTGTGAAAGCCGCGAGCGAGTACCAGAAGCGTCAGGCGAAGTAAAAAGAGTTAGAACGGCAATGCACCCAATTGGGTGCATTGTTTGTCTGGAGTTTTAGTTTAACTTGTACTGAGGAAAACCTAATGTCCAAAATCGTTAAAGTCATCGGTCGTGAAATCATCGACTCCCGTGGTAACCCGACTGTTGAAGCCGAAGTACACCTGGAAGGTGGTTTCGTCGGTATGGCAGCTGCTCCGTCAGGTGCTTCTACTGGTTCCCGCGAAGCGCTGGAACTGCGCGATGGCGACAAATCCCGTTTCCTGGGTAAAGGCGTAACCAAAGCTGTTGCTGCGGTAAACGGCCCGATCGCTCAGGCAGTCCTGGGTAAAGATGCTAAAGATCAAGCTGGCATCGATAAGATCATGATCGACCTGGACGGTACTGAAAACAAATCCAACTTCGGTGCGAACGCAATCCTGGCGGTATCCCTGGCGAACGCCAAAGCAGCAGCTGCTTCTAAAGGCCAGCCGCTGTTCGAACACATTGCTGAACTGAACGGCACTCCGGGCAAATACTCTATGCCGGTTCCGATGATGAACATCATCAACGGTGGTGAGCACGCTGACAACAACGTCGACATCCAGGAATTCATGATTCAGCCGGTTGGCGCGCCGACTCTGAAAGAAGCCGTACGCATGGGTTCTGAAGTGTTCCATCACCTGGCGAAAGTTCTGAAATCCAAAGGTATGAACACTGCAGTTGGTGACGAAGGCGGCTACGCGCCGAACCTGGGTTCCAACGCCGAAGCGCTGGCTGTTATCGCTGAAGCGGTTAAAGCAGCAGGCTACGAACTGGGCAAAGACATCACTCTGGCGATGGACTGCGCAGCTTCTGAATTCTACAAAGACGGTAAATACGTTCTGGCTGGCGAAGGCAACAAAGCGTTCACTTCTGAAGAGTTCACCCACTTCCTGGAAGAGCTGACCAAACAGTACCCGATCGTCTCCATCGAAGATGGTCTGGACGAGTCTGACTGGGACGGTTTCGCATACCAGACCAAAGTACTGGGCGACAAAATCCAGCTGGTTGGTGACGATCTGTTCGTAACCAACACCAAGATCCTGAAAGAAGGCATCGAAAAAGGCATCGCTAACTCCATCCTGATCAAATTCAACCAGATCGGTTCTCTGACCGAAACTCTGGCTGCAATCAAGATGGCGAAAGACGCTGGCTACACCGCTGTCATCTCTCACCGTTCTGGCGAAACTGAAGACGCTACCATCGCTGACCTGGCTGTTGGTACCGCTGCAGGCCAGATCAAAACTGGTTCTATGAGCCGTTCTGACCGCGTTGCTAAATACAACCAGCTGATTCGTATCGAAGAAGCGCTGGGTGAAAAAGCGCCGTACAACGGTCGTAAAGAGATCAAAGGCCAGGCTTAATCCTGACTTTTTGTGAAATAAAAATGCCAGTCTGCGGACTGGCATTTTTTTTACCTGCTAATTGCACTTACTTGAAATCGACGGCCATCTGCTGCGGGATAGAGAGCCCGCGGGTGGTTTGTACGCAGCGGTCGATATAATCGGTGAAGCGCGGCGGTTTGGGCATGCCCAGGCTGAGCAGCTTATCATTGCTGAAGCGGACGTTAAGCGTCGCGAAGGCGCCATACAGGCGCATCGCTTTGAGCATCAGGCGCTCGTTGCACGGGCCAAAAATATCCTTCAACTCACGGCGCATTTTAACCAGCGTCTCGTAGCTGACCTGCGCGTATCGGTCGCCTACCGGAGCCTGCTCCAGCGCTGAGGCCATCGCGCGATCGATTTCCGCAAATTTCACGCTGTTTTCTTCTCCGGCGGAGATATGCACGACTTCACCACGCGCCAACGGGCGTTGTAATAACATCAGCAGCGCATCGGCGCAGTAGTCGACCGGGATCACGTCAACACGGTCTTCCAGGGAGCAGAGGAATTTTTGCAGCATCAGCCCCATGCTGAACACCCAAAAAATGCTGCTTGAGGGCTGGCAACCGTGATGAGTATGACCAACGACGATAGAAGGGCGGGCGATGGCTAACGGTAACGTCGGACATTGCTCCTGCATCAGGCGCTCAATCGTCGATTTGGAATGGGTATACTCCACCAGATGCTCGGCGTGCTCGCGGAATTCAGCGCTTTCTGCGACCAGTGAATCTGGCTCCGGGGTACAAGACATCGCGGTGCCGACGTGGAGAAAACGTTGTAGTCCAGCTACACGGGACATCCGTTGGGCAAATTTGAACGTTCCTTCGACGTTCACTTTCCAGATGAGTGGATTATTACCAAATGAGGCGACGGCGGCGCTGTTGATCACGTGAGTGACCTGCTCCAGACGCGGGTCGCTCAGGAACGTCTCCGGTGATGACAAATCGCCGAGCAGGATCTGCCGGGGGGTTAATGCGGCCAGCTTCTCCTCTGCAATATTGAATTTACGCAGGTTTTCCTTCACCCGGGCCAGAGCCGCTTCATCGTTATTGGCTCGCACCAGGAGCAATAGATTAATCCCATTTTCATTATTGAGGATATTCTCTAATACCGCTCCACCCAGAAATCCGGTAACGCCTGTAATTAATAATGTATTCATGAATGCAGTCTCTCATGGTTGGTCGACTGGATTCTAGGCGCGGAAAATTAAACGGAGATTAAATAAAAACAGGCGGCAACAAGCGCTTTCTTAAGCTTATTTTAAGCTATGGAAATCAAGTGAATTGAATTTGACCCTGGGCGAAGATAAAAGATTCATTGTTTCATGTATCGGTTTGTACATCGTTGATTAATAATTTCTTTTTGTTGCTTTGGACAGCGATGGATAATGTCATTACGATCATCAAAGACATTCTTTGTTACATCTTTATCCGCGCGCAGATACATCTGAAGAAAGTAATAAATAATCCAATTCAATGACCAAGTGCGGCGCATGCTAAAATAATACTCAAAATATCGTAAATACATTTTGTGCTTATTTTATAGTTTGCTAGCTAATATAAAAAGATGGCTTACGAAAAGCTGACGATGGGGTCTGGTAATCGCAGCTGAGGACAAGACCTGAGCGCCTGAATCTGCGATAATACCTTTTTACCACCTGAACAGAGATGACTATGCAGTACCCGATTAACGAGATGTTCCAGACCTTGCAAGGCGAGGGTTACTTTACCGGCGTGCCTGCCATTTTTATTCGTTTGCAGGGATGCCCGGTTGGTTGCGCCTGGTGCGATACCAAACATACCTGGGATAAGCTGGCCGATCGGGAAGTGTCTCTATTTAGTATCCTCGCTAAAACCAAAGAGAGCGATAAGTGGGGCCCGGCGACCAGCGACGATCTGCTGGCGATCATTGGCCGTCAGGGATGGACCGCCCGTCACGTCGTGATTACCGGCGGCGAGCCCTGTATTCACGATCTCACGCCGTTGACCGATCTGCTTGAGCAACATGGTTTCAGCTGCCAGATTGAAACCAGCGGTACCCATGAAGTGCGCTGCAGCCACAACACCTGGGTCACGGTCTCGCCGAAAGTGAACATGCGCGGCGGCTATGATGTGCTTTCGCAGGCGCTGCAGCGCGCCGATGAAATCAAGCATCCGGTTGGCCGCGTGCGCGATATCGAAGCGCTGGATGAACTGCTGGAAACGCTGGCCGATGAAAAGCCGCGTATTATTGCCTTGCAGCCGATTAGCCAAAAAGAAGATGCCACGCGGCTGTGCATTGAGACCTGTATCGCCCGAAACTGGCGCTTATCCATGCAGACGCATAAATACCTGAACATCGCCTGATACCCGCTTTCATTGCCGGGTTGGTTGCTAACCGCCCGGCAGCTCTCTTCTTCATATATGAATTCATCTTTGCACTCGATTTCAGCGCCGGGGTTGAGATACGCCTTCATGACAGCAGTGCTATCATTGGCGCATTAATTCAGCCGCCTGAAGCGGGCGGCTGATACGTTGACTTAAGGAACGAGTTAACCATGCAGCCAATTGATCCATCCACTGCCTTCTCTATGGACTTCTTCTCGCTCAAGGGGAAAACCGCTATCGTTACCGGTGGTAATAGCGGCCTGGGGCAGGCTTTTGCCGTTGCTCTGGCGACCGCCGGCGCGAATCTGTTTGTTCCCGCTCTGCGCGAAGAACACACGCAAACCCGCAAACTTATCGAACAGCAGGGCGTTGAGCTGGAATTCATGCTGGCGGATATCACCGATGGCGGTATGCCGCAGCGGATTATCGCCGCCTGCTGCGAACGTTTCGGTACCGTTGATATTCTGGTGAACAATGCCGGTATTTGTCAGTTGAATAAGGTGCTGCGCTTTGGGCGAACAGACTGGGATCCGATGATCGAGACTAACCTGACCGCAGCGTTCGAGCTCAGCCACGAAGCCGCGAAAATTATGGTTCCGCGGCGAAGCGGTAAGATTATTAATATCTGTTCGGTGTTTTCTTATCTCGGCGGCAGCTGGTCGCCGGCCTATGCCGCCACCAAGCATGCGCTGGCTGGCTTAACCAAAGCCTACTGCGATGAGCTGGGCCCGCATAATATTCAGGTTAACGGCATCGCGCCTGGCTATTACGAAACTGCCATGACCGCTATCACCCGCAGTATCCCAAAAGAGAACCGACGCGTACTTGCGCATATACCCGCAGGCCGTTGGGGAGAAGCGCAGGATTTAATGGGCGCCGTTGTGTTCCTCGCCAGCCGGGCCTCGGATTACGTTAACGGTCATATTCTGGCGGTGGATGGCGGCTATCTGGTGCGTTGATTCCAACGGCGTGGGATGAAACAGAAAACCGCCATGGCAGCAGCCGGATGGCGGATAGACAGGGCATTACTCGCCGCGATAGACGCAGCCTGCGGTGCAGGTCTCTTTTACCATTACCGCGCTCAGCAGAGGAACCTGCGGTTTCATTTGATCCCAAATCCATTTGGCCAGCACTTCGCTGGTTGGGTTCTCCAGTCCTGGGATATCGTTCAGGTAATAGTGGTCTAAACGATCGTAGGTCGGTTTAAACGCGGCTTTCAGCTCGGCGAAATCCATGATCCACCCGGTATGGGGATCGACTTCACCGGTAATCTCCAGACGCACCATAAAAGAGTGACCATGCAGGCGACCGCATTTGTGGCCTTTCGGTACGTGCGGCAGGTGGTGGGCGGCTTCGAAGGTGAAATCTTTAAACAGCGTGGTGGACATCATTAACTCTCAACAGGACGAAAAAAACCGCCGTAGGGTACCGGAAAGTACATTTTTTAGCATTAACTAAAACGGCCCTGAACGCAAAATCGCCATTTTTGTGGTGTTTTGATGACTTAATTTATTATTTTTCAACAGGTTAACTAATCGTTTTTGTTGTTAATAACTATAACTAAAACAGGTTAGTCCATTTGGTTATTTGTTATTTCCATCCCTTCTTTAATTGTTAGTATGCCCGCCGTTAACCTTACAATCTCTTCTGTTTTTGTCGCGCTGACAGGGCGTGAATAACAGCTTTGCTTACTGGAACATAACGACGCATGACGACACAGGCCCCACCTTCCAATCTGCTGCCGCTAAACCCGGAGCAACTGGCGCGCCTACAGGCGGCCACGACTGACTTTACGCCAACCCAACTGGCTTGGGTGTCCGGCTACTTCTGGGGCATGCTGAATCAGCAGCCCGGCGCCGTGGTAAGCGCGCCCGTTCAGGCGGTAGAAGCGCCGGCCATCACCCTGATTTCCGCTTCGCAGACCGGCAACGCGCGTCGGGTTGCCGAAGCGCTGCGCGACGATTTACAGGCCGCGCAGCTGAACGTGAAACTGGTGAACGCTGGCGACTATAAATTCAAACAAATCGCCGGTGAAAAACTGCTGGTAGTGGTGACGTCGACTCAGGGTGAAGGTGAGCCGCCGGAAGAGGCCGTCGCATTGCATAAATTCTTGTTTTCAAAGAAAGCGCCGAAGCTCGATGGCACCGCCTTCGCGGTGTTTGGTCTCGGCGATACCTCCTATGAGTTTTTCTGCCAGTCCGGCAAAGATTTCGATAGCAAACTGGCCGAACTGGGCGGCGAACGTCTGCTCGATCGCGTTGACGCCGACGTTGAATATCAAGCCGCGGCGGCGGAATGGCGCGCTCGCGTAGTGGATGTGCTGAAAGCGCGTGCGCCGACGGCAGCGCCTGCCCAGCTTGCTACCAGCGGCGCAGTGAATGAAATTCATACCAGTCCGTATACCAAAGAAGCGCCGCTGACGGCGACGCTTGCTGTGAATCAGAAAATAACCGGTCGCGACTCGGAAAAAGATGTCCGTCATATCGAGATCGATCTGGGTGATTCCGGCCTGCGTTATCAGCCGGGAGATGCGCTAGGCGTGTGGTATCAGAACGATCCGGCGCTGGTCAAAGAGCTGGTGGAGCTGCTGTGGCTTAAGGGTGATGAACCGGTCACGGTAGAAGGCAAAACGCTGCCGCTGGCGCAAGCGCTGGAGTGGCATTTTGAGCTGACGGTCAATACCGCCAATATTGTTGAGAACTATGCCACCCTGACCCGCAGTGAAACGCTGCTGCCGCTGGTCGGCGATAAAGCGCAGTTGCAGCACTATGCCGCGACGACGCCTATCGTCGATATGGTGCGCTTCTCGCCGGCACAGTTGGATGCCGAAGCCTTAATCGGCCTGCTGCGCCCGCTAACGCCGCGCCTCTACTCTATTGCGTCCTCGCAGGCGGAAGCGGAAAACGAAGTCCACGTTACCGTTGGCGTCGTGCGTTATGACATCGAAGGCCGCGCTCGCGCCGGCGGCGCGTCCAGCTTCCTCGCCGACCGCGTGGAAGAAGATGGCGAAGTGCGCATCTTTATCGAACACAATGACAATTTCCGTCTGCCTGCTAACCCGCAAACCCCGGTTATCATGATTGGCCCTGGAACCGGGATTGCGCCGTTCCGCGCCTTTATGCAGCAGCGCGCGGCGGAAGGGGCGGAAGGGAAGAACTGGTTGTTCTTCGGCAATCCGCATTTCACGGAAGATTTCCTCTATCAGGTGGAATGGCAGAGCTACGTCAAAGAGGGCGTGCTGAGCCGAATCGACCTGGCCTGGTCCCGCGATCAACAACAAAAAATCTATGTACAGGACAAACTGCGCGAGCAGGGGGCTGAAGTGTGGCGTTGGATTAACGACGGCGCCCATATTTATGTCTGCGGCGATGCCAATCGTATGGCGAAAGACGTCGAGCAGGCGTTACTGGAAGTGATTGCCGAATACGGCGCGATGGACGCCGAAGCGGCGGACGAATTTTTAAGTGAGCTGCGCGTTGAGCGCCGTTATCAGCGAGATGTCTACTAATGAGCGAAAAACATCCTGGCCCGCTGGTGGTCGAAGGTAAACTCTCCGACGCCGAGCGTATGAAGATCGAGAGCAACTACCTGCGCGGCACCATCGCGGAAGATTTAAATGACGGCCTGACCGGCGGTTTTAAAGGCGACAACTTCCTGCTCATCCGCTTCCACGGTATGTACCAGCAGGACGACCGCGATATTCGCGCGGAACGCGCGGCGCAGAAACTGGAGCCGCGCCACGCGATGCTGCTGCGCTGCCGTCTGCCGGGCGGCGTTATCACCACCAAACAGTGGCAGGCGATTGATAAATTCGCCGCGGATAACACCATCTACGGTAGTATTCGTCTGACCAACCGTCAGACTTTCCAGTTCCACGGTATTCTGAAGAAGAACGTGAAGCCGGTGCATCAGATGCTGCACTCCGTTGGCCTGGACGCGCTGGCGACCGCCAACGACATGAACCGCAATGTGCTGTGCACCTCGAACCCGTTTGAGTCGCAGCTGCACGCCGAAGCCTACGAGTGGGCGAAGAAGATCTCCGAACATCTGCTGCCGCGTACCCGCGCCTATGCTGAGATCTGGTTAGATCAGGAAAAGGTCGCCACCACCGACGAGGAACCGATCCTCGGCCAGACCTATCTGCCGCGTAAATTCAAAACGACGGTGGTGATCCCGCCGCAGAACGATATCGATCTGCACGCCAATGATATGAACTTCGTGGCGATAGCGGAAAACGGCAAGCTTGTCGGCTTTAACCTGCTGGTGGGCGGCGGGTTGTCTATCGAGCACGGTAATAAGAAAACCTATGCGCGTACCGCCAGCGAGTTTGGCTATCTGCCGCTGGAGCATACCCTGGCAGTGGCGGAAGCGGTCGTGACCACCCAGCGCGACTGGGGTAATCGTACCGATCGTAAAAACGCGAAAACCAAATATACCCTTGAGCGCGTCGGCGTGGAGACCTTCAAGGCGGAAGTTGAGCGTCGTGCCGGGATCAAATTCGAACCGATTCGTCCGTACGAGTTTACCGGCCGCGGCGACCGCATCGGCTGGGTTAAGGGTATCGATAATAACTGGCACCTGACGCTGTTTATTGAGAACGGCCGTATTCTGGATTATCCGGGCCGCCCGCTAAAAACTGGCCTGCTGGAGATCGCGAAGATTCACAAAGGTGAATTCCGCATCACCGCCAACCAGAACCTGATCATCGCCAGCGTACCGGAAGATCAGAAAGCGCGGATTGAGAAACTGGCCCGCGATCATGGCCTGATGAATGCCGTCACGGCGCAGCGTGAGAACTCAATGGCCTGCGTGTCGTTCCCGACCTGTCCGTTAGCGATGGCCGAAGCCGAGCGTTTCTTGCCGTCGTTTATCGACAAGGTCGAAGAGGTGATGAGCAAGCACGGCGTTGGCGACGAGCATATCGTAACCCGCGTCACGGGTTGCCCGAACGGCTGCGGCCGCGCGATGTTGGCGGAAGTTGGCCTGGTGGGTAAAGCCCCTGGCCGCTATAACCTGCATATCGGCGGCAACCGCAGCGGGACGCGCATTCCACGAATGTATCGTGAAAATATCACCGAGCCGGAGATCCTTGCTTCGCTCGACGAGCTGGTAGGGCGCTGGGCGAAAGAGCGCGAAGCGGGTGAAGGCTTCGGCGACTTTACGGTGCGTGCGGGCATCATTCGCCCGGTGCTCGACCCGGCGCGTGATTTCTGGGAATAACCTGAATTGCCGGATAGCGGCATGAATGCTTTATCAGGCCTACCGTTCGCGTAGGCCTGATAAGCGAAGCGCCATCAGGCAAGGCACACAGTGAGGAATCTATGTCCAAACTCGATCTAAACGCGCTGAACGATCTGCCTAAAGTAGAACGCGTCATGGCGCTGGCGGAAGTTAACACTCAGCTGGAAAAACTCAGCGCCGAAGAACGCGTGGCGTGGGCGCTGGAAAACCTGCCCGGCGACTATGCGCTCTCTTCAAGCTTTGGTATTCAGGCGGCAGTCAGCCTGCATCTGGTGAACCAGCTGCGCCCGGACATTCCGGTGATCCTGACCGATACCGGCTATCTGTTCCCGGAAACCTATCAGTTTATTGATGAATTGACCGAGAAGCTCAACCTGAACCTTAAAGTCTACCGGGCGACGGAAAGCGCCGCCTGGCAGGAAGCGCGTTATGGCAAACTGTGGGAGCAGGGCGTTGAAGGCATTGAGAAGTACAATGAAATCAACAAAGTCGAGCCGATGAACCGGGCGCTGAAGGAGCTCAACACCCGCACCTGGTTTGCTGGCCTGCGCCGCGAGCAGTCCGGCAGCCGGGCGCATTTACCGGTGCTGGCTATCCAGCGCGGCGTCTTTAAGCTGCTGCCGATTATCGACTGGGATAACCGGACGGTTTATCAGTATCTGCAAAAGCACGGCCTGAAATACCACCCGCTCTGGGAGCAGGGGTATTTGTCCGTTGGTGACACTCACACTACCCGTAAATGGGAACCCGGTATGGCGGAAGAAGAAACCCGATTCTTTGGCCTCAAGCGGGAGTGCGGATTGCACGAAGGCTAAGCGATGCGCTATGCCGGAGAGTGTTATTCCAAAGCGGACACGCGGGCTATACCGCGGGTTCGCTTTGCGAAAATCACTTTTTCTTCTCAACTTTCGCCAGCTCTTTCACCAGCGGCAGCATCACTTTGACTACATCGCGCCCGCGGTGCTCGATCCTTCCCGGCAGCGCTTTGTCGATATACTGTTGGTTATCCAGTTGTACATCATGCCAGCTGGTCCCCTGCGGGAAGCTACGGGTTTTACTGCGCTGCTGATAGCCATCCTTTTTACCCAATGACCAGTTAGTCGCTTCCACAGAGAGTACCGGGATCCCGGCGCTATCAAAAACGCTGGCATCGTTACAGCAGCCGGTGCCTTTCGGGAACTCCGGATTCAGCCCTGGATTGGTGAACGCGGCGATACCGTGACTACGGGCGATAGCCAGCGCGCGATCGCGGGTCAGCTTGCGTACCGATGCCGGCGTGCTGCGCCCGCTATTGAAATAGAGCTTATCGCCGACCACCAGGTTATCGAGATTAATCACCAGTAGCGTATTTTTCTTTTCCGCCTCGCTCATGCGTTTAAGTATGTTTTGCGCGCCCAGGCGGCCTTCTTCCTCGCCGCTGGTGGCGATAAAGCGAATGCCGTAACGGGTGGGGACGTTCTTTAAATGTTCCGCCAGCTCCAGCAGCACGCCGAGCCCCATTGCGTTATCGTCGATCCCCTGCAGCGTCAGGCCGCCAAGGTTGTTCTCAACGTCTTTATCGCTCTGCGGCGCGTAGGTATCGAGGTGCGCCATAATAATGATTTGCTGGCGAGACTGGCCTTCATGCGCGGCGATAACCGTGCTGCCGGTGGCGTTGTGCCAGTTCTTACGTTGATTGCTGTCGGTATAGATGTAGCGGGTATTAAAGCTACGTACGTCGCTCTGATAACCCATCTGGGCAAACTGTTGACGAAGATAATCGGCTGATAGCATCTCGGCCGGCGTACCGGTCATTCTTCCGGGGAAGACGGTAGCAATATGGCGGGCCTGGGTATTGGCGGTGTCGCCCAGGGCGCTGAATGCCGGAGCGGCGGAGAAGACAAAACCTGTGCCAAGCGCCAGCGGCAGCAGACGGCGGCACATCGCGGAAAACATAATGGGTCCTTACACAAGCGAAACATTTCGACCGCGTTAGTATGAAACTGTGACGGCGCTTAAACAATTTCATTTGCTCTTAAATAGCGGAAAATGAGCGTGTTAAGCACTTTTTGATATTTAGATTTCCAGCTCGTTATTCTTTTGCGTCACAACTCATTCCATTTCGTAATTTCATTTGCTCAAGGCCGCCCCCTATAGTCCCTCTATTGCTGAATGTAAGAGAGTTGTTGCGCCGTGGATTACTTGCCCCTGTTTGCCGAGTTGAAAGAGAGACCCGTGCTGGTTATCGGCGGCGGTGAAATTGCCGTCCGTAAGATTAAATTCTTGCTGCGGGCGCAGGCGAAGGTACAGGTGGTCGCCGCCGTCCTGTCGCCGGAGCTCGCTGAACAGGTTGAACGTCAGCAAATCAGCTGGCGGGCAACCGCCTTTGATGAGCAGCAGGTGGACGATGTATTTCTGGTGATTGCCGCCACCGACGATCGTGAACTTAACCAGCGGGTGTTTGCCGCGGCTAACGCGCGTTACCGCCTGGTGAACGTGGTGGATGACCAGCAACTGTGCTCATTCGTCTTTCCTTCTATTGTCGACAGGTCGCCGCTGCTGGTGGCGATCTCCTCCAGCGGCAAGGCGCCGGTGCTGTCGCGCATTCTGCGTGAAAAAATCGAAGCGCTACTGCCCACAAATTTGGGGCGACTGGCTGAAACGGCGAGCTACTGGCGCCATCATCTGAAAACCCGGCTGACCACCACCGAAGCGCGTCGTCGCTTCTGGGAGCGCGTTTTCACCGGGCGTTTTGCCAGCCTGATGGTGGCCGGTAACCACGCGGCGGCGGAACGGGCGCTGCAGGATGAACTCGACAGGCCGGAACGCAGCGTGGGCGAAATTATTCTGGTAGGCGCCGGGCCGGGGGATGCCGGGTTGCTGACGCTACGCGGCCTGCAGGCGATTCAACAGGCGGACGTGGTGTTTTATGACCATCTGGTGACCGAGAGCGTGCGGGAACTGGTGCGCCGCGATGCCGAAATGATCTGCGTTGGCAAGCGCGCGGGCGAGCACTCCGTTCCGCAGCACGAAACGAATCAAATGCTGGTGGAGGCCGCCAAAGCGGGGAAAACGGTGGTGCGCCTGAAGGGCGGCGATCCGTTTATCTTCGGGCGCGGCGGGGAAGAACTGCAGGCCGCCGCCGCTGCCGGGATCCCGTTCCAGGTGGTGCCAGGCGTTACCGCCGCGGCGGGCGCGACGGCCTATGCCGGCATTCCGCTGACCCATCGCGATTATGCGCAAAGCGCAGTTTTCGTCACCGGTCACTATAAATCTGACAGCGCGCCGTTTGATTGGGCGCTGCTGGCGAAGAGCCAACAAACGCTGGCGATTTACATGGGCACCATGAAAGCGGCGGACATCAGCGCTCAGCTGATCGCCCATGGCCGCGACGCGAATACTCCGGTGGCGGTGATTTCCCGCGGCACTCGCGAGGATCAGCAGACGCTGACAGGTACGTTACAACAGCTCGAACATCTGGCGAAAGATGCCCCAATGCCCGCGCTACTGGTGGTGGGCGAAGTGGTACAGCTGCATCAGCAGCTCGCCTGGTTTCAACACACAACGACAGCGGAAGGGTTTAACTCTTCTGTGGTAAATCTGGCTTAAGGAACGGTTATGGACCAAAAACGACTCACTCACCTGCGGCAACTGGAGGCGGAAAGCATCCATATCATTCGTGAGGTGGCCGCCGAATTCTCTAACCCGGTGATGATGTATTCCATCGGTAAAGATTCCAGCGTAATGCTGCATCTGGCGCGCAAAGCGTTTTATCCGGGGACCCTGCCGTTCCCGCTGCTGCACGTTGATACCGGCTGGAAATTCCGTGAGATGTATGAATTCCGTGACCGTACCGCCAAAGCCTATGGCTGCGAACTGCTGGTGCATAAAAACCCGGAAGGGGTGGCGATGGGCATCAACCCGTTCGTTCACGGCAGCGCCAAGCACACCGATATCATGAAAACCGAAGGCCTGAAGCAGGCGCTGAACAAATACGGCTTTGATGCCGCATTCGGCGGCGCGCGTCGTGATGAAGAAAAATCCCGCGCTAAAGAGCGTATTTACTCCTTCCGCGATCGTTTCCACCGCTGGGACCCGAAAAATCAGCGTCCGGAGCTGTGGCACAACTACAACGGCCAGATTAACAAAGGCGAAAGCATTCGCGTCTTCCCGCTCTCTAACTGGACCGAGCTGGATATCTGGCAGTACATCTACCTGGAAAATATTGAAATCGTTCCGCTGTACCTGGCGGCAGAGCGCCCGGTACTGGAGCGTGATGGCATGCTGATGATGATTGATGACGACCGTATCGATCTGCAGCCGGGCGAGATGATCAAAAAGCAGATGGTGCGCTTCCGTACCCTCGGCTGCTGGCCGCTGACCGGCGCGGTAGAGTCCAACGCGCAAACGCTGCCGGAAATTATTGAAGAGATGCTGGTATCCACCACCAGCGAACGTCAGGGGCGCGTCATTGACCGCGACCAGGCAGGCTCCATGGAGCTGAAAAAACGTCAGGGGTATTTCTAAGGAGCCGCCATGAACACTACGATTGCACAACAAATTGCTAAAGAAGGCGGCGTAGAAGCTTATCTGCACGCGCAACAGCACAAAAGCCTGCTGCGTTTTCTGACCTGCGGCAGCGTCGATGACGGCAAAAGTACCTTGATTGGCCGCCTGCTGCACGATACGCGCCAGATTTATGAAGATCAGCTCTCTTCCCTGCACAATGACAGCAAGCGTCACGGTACTCAGGGCGAGAAACTGGATCTGGCGCTGCTGGTGGATGGCCTGCAGGCCGAGCGCGAGCAGGGCATCACCATTGATGTCGCCTATCGCTACTTCTCGACTGAGAAACGCAAATTTATCATTGCCGACACGCCGGGCCATGAGCAGTACACCCGCAATATGGCGACCGGCGCGTCCACCTGCGATCTGGCGATCCTGCTGATTGACGCCCGCAAAGGCGTGCTCGACCAGACTCGCCGCCACAGCTTTATCTCTACACTATTAGGGATTAAGCACCTGGTGGTCGCGGTGAACAAAATGGATCTCGTCGAGTTCAGCGAAGCGCGCTTCAATGAAATTCGTGAAGATTATCTGACCTTCGCCGAACAGCTACCGGGCAAGCTTGATATCCGTTTCGTGCCGCTCTCGGCGCTGGAAGGGGATAACGTCGCCACCCAGAGTGATAAAATGCCGTGGTACAGCGGCCCGACGCTGCTGGAAGTGCTGGAAACCGTTGACATCCAGCGCGAGGTTGAAAGCCAGCCGCTGCGCTTCCCGGTGCAGTACGTGAACCGTCCGAACCTGGATTTCCGCGGTTTCTCCGGCACCGTCGCTTCCGGTACGGTCACCGTTGGCCAGCGCCTGAAGGTATTGCCGTCGGGCGTCGAGTCGAACGTGGCGCGTATTGTCACCTTTGACGGCGACCTGCCTCAGGCCGGGGCGGGGGAAGCGATCACTATCGTTCTGAAAGATGAAATCGACATCAGCCGCGGCGATTTGCTGGTTGACGCTGAAGCCTCGCTGCCTGCGGTACAAAGCGCCAGCATCGACGTCGTGTGGATGGCGGAACAGGCGCTGTCGCCGGGCCAGAGCTATGACATTAAAGTGGCTGGCAAGAAAACCCGCGCCCGCGTTGACGCTATCCGCTATCAGGTGGACATCAACAATCTGACCCAGCGGGAAGTCGACACGCTGCCGCTGAACGGCATCGGGCTGGTGGAGCTAACCTTTGACGAGCCGCTGGTGCTCGATCCGTATCAGGACAACCCGGTGACCGGCGGGCTTATCTTTATCGATCGCCTGAGCAACGTGACGGTTGGCGCGGGAATGGTCAACGAACCGCACCTGCAGGCGCAGGCCCCGACGTCGCAGTACAGCGCGTTTGAACTGGAACTGAATCAATTGATTCGTAAACACTTCCCGCACTGGGACGCGCGCGATCTGCTGGGAGGCAAGTAATGGCCCGGCATGACGAAAACGTCGTCTGGCATGCGCATCCGGTGACCCGAGAGCAGCGCGAGCGGCACCATGGCCATCGCGGCGTGGTGCTGTGGTTTACCGGCCTCTCGGGGTCGGGTAAATCCACCGTCGCCGGGGCGCTGGAAGAGGCGTTGCACGAGCTTGGCGTAAGCACCTATTTGCTTGACGGCGATAATGTGCGTCACGGGCTGTGCAGCGATCTGGGATTCAGTGACGACGATCGCAAAGAGAACATTCGCCGCGTCGGTGAAGTGGCTAAGCTGATGGTCGATGCCGGGCTGGTTGTATTGACGGCATTTATATCTCCGCATCGTGCGGAACGGCAGATGGTGCGTGAGCGTTTGGGAGAGGGACGCTTTATCGAGGTCTTTGTCGATACCCCGTTAGCCATCTGTGAGACGCGGGATCCAAAAGGATTGTACAAGAAGGCGCGGGCAGGGGAGTTGCGCAATTTTACCGGTATTGATTCGGTCTATGAATCCCCGGAGAATGCTGAAATTCATCTGGATGGTGAACAATTGGTAACAAATTTGGTGCACCAACTATTAGACCTGCTTCGACAGAGCGATATTATCAGATCCTGAAAAGGCAACGGCATCGAGGGGTGCCGGTCGGCCGGTCAACAGGATTCGATATGCGCAATACCCAGAACCTCAGTATTATTCGTTCAGAACCGCCTCCGGCGGCCAGCGACGAGACCACCTGGTCTTTGTCGGGCGCCGCCGTGGGCTTTATTTCGTGGCTGCTGGCGCTGGGTATTCCCTTCCTCTTGTATGGCGGTAATACGCTCTTTTTCTTCCTCTACACCTGGCCTTTCTTCCTTGCCATTATGCCGGTCGCCGTGGTGGTCGGTATTGCGCTACATTCATTACTGGACGGCAAGCTGATTTACAGCGTTTGCGCGACGATTTTAACCGTCGGGCTGATGTTTGGTCTGCTGTTCCTCTGGCTGTTGGGATAGCCTTTTTGGGATGAATCAAGCCTGGGTATCCATCGCAAAAATGTGGTACAGTCCCCGCGTTACGCGGCATCGTCCGCGCGCCAGGGTAGAGTACTCCGGCGAGTTATGGGATGATGATGCCGTTTTTCAGGGGGCAGGATGGGTAAATTAACGCTGCTATTATTAGCTTTGCTGGTCTGGCTACAGTACTCGCTGTGGTTTGGCAAAAATGGTTTGCACGACTATAGCCGGGTTAATGACGATGTCTCCGCTCAGCAGGCCACTAACGCCAAATTAAAAGCGCGCAACGATCAGCTTTTCGCCGAAATTGACGATCTCAACGGCGGTCAGGAAGCGATCGAAGAACGCGCACGCAATGAACTCAGCATGACCCGCCCGGGCGAAACGTTCTATCGTCTGGTGCCGGATGCCTCAAAACGCAATCAGGGTTCTGCGCAGAATAATCGATAAACAAGCCCAGGATGACAATATGGCAGCCACTTTTCCGGGCGTTTGCGCCGTGGTGCCGGCAGCCGGTTTTGGCCGCCGTATGCAAACGGAGTGCCCGAAACAATATCTCTCAATCGGTAACAAAACGATTCTCGAACATTCGGTCGCCGCGCTACTGGCGAACGAACGCGTTCAGCGGGTGGTGATCGCCGTCAGCCCCGGCGACCTCCGCTTTAGTCAACTTCCCTTAGCCCATCATCCGCAGGTCACCGTCGTTGACGGCGGCGCCGAGCGCGCCGATTCGGTACTGGCGGGGCTAAAAGCGTTAGCGGATGCGCAATGGGTGCTGGTTCATGATGCCGCGCGACCGTGCCTGCATCAGGACGATCTCTCGCGACTGCTGGCGCTGAGCGCGACCAGCCGCGTCGGCGGCATACTGGCGGCGCCGGTGCGCGATACCATGAAGCGTGCCGAACCGGGCAAAACCGCGATCGCCCATACCGTTGAACGCAATGATTTATGGCATGCGCTGACGCCGCAATTTTTCCCGCGTGAACTGCTATTTGACTGCCTGACGCGCGCGCTGGATGAAGGCGCGACCATCACCGATGAAGCGTCGGCGCTGGAGTACTGCGGCTTCCATCCCGAATTGGTCGCCGGACGAGCTGATAATATTAAAGTAACGCGCCCGGAAGATCTGGCGCTGGCCGAATTTTACCTTACCCGTTCCCGACACCAGGAGAAGGCTTAATGCGAATTGGACACGGTTTTGACGTACACGCTTTTGGCGGTGAAGGGCCAATTATTATTGGCGGGGTACGTATTCCTTATGAGAAAGGGCTGCTCGCCCATTCCGATGGCGATGTCGCGCTACATGCGCTGACCGACGCGCTGCTGGGCGCCGCGGCGCTCGGCGACATCGGCAAACTGTTCCCGGATACCGATCCGGCCTTTAAAGGCGCGGATAGCCGGGAGCTGCTGCGTGAAGCGTGGCGGCGGATTCAGGCGAAGGGATATACCCTTGGCAACGTTGACGTCACCATCATCGCCCAGGCGCCAAAAATGCTGCCGCATATCCCGCAGATGCGCGTGTTTATCGCCGAAGATCTCGGCTGCCATATGGACGATGTCAATGTGAAAGCGACCACCACCGAGAAGCTTGGCTTCACCGGCCGTGGCGAAGGCATCGCCTGTGAAGCGGTGGCGCTGCTGCGTAAGGCTGCGCAATGATCGCCTTTGATGACTTAACATACCTGCACGGCAAGCCGCTGGGCCAGGGGCGGCTGAAGGCCAATCCGGAAGACTTTCTGGTGGTCGAAGACCTCGGTTTCGCCCCTGATGGCGAAGGCGAACATGTGCTGGTGCGGATTCTGAAAAATGGCTGCAACACCCGTTTTGTTGCCGATGCGCTGGCGAAATTCCTTAAAATCCATGCGCGCGAAGTGAGCTTTGCCGGGCAAAAGGATAAGCACGCGGTCACCGAACAGTGGCTGTGCGCCCGCGTGCCGGGCAAAGAGATGCCGGATCTGAGCAAGTTTCAGCTCGAAGGCTGCCAGGTGCTGGAGTATGCACGCCATAAGCGTAAGCTGCGTTTAGGCGCGCTGAAGGGCAACCAGTTCACGCTGATCCTGCGGGAAATCAGCGATCGCGACGATGTCGAAAAGCGCTTGCAGGCAATTGCCGACGGCGGCGTGCCGAACTATTTCGGCGCGCAACGCTTTGGTATCGGCGGCAGTAACCTGCAGGGCGCTTTGCGCTGGGCAGAGAGCGGCGAACCGGTGCGCGATCGCAATAAACGCAGTTTTTGGTTGTCGGCGGCTCGCAGCGCGTTGTTTAATCAGCAAGTTGCAATTAGATTAAAAAAAACGGAATTTAATCAGGTTGTTGATGGCGATGCGCTACAATTAGCGGGGCGCGGAAGCTGGTTTGTGGCAACCACCGAAGAGTTGGCGGAATTACAGGCGCGGGTCGATAACCGCGAACTGATGATTACCGCTGCGCTGCCGGGCAGCGGCGACTGGGGCAGCCAACGCGACGCGCTGGCCGCCGAGCAAGCCGCGATAGCCGAAGAAACGTCGCTACAGGCGCTGCTGGCGCGCGAGAAAGTTGAAGCCGCGCGCCGGGCGATGCTGCTGTATCCGCAGCAATTGTGCTGGAACTGGTGGGATGATGTCACTGTTGAACTGCGCTTCTGGCTGCCAGCGGGAAGTTTTGCCACCAGCGTGGTAAGGGAACTTATCAATACAACGGGTGACTATGCGAATATTGCTGAGTAACGATGACGGTATCCACGCGCCGGGGATCCAAACCCTGGCGAAGGCCTTACGCGAATTTGCCGAGGTCCAGGTCGTTGCACCCGATCGTAATCGCAGCGGCGCCTCAAATTCGCTCACGCTGGAATCTTCTCTGCGCACGTTCACCTTTGAAAATGGCGATATCGCCGTCCAGATGGGCACGCCGACCGACTGCGTTTATCTCGGCGTTAACGCGCTGATGCGCCCGCGCCCGGATATTGTGGTCTCTGGAATCAACGCGGGCCCCAATCTTGGCGATGATGTTATCTATTCCGGCACCGTCGCGGCCGCGATGGAAGGCCGCCATCTTGGTTTTCCCGCCCTTGCCGTTTCGCTGAACGGCTATCAACATTACGATACCGCGGCGGCAGTGACGTGCACCATTCTGCGCGCGTTAAGCCGCGAGCCGCTGCGTACCGGGCGGATCCTCAACATCAACGTGCCGGATCTTCCCCTCGAGCAAATCAAAGGCATTCGCGTCACCCGCTGCGGCAACCGGCACCCGGCCGACCAGGTCATCCCGCAAAAAGATCCGCGCGGCAATACGCTGTACTGGATCGGCCCGCCGGGTGATAAGCGCGATGCCGGGCCGGGGACCGATTTTGCTGCGGTGGATGAAGGCTATGTTTCCGTAACGCCATTGCATGTCGATTTAACCGCTCATCAGGCACATGAGGTGGTAACCGATTGGTTAGAACGCGTCGGGGTTGATACGCAATGGTAAGTAAACGTGTTGAAAGTTTGTTGAATCAGCTACGCACTCAGGGCATCGTCGATGAGCGGGTCCTCGAGGCAATCGCGCAGGTTCCGCGCGAAAAATTCGTTGATGAAGCCTTTGAACATAAGGCGTGGGAAAACACCGCGCTGCCGATTGGCCAGGGGCAAACCATCTCGCAGCCTTATATGGTGGCGCGGATGACGGAGCTTCTGGAACTGACGCCGGACTCAAGGGTGCTGGAAATTGGCACTGGCTCCGGCTATCAGACGGCGATCCTGGCGCACCTCGTGCACCACGTCTGCTCGGTTGAGCGGATTAAGAGCCTGCAGTGGCAGGCGCGTCGGCGTCTTAAACAACTTGATTTACATAATGTTTCAACCCGTCATGGCGATGGATGGCAGGGTTGGCAGGCTCGCGCGCCTTTTGACGCGATTATCGTCACCGCCGCGCCGCCGGAAATTCCGGCCGCGCTGATGGCGCAGCTTGATGAAGGCGGCGTGTTGGTTTTGCCTGTCGGTGAAGAACATCAGTACCTGAAGCGGATCCGTCGCCGCGGCGGCGAATTTTTCATCGATACCGTCGAAGCCGTTCGCTTTGTTCCGCTCGTCAGAGGGGAACTGGCCTGAACCCGGATTATTCCAGGTTTTTTTTGCCTAAGTTTAGGCGTAGGGTGGACACATTTTTCAGTGTCCTGGCCGGGCGCTGCCCGGTAAGCAAGATATTGGCAGTTAACATATTCCTGGGGGATAAATGAGCGCGGGAAGCCCAAAATTTACCGTAAGCCGTATTGCGGCGTTGTCACTGGTTTCACTCTGGCTGGCCGGGTGTACAAATACCAATAATCCGCCTGCGCCGGTGAATTCGGCAAGCGGCGCTGCGTCCTCCAGCACCAATTCCGGGATGCTGATTACACCGCCATCCTCCGGCGCGCAGCAAGTTCCGCCGGCTCAGCCGATTCAACCGATGCAGACCCAGCCAATTCAGACTCAGCCGACCCAGGTTCAGCCGATGGCTCAGCAACCGGTGCAGACGGTGAACGGCAAGATCGTTTACAACCGTAAATATGGCGATATTCCGAAAGGCAGCTATACCGGCGGCAGTACCTATACCGTTAAGCGCGGCGATACCCTGTTCTATATCGCATGGGTCACCGGCAACGATTTCCGCGACCTTGCGGAACGCAACAACATCCCGGCGCCGTACGCGCTGAACGTGGGCCAGGTGCTGCAGGTCGGCAACTCCGCAGGCCAGCCGATCACCGGCGAAAACCCGGTATCTCAGGCTAGCGCGCAAGCAAGCGGCGGTGCGACGGCCACCACAACTTCTGCACAAAAATCCACCGCAGTGGTTGCGTCACAACCGACTATTACGTATTCTGAATCTTCAGGTGAACAGAGTGCTACTAAGATGTTGCCGAATAATAAACCAGCAACGACCACGACAGCGGTCGCTCCGGTTACGGCGCCATCAACCGTTAGCACAACCCAACCGACTGCAAGCAGTACGTCTACCAGTTCGCCGATCTCATCATGGCGCTGGCCGACTGATGGCAAGGTTATCGAGAACTTTAGCGGCGCGGAAGGCGGCAATAAAGGTATCGACATTGCAGGCAGTAAAGGACAGGCTATTGTCGCGACCGCCGATGGGCGCGTCGTCTATGCCGGTAACGCACTGCGCGGTTACGGTAATCTTATTATCATCAAACACAACGATGATTACCTGAGTGCCTACGCTCATAACGATACCATGCTGGTTCGGGAGCAACAGGAAGTCAAAGCGGGGCAGAAAATCGCTACCATGGGTAGCACCGGAACCAGCTCAACAAGATTACATTTTGAAATTCGTTACAAGGGGAAATCCGTCAACCCGCTGCAGTACTTACCGCAGCGATAATTTGGCAAAGTACGGATAGGCGTAACACCATGAAAGGCGCCAGGGCGGTCGCGATATGCCTCCTTCAGTGGAGGCATAAAGAGGATAACTCCGGCGTCGTTTAGTGATGGGTCGCGGAAGGTGCTTTGCTCAGGGATCACGGGTAGGAGCCACCTTTATGAGTCAGAATACGCTGAAAGTTCATGATTTAAATGAAGACGCGGAATTTGATGAGAACGGAATGGAGGTTTTCGACGAGAAAGCCTTAGTAGAAGAGGAACCCAGTGATAGCGATCTGGCTGAGGAAGAGCTGCTGTCGCAAGGCGCCACCCAGCGCGTTCTCGATGCGACACAGCTGTATCTTGGTGAGATTGGTTATTCCCCGCTGCTGACGGCCGAAGAAGAAGTCTATTTCGCCCGTCGCGCACTACGTGGAGATGTTGCTTCACGCCGTCGCATGATTGAAAGTAACCTGCGTCTGGTGGTGAAGATTGCTCGTCGTTACAGCAATCGTGGTCTGGCGCTGCTGGATCTGATTGAAGAAGGTAACCTCGGCCTGATCCGCGCAGTTGAGAAGTTTGACCCGGAGCGTGGGTTCCGTTTTTCAACCTACGCCACCTGGTGGATCCGTCAAACGATTGAACGGGCGATTATGAACCAAACCCGTACCATTCGTTTACCTATCCATATTGTGAAAGAGCTGAACGTTTATCTGCGTACCGCGCGCGAGTTGTCGCATAAGCTGGACCACGAGCCAAGCGCCGAAGAGATAGCCGAACAGCTGGATAAACCGGTTGATGACGTTAGCCGTATGCTGCGTCTGAACGAGCGCATTACCTCAGTGGATACCCCGCTGGGCGGTGACTCAGAAAAAGCGCTGCTGGATATTCTGGCCGATGAAAAAGACAACGGCCCGGAAGACACCACGCAGGACGATGATATGAAACAGAGCATCGTCAAATGGCTGTTCGAACTGAACGCCAAACAGCGCGAAGTACTGGCTCGTCGTTTCGGGCTGCTGGGTTATGAATCCGCAACGCTTGAAGATGTGGGTCGTGAAATCGGCCTGACCCGCGAACGCGTGCGTCAGATTCAGGTGGAAGGCCTGCGCCGCCTGCGGGAGATCCTGCAGGGACAGGGGCTAAACATCGAAGCGCTATTCCGCGAATAAATCGTTTTCTTTCAAAAAGGCCCAATCCTGCGATTGGGCCTTTTCCTTTGCATTAACCGATACGGGTTTCCTGCAGATGACGCCAGAGGATTTTTCCCTCAATGCGTTGAAATATCGCCGTGGACCAGCGCACGACTTCGCCTTGTTCCGGCAGGGTCTGGCTTTCGCGGTAGAGCACCGCGCCGCCGTCATGCCATTCGCTCAACACCTGCGCATTATCAACCACGATACTTAATCCCGGGCGACTGCCGCCCGCGCTATGGAAAAAGCCGCTTACCGTCGGGTAATCCATCTTAGCGCCGCTGATAGGAACCATTGTAAATTCTTGCGCAAAACGGCTCATCAGCGCTTGTGCGCTACCTTCTTTCCGGCCCAGCCATTGTTCAATGATCACGTGGGCGTCGATAACTTCTTGGATCCATGGGTTCATGTTTTCTCCGGATTAAGCTGCAGGCAATGCAGGGGATTACTGTAAACCGCGCGTCAGGGGCGGATAAATGCGCTTTTCAGGGATATACTGTCTAAAAATTTTTGACAATAAGCCCTATTCAAATGCTAAACCTGCAGCGCGTTACCATGTTTGTCGCCGTTGTTGATGCCGGAAGCTTTACTGCTGCTGCGGCGGCGCTTGGGCAGACCAAAGCGGTGGTCAGTTTTAACGTTCGCCAGCTAGAGAGTGAACTGGGGGTGACGTTGCTGCTGCGTTCGACGCGCCGGTTAACGCTCACCGAAGCCGGGGCGGTGTTTTACCAGCGCGGCGTCGGGCTGTTGAAAGCCGCGGAGAATTTACAGGATGAGGTGCGCGCCAGCCACGCCGGATTAAGCGGTGAATTGCGGATCACCACCACCCCGGAATATGGCGCTCAGGTGATTATCCCGGCGCTGGCGGAATTTGCTCGTCAACATCCGGCGCTGCGGGTGCGTCACGTCTCATCGTCTTATCACGCGGATTTGATCTCTGAACGTTTTGATGTCGCGATACGCCTCGGGACCCTGGCCGATTCGCGCTATCATGCGGCCCGGATTTCGCGTTTTGCCATCGTGCCCGTGGCCTCGCCGATTTGGCTGGATAAACATCCGCTGCGCACGCTTACCGACCTGGCGCAGGCGGCGTGGATTGTTAACGAGCGCCTGGCGACGCCGCTACGCTGGCAGCTCCTGACCGCCGAAGGGCAATCGATCGCTTTTGAAATTACGCAACCACCGCGGATCTCAGCCGATAGCGTACAAGCGTTAATGGGCTTCGCGCTGGCGGGAAGCGGAGTGGCGCTACTCCCGGAGTGGCTGGTGGCCGAAGCTATCGCGCGGCAGGAGCTGGTGCGGGTAGTGCCAGAGTATATTTTTCCATCGCAGGGGGTATACGCCGTCTACCCGGACGCGCAGCATGTGCCAACCAAGGTCCGGGCATTTATCGATTTTCTGCGCGAACGAACCGCTTAATCCGCGTTTTTATTTTCCATCATTTTCAGCACCAGCCGGGAAAACTGCGCGCGCTCCTCTTCGTTAAGGCGGCTCAAAAATTCTTCATCGACCCGATTGCCCTGCGGCATGGAATTTGCCAGCAGCGCCTGCCCCTCATCCGTCAGATAGACAAAGCGGCGACGTTTATCGCTCGGATCGTGTTCGCGGCGTACCAGCCCGCGTTTTTCCATCCGGCTAAGCATCTCCGCCAGCGTCGCTTTTGTGCTGACGGCCGCTTCGATAAGCGTCACCTGCTCGATACCAGGATGTTCGGCTACCGAGCGCATCACCGCGTATTGCGGCTTGGTCAGTTCCGGTAATTCATGCTGCCAGCGCGCGGTATGCTGTTGAAAAAGCTGGCGTAGAAGGTGGAACGCCTCGTTACGTAACTCCATGGACACTCCGTCACAAAAATATCACCTTTATGATAGCCGTATTTTCGGCTTCTTTTCACATCTCATTTTTTTGATTATTGATGCGATCGTGTGCGAACGATATTGAGATCTCGCAAGAATGAGCGTAGTTTTAATACAAATGTTCGTATACGAACAATGTATGAGGTAGCGAATGAAACTGATTATTGGGATGACCGGGGCGACCGGCGCGCCGTTAGGCGTCGCGCTGTTGCAAGCGCTGAACGAAATGCCGGATGTGGAAACGCACCTGGTGATGTCGAAATGGGCAAAAACCACCATTGAGCTGGAAACGCCCTATAGCGCTCGTGAAGTCGCCGCGCTGGCGGACTTCTGCCATAGCCCTGCGGATCAGGCCGCGACCATCTCATCAGGATCGTTTCGTACCGACGGCATGATTGTTATCCCCTGCAGCATGAAAACGCTGGCGGGTATCCGCGCTGGCTATGCGGAAGGGTTAGTCGGCCGCGCGGCGGACGTGGTGCTGAAAGAGGGGCGCAAGCTGGTTCTGGTGCCACGTGAAATGCCGCTGAGCACCATTCATCTGGAGAACATGCTGGCGCTGTCGCGCATGGGCGTAGCGATGGTGCCGCCCATGCCTGCCTATTACAACCACCCGGAAACGGTAGAGGATATCACCAACCATATTGTAACCCGGGTGCTGGATCAGTTTGGTCTCGAATACCACAAAGCGCGTCGCTGGAAAGGCTTACGCGCGGTCGAGAATTTATCACAGGAGAATTAGTCATGGCTTTTGATGATTTACGCAGCTTTTTGCAGGCGCTGGATGAGCAGGGGCAACTGCTAAAAATTAGCGAAGAGGTGAATGCCGAGCCGGATCTCGCCGCTGCCGCTAACGCCACTGGGCGCATCGGCGACGGCGCGCCGGCGCTATGGTTCGATAACATTCGCGGCTTTACCAACGCCCGTGTCGCCATGAACACCATCGGTTCCTGGCAAAACCACGCGATTTCGCTGGGGCTGCCGCCAAACACGCCGGTGAAAAAGCAGATTGATGAATTTATTCGCCGCTGGGATAAATTCCCGGTAACGCCGGAGCGTCGCGCCAATCCGGCGTGGGCGGAAAACACCGTTGATGGCGACGATATCAACCTGTTCGATATTCTGCCGCTGTTCCGCCTGAACGATGGCGACGGTGGTTTCTATCTCGACAAAGCCTGTGTGGTTTCGCGCGATCCGCTTGACCCGGACAACTTCGGCAAGCAGAACGTCGGTATTTACCGGATGGAAGTGAAAGGCAAGCGCAAGCTGGGCCTGCAGCCGGTACCGATGCACGATATCGCGCTGCATCTGCATAAAGCGGAAGAGCGCGGTGAGGATCTGCCCATTGCCATCACCCTGGGTAACGATCCGATTATTACCCTGATGGGCGCCACGCCGCTGAAATATGATCAGTCAGAATATGAGATGGCGGGCGCGCTGCGCGAAAGCCCGTATCCCATCGCCACCGCGCCGCTGACCGGCTTTGATGTTCCCTGGGGCTCAGAGGTTATCCTTGAAGGGGTGATTGAAGGGCGCAAGCGTGAAATCGAAGGGCCGTTCGGCGAGTTCACCGGCCACTACTCAGGCGGCCGCAATATGACGGTGGTGCGTATCGATAAAGTCTCTTATCGCACAAAACCGATTTTTGAATCGTTATATCTCGGTATGCCGTGGACCGAAATCGACTATCTGATGGGCCCGGCGACCTGCGTGCCGCTGTACCAGCAGCTGAAGGCGGAGTTCCCGGAGGTGCAGGCGGTCAACGCCATGTACACCCATGGCCTGCTGGCGATTATCTCCACCAAAAAACGCTACGGCGGTTTTGCCCGCGCGGTGGGATTACGGGCGATGACTACCCCGCACGGCCTCGGTTACGTGAAAATGGTGATTATGGTCGATGAAGATGTCGATCCGTTCAACCTGCCGCAGGTGATGTGGGCGCTCTCCTCGAAGGTCAACCCGGCGGGCGACCTGGTGCAGTTGCCGAACATGTCGGTACTGGAGCTCGACCCAGGTTCCAGTCCGGCGGGGATCACCGACAAACTGATTATCGACGCCACCACCCCGGTTGCGCCGGACCTTCGCGGTCACTACAGCCAGCCGGTTCAGGATTTACCGGAAACCAAAGCCTGGGCTGAAAAACTGACCGCCATGTTGGCCAACCGTAAATAAGGAGAAGAAGATGATTTGTCCACGTTGCGCTGATGAACAGATTGAAGTGATGGCGACGTCGCCGGTAAAAGGGGTATGGATCGTTTACCAGTGCCAACACTGTCTCTATACCTGGCGTAATACCGAACCGCTGCGTCGTACCAGCCGCGAACATTATCCGGAAGCATTCCGCATGACGCAGAAAGATATTGATGAAGCGCCGCAGGTGCCGCATATTCCACCGCTGTTGGCGGCAGATAAGCGTTAAATGACTGGCCCGGATATTCCGGGCCTTTTTATTTAGAATTAAAGGGCGTGACAACTATTTTCAATTAGATTATAACTAGTGACTTAATCATTAATGGTTATAATTCACATCTTGTCAGCTATCATTACTCATTTCTGCTTCTCTCTGGGTATTTTTTAAACAGTCAACCCTCCATAAGTTTTTAATTAAATGCATCCAATTTGAATCAATCTGTAAATATCTTGTAGTCTAAATATGGACTCGATGGGATATTTTTAAATACATATTGACGTCCATTTTTTCTAAACGAGTTAATAAACATTATCACTGAACGTGCATTGTTTAATGGGCGTTTGTTGATAATGCTTTTCGGTTGTCATTTTGACAACAATTAATAATTGCGATGTTTATTATTTTTATTGGGATATTAAAGAATGAAACTTACTAAAATCGGCGCAGCTCTGGTTCTGACTTTTGGCATGAGCGCGGCAGCGATGGCATCTAACACCATTACCTTTAACGGTGAAGTGCTGGAGACGGGTTGCAACATCACTGTTGATGGCGGTACTCCGGATGCAACCGTTGAACTGGGCAGCGTGGCAGCAACTGATTTGGTAGCAAAAGGTGACCTCGGCGCGCCGAAACAGTTCGTTTTTAATCTGGACCAGTGCCCGACTGCGTCCAATGTCAATATTGTCTTCTCTGCGCCGGTTGACCCGGTGGCTGGTGATGACTCGTACTTCGCGAATACTGCCTCTGGGGTTGGCGTTACTGCTGCACAAAACGTTGCCGTTCAACTGAAGCAAGGCGGTTCTAATGGCACCATCGTGAAGAACAATGCAGACAACGATCCTATTACCCTGGACTCTGGCTCTGCTACCGAGACCTACACCGCATCGATGATTGCTGTTGATCAGGCTGTTGCTGGTACGGTTCAGTCCGTCGTGACCTATAACGTCCGCTATAACTAATCCTGAAGGAGGGGAAACCCTCCTTATATTTTTGTGAGTGCATAATGAAACCCATCGCAGCTTTTGTTTTTTGTGTGGCCGCCGTTGCCAGCCTGAATGCGTCTGCCAGTATCGTTACCGGCGGAACGCGGGTGATTTTTGACGGCTCCCATCAGGCCGCCTCGTTATCCGTGGAAAACTCGGACAAAGTTACCAATCTGGTGCAATCCTGGGTCAGTTCCGCCGAAGGTAGTGCGCTGAAAAAAGAAACTATGATTATTACGCCGCCGCTGTTTCGCCTCGAAGCCGGGAAAAAAGCATCGATCCGTATTGTTCGTTCAGGGATGCCGGTTCCGGAAGATCGCGAATCATTATTGTGGCTAAACGTAAAAGGTATTCCCGCTACGGATGATAGCTCTGCTGGCAAAAATACCATGCAGATTGCCATCAATTCGAAAATTAAGCTGATCTATCGCCCGGTTGCACTCAAAGGCCAGTCGCCGGAAAGCAGTGCAAATAAAGTGGTATGGAAGCCGGCTGCCGGCGGTGTGCAGGTCAATAACCCGACGCCGTTTTATATGAACTTCTCCCGCATAGAAATTAATAATCATGCGCTCAGCGGCCAATATTTTGTCGCACCGTTCTCCACGCTGAATATTTCCGAAGGGAAGATCCCCTCCCACGGCAAAGTGACCTGGTCGCTGATTAATGATTACGGCGTGAAAGGTCAGGACAAAGTCTCTTCATATTAATCGGCACGGTACGTATCCCGTACGGATACAGGGTAATAATGGAAAAAGTTAAGCATACCTATGTCCTTTCTTTAGGGCTGGGGCTCAGTATTGCCTTCAGTTCTTTCAGCGCCATTGCTCAGGAACATTTTAACCCTCGTCTTTTGGAAACGGATAGTACAGAGACGCCAATGATGGATCTCAGTCTGTTTGCCAAAGATGAGGTACCGCCTGGTGACTATAACGTCGATATTTATATCAACGGTAGACTGGTGGATACTAAAACCATTTCCTTTCGCAAGCTGTCGGACGACAAAAACACCACCGCCGGGCAGGTTGTTGGAGCGTGCCTGAGCGTGTCTGAGCTGAAAGCCTGGAATGTGCGGGTCGATAACTACTTTAGCGAACAGGACAAAGCCAGAGAGTGCGCCAGCCTGCAGGCTATTCCGGGTCTGGAACAGAAAATGGATCTGGCGAATCAGCGCTTTGATCTCACTATCCCGCAGGTTGCCCTGCTCAACACCGCCCGTGGCTACGTTTCGCCAGAGCGATGGGATGAAGGTATTGCCGCCGGTTTGCTTAACTACAGCGTCTCTGGTCAGCAGGATTTGCACCACCGTAATGGCGTGGACAGTAGCAACCAGTTCGTCAGCCTACAGCCGGGGCTGAACCTGGGGGCGTGGCGTTTGCGTAACTATTCCACCTACAGCCACTCTGAATCCGAAAGTGAGTGGGATTCGGTGTACACCTACGCTTCCCGCGATATCAAATCTCTGAAAAGCCAACTGGTTCTCGGGCAGGGCACCACCCGCGGCGGTGTGTTCGATAGCGTGGGTTTTACCGGGGTACAGATGTATTCCGATAATGATATGAAGCCGGACAGCATGCAGGGCTTCGCGCCGGTGATCCGCGGTATCGCCCGCAGCAACGCCGAGGTCACGGTGTACCAGAACGGACACAGCATCTATAAGGCTACGGTGCCGCCGGGGCCATTCGAATTCAGCGATATGTACCCGACCGGTAGCTCCGGCGACCTGAAAGTGATGATCAAGGAGTCTGATGGTTCGCAAAGTAGCTTCATCGTCCCTTACGCCACATTGCCGGTGCTACAGCGCGAAGGACAGGTGCAGTATGGCCTGGTGGCGGGTAAAACCCGCCAGGACGGCTCGGATTCGCGTGCGGAAGACTTTAACTTTGTCCAGGGATCGGCGGCCTGGGGCGTCGGCAAAGGCGTGACGTTGTACGGCGGCTATATTCAGGCGGAAGACAAATACTCCAACCTGATTGCCGGTACCGGGTTTAACCTCGGCAGCGCCGGGGCGCTCTCTTTTGATATTTCACAGTCGTGGGCGGATGTCCCGCAGCCGGACAATATACGGCAGATGGAACACCATAGCGGCCAGTCGTACCGCGTGCGCTACAGCAAGACGCTGCAGCAGACCAACACCGATATTGCGGTGGCTGGCTACAAATTCTCAACCCGCGGTTATCTGTCGTTCCAGGATTTCCTCAATGATTGGGACCCGGGCAACAGCGCCATCGATAACGGTCGCGAACGTAATCGTTTCGACGTGACTATCTCACAGACGCTGCCTTTCGGTACGTTGTCCCTGACCATGTATGACGCCTCCTACTGGAATAGCCAGCACGCCGACTCGCTGAACCTCGGCTTCAGCAGCACGCTGGGGCCGGTATCGTACTCGCTAAACTATGCGCACACGAAAAACGTTGATGGCGGTTATGGCAACGATTCCGATGAATACGATGACGATAACGTCTTCTCGCTTAACTTTAGCGTACCGTTCAGCGCCTTCAGTAATAGTGAAGCAGCGCAGTCGATTTCGGCTAACTACTCGATGAACAGCAGCAAACACGGCGATACCACGCATAACATCGGTATTTCCGGCACCGCAATGCAGCAAAATCAGCTCAACTGGCAGGTGTCGGAAGGCTATAACGCCGATTCAGAAGCGACCAACGGCAACGTTACCGTCGGCTACCAGAGCTCGTATGCCGATGTGTCCGCCGGTTACAGCTACGACGACTACAGCCGTCGTCTGAACTATAGCCTGCGCGGTGGAATGGTGGTTCACAGCGGCGGTATTACCCTGGCCCGTCAGTTGAATGACAGCGTAGCGCTGGTGGAAACGCCGGGCGTCTCCGGGGTGCCGATCAATGGCCAGACTAACGTCCATACCGACTACTTTGGTAATGCGATTGTGCCGTACGTGCGTCCGTACCACAGTAACCAGATTTCCCTCAATACCGTGGAGGCCAGCGATGCCACCGCGGCCATTGATAACGTCGCCAAAACCGTGGTGCCGACCAAAGGCGCGGTGGTCCGCGTGAAGTACAACACCTGGATTGGCCGGAAGGCGATGATGACGTTGATCTTCAACGGTAAGCCGGTGCCGTTCGGCGCGGTAGTTACGCAAACCAGCGATGATTCGGACGACACCCGCAGCAGCATCGTCGGCGACAGTGGCGAAGTATACCTGGTTGGTCTCGCCGATAAAGGGCAACTGATGGTCAGGTGGGGCGACGGGGCGAACAAACAGTGTGCCGTTGACTACTCACTGGCGGGTGCGAAGTCGCAGGCCGATATTCTGTTTATCAACGGGATATGCCATCCCGTCCAGGGGGCTCACTGATGTCACGCTTTCATTTTGCTACCGTCCGACGCATGGCGGCGACGAGCCTGCTTTTCGTTGCCGGGCTGCCGTCTGCGCTGGCGTACAACACACAGGATGTCATTAACTTCAGCGTCACGGGGAATATTGTGGCAGGCAGCTGTAATGTTAGTTATCCCGCGACCGTTGAACTGGGAACCTATCTGCCAACGGATTTTATTAATGAAGGCGATAGCACGGACAATGTCCCGTTCACTGTCTCTTTCACTAACTGTTCTCCCTCGCTGACTAAAGCGACGGTAGCGTTTACCGGTGCCGTAGATGGAACCCAGCCATTCTATTTTGCCAACGGGATTACGGCAGAGGGGGGCGGCGCAACCGATGTTGCACTGGAATTATTAACCGATGCGGATCACTGGCAAATGTCTAACGGGCAGAGTCATGACGTCACTCTCGAGTCAGACAGCCATGCCGGTGAAATCATTTTTATCGCAAGAATGGCAACCCCAGGCCACAACCCCGGTACCGGGGAGTTCCAGAGCGTCGTCACCCTGAACGTTGTTTATAACTAGTTACCTGATAAAAGGCAGGAGACATGTCAAAATTTTTATATGCTGTTCTGTTTTTCGCGGGGATGCTGGTTAGCGCAATGTCAGCTCTGGCTGGGGATAATAATCTCCGGGAGACACGTGATATTACCTTTCACGGCAGGATTGCCGCAGGAACCTGTAATGTCACCAATCCTGAAACCGTAGATCTGGGGAAATACTATAAAGGAGACTTTTCTGTTGCCGGCGGTAACACCGGTAATGTTCCAGTCACCATCAGTTTTGACAGCTGTACTGCTGAAATCAGCCAGGCCACCGTCACCTTCACCGGCACGCCCTATTCCGAAGACCCGACCTATGGCTCGGTCATTTATGCCAATCAGGTGACGCCTGATGCCGATGGCGCTACCGATGTTGGATTGCAGTTGTTCGATTATCCAGCTATCCACGTGGCGCTGGCCAATGGGGTGAGTTATCCGGTACCCATTGAAAATGGCGCGGGCGCATTGAAATTTATTGCCCGCATGTACACCCCTCATGGCGCCCCAACGGCGGGTAAATTCAGCTCCGCGGTCACGTTGAACGTGACCTATAACTAACCCCGATTTAAGGCAAACAACGTGTTAAAATTTTTATATGCCACCCTGTTATTGCTGGGGCTGTTTCCGCTGGCGGCCCAGGCGGTTTGTCATCGTACCGACGACACCCCGTCGCAATCTTATGTTGCGATGCCGCAGCAGCTACTGGTCTCCAGTAAAAATTATGCGCCGGGCGAGATCCTGTATGACTCCGGATATATGTCCGGCGGCACGACAACCATCAAGAACTGTGCGGGGACTTATTACGTTGGTTTTCACTACGCCGGCGCGTTAACCACCGCCAGCCCGCTGCAGGATAATGTCTATCCGTTGACCAATGGTTCAACCGCCACCGGGCTCGGTATTCGCGTCTATACCATTAATCAGGCAGGCCCGTTTGATGACGAACGGGCGATCGATAACAGCTGGCAGGAACACGATGCCGGGGCGGGCTCCGACCACACCCTCAACAATTCCGCTTATCGGGTGCAAATTATCGCCACCGGCGGGCCGATAACCAGCGGCACGTTTAACGTACCGAGCCCGCTGGCGCGGGTCGATTATCGCGAAACGCAGAGTATTGATAGCAGCGATGGCGACATCGCCTCCACGCTGACGCTGTCGACCACCACGGTTGAAGTACATGCGATGGGCTGTACGGCTTCAGTCTCTTCTTTGCTTTTTGATATGGGGAGTGTCGATGTCTCTTCGTTTGATAACCAGCAAACGGTAGAAGGACCTGAACAGAGCGTGGGGCTTTCATGCGAACCGGGAACTAACGTAACGCTGAAATTTAGTGGCGCGGTGGCGTCGGGAGACAATGACAACGGTTCGGTCTTCGCACTGACCGACGCTGGCTCTGACGGCGTAGCGACCGGCGTTGGCGTGAAAATCCTAACCTATAATCCGAATCGACAATCTTTTATTTCTCTACCTATTGGCCAGACGTTTGGCGTCTTTAGCTCCGATCGTGACGCGGCGGCGGCGGCAAATAGCGGACAGGATGCCGATGGCAATGCCATTTCCGATATTGGCTCCGCAACGACTTATAGCGATGATGCGAATAGGGGAGGGGCAGGGGCAAGTGAAGCGATCCGCTTCCGGGCGGATTACTACAAAACCGGTTCGGCGGTGACCCCCGGTACCGCCAATGCCACCGGGACGATCACCCTGCAATATAACTGATGCTAAAAACAAAAAGCCTGACGATGACGCCAGGCTTTTTGTTATTTAACGCTTAATTACGCCAGGCTTTTCAGGCGGTAGATCCACTCCAGCGCCTGACGCGGGCTCAGCGAATCCGGGTCAAGATTCTCCAGCGCTTCCAGCGCCGGCGAGGTCTCTTCCGGCGCGGAGAGCAGCGACATCTGCGTACCATCAACCTGCGTGGCGGCGGCATTTGGCGAAATGCTCTCCAGCTCGCGCAGTTTCTGCCGCGCGCGCTTGATCACCTCTTTCGGCACTCCCGCCAGCGCGGCGACCGCCAGGCCATAGCTCTTGCTGGCCGCACCGTCCTGCACGCTGTGCATAAAGGCGATGGTATCGCCGTGCTCCAGCGCATCGAGGTGCACGTTGGCCACGCCTTCCATTTTTTCCGGCAACTGGGTGAGCTCGAAGTAGTGGGTGGCGAACAGGGTCAACGCCTTGATCTTATTCGCCAGATTCTCCGCGCAGGCCCACGCCAGCGACAGACCGTCGTAGGTAGACGTGCCGCGACCAATCTCATCCATCAGCACCAGGCTGTGTTCGGTGGCGTTGTGCAGAATATTGGCGGTTTCGGTCATCTCCACCATGAAGGTGGAACGGCCGCTCGCCAGGTCATCTGCCGCGCCGACGCGGGTAAAGATGCGGTCGATCGGGCCAATTTCTACTTTCTGCGCCGGCACGTAGCTGCCGATATAGGCCAGCAGCGCAATCAGCGCGGTCTGGCGCATATAGGTACTTTTACCGCCCATGTTCGGGCCGGTGATGATCAGCATGCGGCGCTGCGGCGCCAGCTGCAGCGGGTTGGCGATAAACGGCTCTTTCAGTACCTGTTCCACTACCGGGTGACGGCCTTCGGTAATGCGAATACCGGGTTTATCGATAAAGGTCGGGCAGCAGTAGTTCAGGGTCTCAGCGCGTTCCGCGAGGTTCACCAGTACGTCCAGCTCGGCCAGCGCGCTGGCGCTGGTTTGTAAGTCGGCCAGATGCGGCAGCAGCTTTTCGAACAGGTCGTCATAGAGCTGTTTTTCCAGCGCCAGCGCCTTGCCTTTTGAAGTCAGGACCTTATCTTCGTATTCCTTCAGTTCCGGAATAATGTAGCGCTCGGCGTTTTTCAGCGTCTGGCGGCGCACGTAGTGGATCGGCGCGTGCTGGCTCTGGCCGCGGCTGATCTGGATGTAGTAACCGTGAACGGCATTGTAGCCGACCTTCAGGGTATCAAGGCCCAGCCGCTCGCGTTCGCGGATTTCCAGTTTGTCGAGATAATCGGTCGCGCCATCGGCCAGCGCCCGCCACTCATCCAGCTCTTCATTATAACCCGGAGCGATAACGCCGCCGTCACGCACCAGCACAGGCGGCGCGTCGATGATCGCGCGTTCCAGCAGTTCACGCAGTTCGGCGAACTCGCCCATTTTCTCGCGCAGCTGTTGCACCGGCTGACAGTCAACGTCGGCCAGCAGCTCGCGCAGCAGCGGCAGCTGCTGGAAGGCATGGCGCATACGGGCTAAATCGCGCGGGCGGGCGGTACGCAGCGCCAGACGCGCCAGAATACGTTCGAGATCGCCGACCTGACGCAGTACCGGCTGCAGCTCGGTATAGCGTTCCTGTAAGGCGCCAATCGTTTGTTGGCGTTCAACCAGCACCGCGGTATCGCGTACCGGCATATGCAGCCAGCGTTTGAGCATGCGGCTGCCCATCGGCGTGACCGTGCAGTCGAGTACCGAGGCAAGGGTGTTATCAACGCCACCGGCGAGATTCTGAGTGATCTCCAGATTGCGACGGGTGGCGGCATCCATAATGATGCTGTCCTGCTGGCGTTCCATAGTGATGGAGCGGATATGCGGCAGCGAGGTGCGCTGGGTATCTTTGACGTATTGCAACAGGCAGCCGGCGGCGCATAGCCCGCGCGGGGCGTTTTCGACGCCGAAGCCCACCAGATCGCGGGTGCCGAACTGCAGGTTGAGCTGCTGGCGCGCGGTGTCGATTTCGAACTCCCATAGCGGGCGACGGCGCAGGCCGCGGCGGCCTTCAATCAGTGACGATTCGGCAAAATCTTCCGCATACAGCAGTTCCGCCGGATTGGTACGTTGTAGTTCCGCCGCCATGGTCTCGCGGTCGGCCGGTTCGCTCAGGCGAAAGCGCCCGGAGCTGATATCCAGCGTCGCGTAGCCGAAGCCCTTGCTGTCCTGCCAGATGGCGGCCAGCAGGTTGTCCTGGCGCTCCTGCAGCAGCGCTTCATCGCTGATGGTGCCCGGCGTGACGATGCGTACCACTTTGCGTTCAACCGGCCCTTTGGTGGTGGCCGGATCGCCAATCTGTTCGCAAATCGCGACCGACTCGCCCTGGTTTACCAACTTTGCGAGATAGTTTTCCACCGCGTGGTGGGGAATGCCGGCCATGGGAATCGGTTCGCCCGCGGAAGCGCCGCGTTTGGTCAGCGAGATATCGAGCAGCTGCGAGGCGCGTTTGGCGTCGTCATAAAACAGCTCGTAAAAGTCGCCCATCCGGTAAAACAGCAGGATCTCCGGATGCTGAGCCTTCAGCTTCAGATACTGCTGCATCATTGGGGTATGGGCGTCTAAATTGTCGATTGTGCTCATAGGGTGTTATCCAGGTCCCTGATTTTTAATAGAGTGCGATTTTATTATTGTCGTCGTTATCGCATGAGGAAGACATGATAACGGAGATAGGCATTTGAGGGAAAGTGACGAAGTAGATGCAGCGATCCTGATTCCACTTCGCGAACGCGCGGCCATCGCTAAGCTGGCCGCGCGTGACGTTCAGGGCGCCAGATAAACCTGTGGAATCGCTTTTTCCGGATGCTGGCCGAGGCGCACGTCCGCGCCGTACCAGCGGCTAATGATTTCCTGCTGGATAACCTGATGCGACGTGCCCTGCGCGACCACCTGTCCCTGGTGCAGCAGCAGAATCTGGTCGGCCCACAGGGCGGCGAGGTTGAGATCGTGCAGCACCACGCAGACATGTAGCTGGCCGGAAGCGGTCAGCCGCTTGAGCAGGCGTAACAGATGCTGCTGGTAATAGAGATCCAGCGCCGAGGTGGGTTCATCCAGAAACAGCCATCCCTGCGGCGCGCCGTTTTGCCACAGCTGCGCGAGACAGCGGGCCAGCTGTACCCGCTGCTGCTCGCCGCCGGAAAGCGACGGATAGCGCCTGCCGCGCAAATGATCGCAGCCGGTTTCTGCCATAACATCGCGCAGAGTCTGCGGACTGGCGGTCGCTTCCCACGGCGAGCGCCCCATGGCGATAACCGTTTCCACCGTCCAGTCGGCCTGGAGTGGAGTGCGCTGTAACATCACCGCCCGGCGGCGCGATAGCGCCTGCGGCGACCAACGCTCCAGCGCTTTGCCGTCCATCATGCGTTCGCCGCTATCCGGGGTAAGGAAGCCGGTTAGCAGCCGCAGCAGGGTGGATTTGCCCGCGCCGTTCGGGCCGATCAGCGCGGTCATCTCGCCGCCGCGAAGCGTCAGCGAAACCTGGTCAATCACCTGACGTTTGCCGAGCCGCAGCGACAGCCCTTGCGCCCGATAGTTGTTATCCATGGATTGGTTTCTCCCGACGAAATATCAACCACAGGAACCACGGCGCGCCGAGCAGGCTGGTCAGCAGCCCCACCGGCATCTCCGCCGGCGCGGCGACGGTGCGCGCCAGGGTATCGGCAATCAACAGCAGAATCGCGCCCGCCAGCAGCGATCCGGGGATAAGTCCGCGGTGGTCCGCCCCCAGCCACATTCGCATCAGATGCGGCACCACCAGGCCGATAAAGCCGATGACGCCGCTTATCGCCACCGCCGCGGCAACCAGCACCGCGCTGCATAACAACAGCAGCCGCTGTATCGCCCGCACGTTAACGCCGAGATAGTGCGCCTCTTCATCGCCGAGTTGCAGCAGGTTAAGACGTGTTGCCATCCGCCACACCGCTATTGACGCCGGAATAATCAGGCTGGCCGCCACCAGCAGCGTCGGCCATTCGGCCTGACCCAGGCTACCCATTCCCCACAGCGACAACTGGCGTAGCTGAGCATCGTTGCTTAGCCAGGCCAGCACGCCGACCAGCGCGCCGCATAAGGCGTTGATGGCGATCCCCACCAGCAGCAGCCGCGACAGCGAACCGTCGCCTGCGCGGCTGAGGATAAAAATCACTGCCATCACCGCCAGGCTGCCGATAAACGCCGCCAGCATCGGCATATACAGAGCTAACAGCGCCGGCACGCTGAGCGGCAACACCAGCCAGCAGGCCACCGCCAGCGCCGCGCCGCTGCTGATACCCAGCAGCCCCGGGTCGGCGAGCGGGTTGCGAAACAGTCCCTGCATCACGCAGCCGGACAGGGCCAGCGCGGCGCCGACCAGCAGCGCCAGCAGCACTCGCGGCAGACGGATCGTCAGCCAGATATGGCGCAGGATTTCATCGCCGGAGGGCAGCAGGTTGATCAATGGCAATCGCATTGCGCCGAGGGTGGTGGCGTAGAGCGTCAAGACGACCAGCAGCAGCGCCATCAACAGCAAATGGCGAACGAGGGCAGGGCGCATCAGGGCAACTGCTCCGCTTTTTTCCGCAGTTCGAGGATCGCCTGCGGCGTACGCGGGCCGAAGCCAAGCAGGGCCATATCGTCGATCGCCAGTAGCTGTTTATGGCGGCCAGCGGGCGTTTGCGCCAGACCGGGCAATTTCCATAACCCGCTTTCGCCGCCCATCCCCTTGAGACCATCGGCGGAAATCACCACCAGATCCGCCTGGCTTGCGGCCACGCCTTCCTGCGACATCGCGCGATAATGGTCAAAGCCCTGCATTGCGTTTTGCAGCCCGGCGGCGCGGATCGCGCCATCGGCGGCGGTGTGCTGTCCGGCCACCATGGTATTCATCCCGCCGTGGCTGAGGATAAACAGCACCCGTTTGGCGATAGGCCGCGAGGGAATGGCGGCTATCCGCTGCTTGACCTGCTGGCGCAGCACATCGCCCGCCGGAGTTTTACCTAATGCTTTGGCAATAACGGCGATTTTGTTATCGATGGCGGCAAGGTTATCGCCGCCCGGCACGTTGACGACCGTCACCTTGCTGTCCTGCACTTTTTGCAGCACCAGCGACGGCTGCGCCTGCGCGCTGGCCAGTACCAGCTGCGGGCGTAAGGAGAGGATCCCCTCGGCGTTTAACTGCCGTAGATAGCCGACGTCCGGCAGCTTCTGCGCGGCGGCAGGCCAGGTGCTGGTGCTGTCTTTCGCTACCAGTTGCTGCCCGGCGTTCAGCGCGTAGACAATTTCGGTAACGTCGCCGCCGAGGGAAATTACCCGTTCGGCGGCCGCGCTGGCGAACAGCGGCAGTGCGGCAAGCAGTATTCCCCAACGTTTCATGCCGGCTGCCCTTCCGCGCACAGACGCGCCACCTGCGCGCGCCACTGTTGTTGCTCCGGGTGGCCTTCGCTGCGCTGGCCGTACAGCTGGGCGATTTGCGTACCGTCTTTGGCAAACAGTTCGACGCTAGTGACGTGGCCATCGGAGGTCGGTTTACGGGTGACCCAGATTTCATCCACGCTGTCTTCGCGCAGATGCAGGGTAAAGGCGCTATTGAAGATGTTGATCCAGCCGCGCATCGGCGCCAGCTTTTCCAGCACGCCGGTGAAGATCTGCACGCAGCCGCGGTTGCCGACGAAGATCATGATTTCATTGCCGTCCTGGCGTACCGTTTCCAGCAGTCCCGGCAGCGCATTATTGTCGATGCGACAGGCCAGATCGTCGCTCACCAGTCGGAAGGCCTGCTGACGGGAAAGATTGTGTTTACGCAGCAGGCCAAAGAACTGGTGCACATCGGTCATTGCGCGCCACTCGTTTTCCAGCGCCGCGGCGTCGGCGGAGTCGGCGTACTTCACGCGGTCGGCCGGGCGAATCGTCAGCGCGCCGGGCGCCGTCTCGCTGAATTTGGCTACCAGCGTTTGCCATGCCGCCATATCGGTTTTCCCGGTGGCGTAAACCTTTAGCAGCGCATCGCCGTGCGGGTCAAAGAACTGGATGCTCTGGCGGCCGTTATCGTTGAGGTGGAACACGCTTGACCACTGGCTGAGGAACAGGCGCAGGTCGAGCGCCCGCGGGTTGAGCACCAGCCCGGCGTGGCCGCTCAGGTGCTGATGGGTAAATTCGCCGACTTGCTCGTGCACCGCGTATTCGTTGCGGCAGATGCATTTGGTTTCGCCGACGCTCTCCAGGACGGCGATAATCGCCCGTACGTCGTCGTGCAGACGCACGGCATCGTGACCGACGCGCGCGGCGGTTAATTCGGCTTCGCTAATTCCCATCTCTGCGGCGATGTCGCGGGCATATTTGGCGGTGGAGCGGGCTTTGGTGGCCTGGTAGCGCTGCCACAGATCGTCGTGTGCGTTTTGCATAATTCACATCCTTCTCTACGATGAATTTCCCCGGCCCGCGGGCCGGGGGGCAGGTTTGTTATTATTCGGGCGATCAGAAATCGATATTCACGCCCAGTTGCCAGGTCCTTCCGGGCATCACAGCCAGCGCTTTATCGTTGGCATCCTGATTGGTACTGGTCTCGATGTTGCGGCTGCTCAGGTAGTCCCAGTATTTACGGTCGGTAATGTTGTAAACCCCGCCGTTGAGACGAACGTTCTTCGCCACCTGCCAGTAAGCGGTCCAGTCCAGCATGCCGTAGCCCGGCACGCGCATATATTCGGTGCTGGAATCGGCGATGGCGGAGCCGGTGTTGTTGTAGCTCTCGCGGCTGGTGGCAGTGGCCTGTTTGCCCTTAACAAAGGTGGCGGTCAGCGCCGTACCGTAGCGCTTAGCCGGATCGTCCCACGCCACGCCGACGATCGCTTTCATCGGCGCGATGCTGTCGAGGTCGACGTATTTATCGCCGTAGTAGCTGGATTTCGATTTCCCTTCGCTATAGCCCCAGGCGAGGGTGGCGCTCAGGCCATCCACCTGCTCAAACCAGGTGCCGAAGTTAAATTTAGTGCTGATCTCGCCGCCGTAGATATAGGCCTTATCGCGGTTTTCCGCTTGATAAATGGTGTAAATATTCGACGGGACGTTAGTGAATTTGCCCGGATTGTTGGCGCGCGAATAACGCGTATAGGCGATAAAGTTCTTATAGCTGTTGTAGAACAGCGCGGTACGCACGGTGATGCCTTCGGTGACTTCGCCCTTGATACCCCATTCAATATTGTCGCTGGTCTCGGTTTTCAGATCGTTGTTACCGATTAGCGCGTACTGCTGGCTGCCGGCATAGCTGGAGCCCAGGTTCCACGAACCATACAGCTGGCTGGCATTCGGGAACTGCGCGCCGCGCTGGTACTGCAGATAGGTCATCAGCCGCGGCGTAATGTCGTACTGGAACGTCAGTGACGGCAGCACCTGGGTGTCGCTGTTTTTACCATACAGATTCGCCACCGACGATTCGGTGAGCACGCTGCTGTTGGCGCTAAGATCGGACAGATCTTCCGGTTTAGTGGACTGATGCGTCACGCGTACGCCGGGAATAATCGCGAAGTTGTGGCTATCGAGATCGAAGTTGATCTGATCCTGCACGTAACCGCCGAGGGTGTAGCTACGGCTGTCCGCTTCCGGCTGCATAATTTCGCTGTAGACGCTGGGGATCGGCGACTGGCTAAATGGCCGCTGGGTTTTGGTCGTGCTGGCGTTAAAACCGGCGCTCAGGTCGTGGCGGCCGATGCTTTTCGCGAGCGCGGTCTGCAGGCCCCAGGTATCGGTATCGTAGTCGGAATTGACCGTCTGCATTTTGCGGGTGACGCTATCCGGCATCCAGGTCCAGTCGTGAGCCTCGGTATGCTGGTAATACACCTTGGTCGAGACGCTGTCGATGTAATCGTTCATCGGCGTCCAGTCGTCTTTCAGGCTCAGCCCCCAGCGCCGCGTCTGGTTGGTTTGGTTGGCGGTGCCGATCACGCTGTTACCGCTGGAGTCCCACGAATCGAAGTGGCTGTGGTTGGTCTTGTGATAGTAGTCGAAGGTGCTGGTGAACTTATGTTCATCGTTCGGCTGCCAGATGCCGGAGGCCATAAACGCGTCAGAGTGCCAGTTTGCCGGGTAAGCGTCGACGCTGCCGCTATTGTTCTCGGTTTCCTGGCCATCGCGGCGGCTGTAGACGAAAATGCCGCGCAGCGTTTCATCGCCGCCGGCGACGGTGACGCCGTTATGCCAGCTGCGGTCGGAAGAGTCGTAGCCGCTCTGGTAGCCAAAGGCGCTGGTTTTGCCCGGGCGCAAATAGTCATCCGCCGATTTCGGGCGGAAGGAGACGTTGCCGCCGATTGAGCTGTTAGCGGTCTCGGTTGAGGTGGCGCCCGACTGAATATCCACGCTGCCGTACATATAGGGGTCGATATAATCGCGGCCAATGCCAAAGGTGTTGAGGCCGGAACGGCCAACGTAGCCGCGGCCGGTGGCGTTTGGCTGGGCAATGCCGTCAACATCGATGCCGACACGGTTGCTTTCGAGGCCGCGGATGTTGTAGCCGGTATAGCCGCTGCGATCGAAACCGCTTTTACCGTTGCCGGAACCGCCGCTGGCGCCGGTGGCGCTGATGAGGGGTTCATAACGCATGATTGAGCCGAAGTCGTTGGCGCCTTTGTCCTGCAGTTCCTGCGCGCTCACCGAATGCTCGCTGCCGGCTTTCAGCTGTGGGGCCGGGGCGGTCACCACCATCTGTTCCGCGCTATCCGTCGTGTTATCCTGGGTCACGGCCGCGATAGCGGCATTCTGCGCGATTGCTGCGAGCAGAGAAGTCGCCAGCAGGCTTTTCTTACACCATGCTGCTGATTGAGTCGATTTGTACATTTGTAGCCACGCCTTGATAATTATTAGTATCGGCTCACGCGTTACTTCCAGAGTGCAGGTTGGTCCGTGTTTTCCCTGGCGGACAGTGGTATTCCTGATTTAGTAATTGCGAATGTTAATGATAGGCATTATCGTTTGCAACAAAATATTTACCTATACCCTAAATAATTCGAGTTGCAGGCAGGCGGCGACGCAGAGAATCCCCAGGAGCTTACTCAAGTAAGTGACTGGGGTGAGCGAGGAAGCCAACGCACATGCAACTTGAAGTATGACGGGTATATTCTGAATTTTGTTTACATTCGTGCGGACGGGAGCAAGCCAACATGAGCCATAAAGCGATGATTACCATTCACTACTGTTCCCAATGCAACTGGATGCTGCGCGCCAGCTGGATGGCCCAGGAGCTGCTGCATACCTTTAGTACCGATATCGCTTCGGTCACGCTGGTGCCCGGTACCGGCGGCATTTTTACGGTGAGCGTCGATGAGGCGCTCATCTGGGAGCGCAAACGGGACGGCGGTTTCCCGGACGCTGCCGAGCTGAAACGGCGGGTGAGGGACGTCTGCTTCCCGGAAAAAGCGCTGGGGCACGTGGATAATGCCGGGAAGCAGGTCTAAAACGGCTGGCTGTGATTAACGTCCTAGTTCAACGTTGACCAGTACGCTTTGTCGGCGAGTGCGAATAATAGCGACCGCCTCTTCCAGTACCCCGGGAAGATCTTCCGCCAGCGAAACCGTCAGCGCAGCCGCGCGGCTGGAGGCGGCGAGCGCGGCGAAATCTGGCGACGACGAAAACGCGGTGGCCGGGATAGCGTCCATTTTAGCGGCATAGCCGTCGGGATAGAGCGCCCGGGTGCCGCCCGCCACCGCTCCCCAGCCGCCATTGTTGCCGACCACCACCAACACGGGAAGCTTCATCACTTCCGCGATGTGATGACACACCGCCGGATTGGCAAAGAGATAGGAGCCGTCGCCCACGGCGGCGATGATAAGCTCACCCCGCCGGGCGAGCTGCAGCCCTAAGGCGATGGGCAACGCTTCACCCAGACCGCCCGCCAGCGCTTCCTGATAATAACTGTCCGCCTGAGTCAGGCCGGCGAACTGCGGCATTGTTGTCAGTTCAGAGACGATCTTCCCCTGATGTTGATTGGCAAGCTGACCCAGACAGTAACTCAGCCAGGGTTTGCCAATTGCCCCTTTTTGGTTGGCGTGGAGGAGGGCTTCACGTTGGTTCTTCGCGTGTTGTATCAGGTTAAGCACATGCTTTTCACGTTCAGCCACCTGCCGTTGCTTCGCCGCCACAAGCGGCTGGAGCGCCTCTTGTAAAAGTTCGAATACCTCGTCGGTTTCTCCGGCCAGGTTAATATCGGCGCGATAACCGCGGACGGGGTAGCGGGAAAAAAGCGGATCGGGGCCGATCTGGATCACCTTACAGCTGTCGTTGCAGCGGCTTTCTTCGATGATCCACGGGGCCTGCGAGTCGATAACGATGATGATGTCGGCGGCAGAAAGCCAGCCTTCGGGATCGCTGCCTGCCAGCATAGGATTGTCGCTGCCGAGGGTGACTTCAGTACCCCAGTATTCCACCACCGGAATAGCCCACTCCTTAACCAGGGTATTGAGCCGCGCAAAGCCACCAGACGTTCTTGCGCCACGCTGGGCGAAGATGACCGGCTGTCTGGCATTGGCTATCGCATCGGCGGCGCTGGCAATATCCGCCCGCGTTGGCGCATAGCGGACCGGCTGTTGAGTTGGTGCGGCATGAAGCGCTTGTTCATCGATCGTGAACGTTTCGCATAGCGGCTCGCGCGGCAGGCTCAAATACACCGGCCCCTTTGGCAATGAACGGGCTATCGCCCATGCTCTGTCAACATGCTCGCCGATCTGATCGGCAATGCGTAATTCAAAGTCCCATTTCACCGACTCGCGAATGAGCGCCGCCTGATCGCGCATCTCCTGGCCGTAGCCAATCGGCGTGTTGCGACAACCAAAGTGTGAATGCTCGCTAATTGGCGTACGTCCGCCAAAAATCAGTACCGGAATATTGCTGTTGGCCAGATTGATGACGCCGCAGGCGGCATTGGCCAGGCCTACGTTAGTGTGAACCATGACGGCCTGCACTTTCCCGCTCCCGAGATAATAGCCATGGGCCATGCCAATAGCGGCGTTCTCGTGGGGACATATCACCAGCTCCGGTACCTGTTGTCCCGTGGCGCGCATTTTGGCCCACGCTTCAATAACCGGGGGATAATCGGTACCCGAATTAATAAAAATATAGGCCACGTCGAGGGCCTGAAGCCGGTGCAGTAATAATTCAGCGGCCGATACAGTGATAGAAGTCATATTCTCTCCGGATTAACGCGATGTTATCGCCGTGATTAAAAGGTCAGGAAAATAAATGCGCCCATCGTAATGATGGAAGTAATAATACTTAGCGCCATGGTCGAGGCCATTTCTTGCTCGCCGGACTTATATTGCATAGCAATAATAATGGCGATCGAGCCCACAGGAATCGCCATCGTTAATACCACTTGTTTTATTTGCTCCATGCTGAAACCCATTTTTAACAAAATGAGGTAGCAGGCGCCGGGCACCAGAATATTACGGGCGATGACGGTAATAATGGTGGCGGAGGTGATGACAATGCTGCGAGTATAGAGCACGATGCCTGCGGCAAACAGCGCCAGTCCGCCGGAGGCCTTACCCAGCAGACCTAGCGATATTGATACGGTTTCTGGAATATGAATATCCATTAATACTAATATCAGCGCGACAACCGGCGACCATACCACCGGCTGCTTGATGGCGTTGATGACCCGCGTGGCAAAAGAGATATTCTGGCTTTTATCCCCCGTTGCAACGGACATCAGAATCATCACCAGCGGGAGCTGGAAGACATTTTGCGTAATACTGGAAACAGTAATGAGTGAGGCGCTGACGGTACCGAATAAAAAAGCCAGTACCGAGGTGCCAATGAAGGGAACGGCCGGCGAGCCGATGGCCAGAGCCTGTAGGGTACTGAGCGCCAGGGAGCGTTTACAGATATAACGGGCGATAGCTAAGGGAATAAGGAAACTCAGAATTAGCGCCAGGATAATGGCGATAGCGACCGGCCCCATGCTCATCACGATATGCCGCGGCGTCATGACCATATTACTGAAAATACTCAGCGGTAAAGCATACAGCATTACAATTTTATTAATATCACCAGCTTGCTGCCAGTTGAAGTCTTTGCGTTTACCGCTGATATAGCCAATGAGAACGGTAATGATAACGGGTAAAATAGCGCCGAGGATTAATAGAATGTTGTTCTGTGTCATAGTGATTTATTCTCATTATAAATTATCGTTAGGGTCAGGGTGTTGATCTATAAATATTGAGAGTGTTTCCCACGGAAATGCGCCGCTGTTGCACTTTTCTTTTTTTTCGTTGCTTACTGCATTCTTGACGCAAAAAGAAGCGCCAGGGAAATGTAAAAATAATTCGTTCAATGAGTAATTGTCATGGCTATGAAAATTAAACAGATACAAGCCTTTCTTACCGTCGCCAGCGAAGGAAATTTAACCCTGGCTGCGGAGAAAATGGGGATTACGCAATCCGGGCTCAGCCGACTATTGCTGACCCTGGAGGAGGATCTGAATGCCACCTTATTTGAACGACATAAGCATGGAATGGCGTTAAGCGAGTATGGCAGCGCGTTTTTACCCTATGCCATGACAATGTTGAATACGGAGAACAAGGCCAGAGAGGAGATGGCGCTGATCCGCGGGGCGGGCAAGGGGATTTTGAGAATCGGCTGCGTATCCAGTCTGTTAACCAGCCATTTTATTGATAAATTAGCCGCCTTTCATAAACGCCATCCCCAGATACACATCAAAATATTCGACCGCATTGACTCAGAGTTGTTTAAGTTGCTGCTGATGCATGAAATAGATATCGCCCTCTGCGGGCCTTTACCGCACGACGATAAAATCGTGGTTCGTGGAAAAATTAACTGGCAGGACCGTATTTGTATCATTTCAAGGCCAGGCCATCCGCTGCAAAAAGAAAAACGTCTGTCGCTTGCAGCGATGCTCGACTATCCGTGGATCATGCCGCCGCCATTAAGCACGCCGATGCTTATCCTTGAAGATATTTTTCGCTCGCATCAGTTACCCTGTCCGGTTCCTATTATCGAGTGCGCTTCATCCGCGGCGATAAAATCCTTTATCGCTGAGAGCGATCTTTTAACGTCAATGCCTGCCCCCGTCTATCGACTGGAAGAGAAGCTTGGATTGTTGCGCCCGCTGGAGGCGGAGGGCAGCGTGTTTGTCCGAGATTTCTATGCCTGGAGCCATTTTGGCGTGTTATCCGGAGCCGCGCTGCAGTTAATCCAGCATCTGAAGCAGTGAGATGCCCTGACAGACACAAAGGTGTATAATCAATGCATCTTATTGGCTTGAGGCTGTGACATGGGTAAGCGCATTGAACGTGAAAAAAAGACTATCAGCTGTATGATTCGGCTGTATCAACGCCGCTGCCCGGACGCGCGCAACGACGGCGAACATTACCAGGCGCTTAACGCTTACGCCGACAAGCGGCTGGATAAGTGCGTATTTGGCGAAGAGAAGCCGGCCTGTAAACAGTGCCCGGTACACTGCTATCAGCCGGCGAAGCGAGAAGAGATGAAGCGGATCATGCGCTGGGCCGGGCCGCGGATGCTCTGGCGGCATCCGATTCTGACCATTCGTCACCTGATTGACGACAGGCGGCCGGTGCCGGAGCTGCCAGAAAAATACCGGCCGAAAAAATAGCGGCCTTTCCACGGTTTGCGCTGCGCTTCGCCGCCACCGGGATCGCGGTTGAAGGATCGTAGATACTGCTATCGGTTTGCAACTTTTTCGCTTGAGAAAAACGTTTATCGAGTGTCGCTTCAGAGGATATTGCGCTCCCGTTTGATTTTTATGCAATATGTTTTCCGTGGCGCAGGGAGCGCACAGAGGGCGGCCAGTCGCCGC
>NZ_JBEAHW010000026.1:0-76975 GCF_040062085.1 Klebsiella sp. JN_Kp122
ATCGTTAATGAAGTCCCAGCCATAATAGCCTTTCAGACACAGGGTTCCCTGATTGGTTTTCCCCTGCGCCGCCTCAGCCCGGACGATTTTGCCGTTATCGACCACCAGGTTGATTTTGCAACCTGATGCGCAATACGGGCAAACCGTGACGACTTTTTTCATCGGTTTTGCTCCAGTTAATCAATTAGCGCTGACGCGCAATCGACCGTCACTATGCATCTTCTATGCCATGTTTTCATTGTGGGTATTGACGGATAGTACGCGGCTTTTTTGGGCGAAATGCTGACGAAAAACAGGTCATCGTCAGTTTTGACGTGACGAAAAGCCAGGAGATGTGACGCCGATTATAAAAACGGCAGCGAAAAATGGATTTGTCGTCGCCCGCTTGCACAATCGACCAGACTGACACTATTCCCGCCAGGCAGAGGTAAACCATGAAACCGGTCATTTTAGTGATTGATGATGACGTCGCGATCTGCGAGCTGCTGAGCGACGTGCTCGGCGCCCACGCGTTCGAGGTGGTGGCCTGCCAGAACGGCGGCGAAGCGCTGGCGACGGTCGCCCGGTGCGCAGATATCGCGCTGGTGCTGCTGGATATGATCTTGCCGGATACCAATGGATTGCTGGTGTTACAACAGCTGCAGCGCACGCGGCCTGAGCTACCGGTGATAATGCTTTCCGGGCTGGGAAGCGAATCGGATGTGGTGGTCGGGCTGGAAATGGGCGCCGACGATTACATCGCCAAACCGTTTAATGCCCGTGTAGTGGTGGCGCGCGTAAAGGCGGTGCTGCGGCGCAGCGGGGCGATCGGCGCGGAAAGCCTCGTGCCGGGCGGGGAGCATGGGCTGTTGTTTAACGGCTGGCGGCTGGATACCCGCCGCTGTGAGCTGTTTAATCCCCAACAGCAGAGCGTGGCGTTAACCCAGGGGGAGTATGGATTGTTGCTGGCGCTGGCGCAAAACGCCCGCCGGGTTCTGAACCGCGAACAGCTGCTGGCGCTGACCCATAATGAGAGCATGGATGTATTCGACCGCACGATCGATGTGCTGATCATGCGCCTGCGGCGTAAAGTTGAGGTCAATCCGCATCAGCCCACTTTGATTAAAACCCTGCGCGGGTTGGGCTACGTCTTCGCCGCTGACGTTATCCATAACGACAAAGCGGCGTAGGGCGAAAAGAGACCCGGCGCCGCTTTGCCGCGTTATTTCACCGTCCAGCCCTTGTAGCTGCTGACGTTATTTTTATCGATCATTTTCACCGGGATCAGCACCGGCGCGGCTGGCGCGGGCTTGCCCTGCAGAATGTCATAACCAATTTCTACCGCCTTCGCCGCCATGACCTGCGGGTCCTGCGCTGGCGTGGCGACGAACAGGGAATTCTTACGCTTCAGCGCCTCTTCGCCGTCCGGGCTGCCGTCGACGCCCACGATAAAGAACTCATTACGTTGCGCCTGTTTCGCCGCCAGATCGGCGCCAATCGCCGTCGGATCGTTAATCGCGAACACGCCGTCAATCTTCGGATTTGCCGCCAGCAGCGACGTCATCACCTCCAGTCCGCCTTCGCGGCTGCCTTTCGCGTTCTGGTTGGCAGAGAGGATTTTGATATCCGGATGTTTTTTGAATTCGGTTTCGCAGCCTTCAACGCGGTTCTGCACCGCGGAAACCGGCGGCCCGTTGATAATCACCACGTTGCCTTTGTTGTTCAGGCGATCGCTAATGTATTTACAGGCCATCGCGCCGGCCTGGGTATTATCGGAGGTGATGGTGGCATCGGCGCCTTCGGCGGCGACGTCAACCGCCACCACCACGATCCCGGCCTCTTTCGCCCGCTTCACCGCCGGGCCGATACCTTTTGAATCAGCGGCGTTGAGGATGATCATATCGACTTTGGCGGCGATAAAGTTATCGATCTGCGCCACCTGCTGCCCCAGGTCGTAGCCGCTCGACACCAGCGTGACCTTCACTTTATCCCCCGCCAGCTTGCGCGCTTCCAGCTCGGCCCCCTTGGTGATTTGCACGAAGAACGGGTTGGCGAGGTCGCCCACCGTCACGCCTATCGCTTGTAGATCTTTGGCCGACGCAAAAGGGGAGGCGGCCAGCAGCGCGCCGGCACACAGCGCGGTCACTATCGGTTTTAAACGCATTCGCTTTTCCTCGCAGATAAGATGTTGTTGTTATGCACTTTGATGGTGTCGGGTACGGTATTTGTCGATCAGCACCGCTATGATGATCACCGCCCCTTTGATCACCAATTGCCAGAAGTAGGAGACGCCCATTAGCGTCATGCCGTTGTTGAGGGTGGCGATAATCAGCGCCCCCACCAGCGTACCGGTGATGGTGCCTATACCGCCGACGAAACTGGTGCCGCCGAGGATCACCGCGGCAATGGCGTCCAGCTCATAACCGACGCCGAGGTTGCCGTTGGCGCTGTACAGCCGCGAGGCGCTCATCACCCCGCCGAGCCCGGAAAGCAGCCCGCTCATGCCGTAGACGAACAGCAGCACCAGCCAGACTTTAATCCCCGTCAGCCGCGCCGCCTGCATGTTGCCGCCAACGGCGTAGATATGAATACCGAGGGTGGTGCGGCGCAGGATAAACCAGCACACCGCCACGACCGCCAGCGCTATCACCACCAGCCACGGCACCGGGCCGAGATAGTTATTGCCGATCCATTCAAAACTAATATCGGAGTTAATCACCGTGGTGCCGTCGGCCAGCAGATAGGCGGCGCCGCGCAGCGCGGTGTAGGTGCCAAGGGTGACAATAAACGGCGGTAGTCCGGCGAAGGCCACCAGCGCGCCGTTGAACAGCCCGAGCAGCAGGCCGAGCATCAGCGCCGCCGGAATCGACAGCATCGCGAATGGCGGGATGAGCGATACCACCATCGCCGCAACCGCGGTGGTGCCGAGAATTGACCCCACCGACAGATCGATACCGCCGGTAAGAATAATAAAGGTCATCCCCGCCGCCAGCACGATGTTGATGGAGGACTGGCGGGTAATATTCAGCAGGTTGCTTTCGGTAAAGAAGTTCGGCGCGACGAAGCCGAACACCGCGATGATCAGGATTAAAATCGGCAGGATGCCGACGGTTTGCATCAGGTCGCCCATCAGCATTTTTTTTGCCGAGGCGGATTTCGCCGCCGGCGCGGAGGTCTCTTTCGGTATGCTCATGCTTGTCCTGCCTTTAGGTGAGAATCGTTCACGCCGGTCGCCAGCGTCATAATACTTTCCTGACTGATCTCGCCAACCTGCAACTCGCCGGCGATAGCGCCTTCGCGCATCACGTATACCCGGTCGCTCATGCCTACGATTTCCGGCAATTCGCTGGAGATCATTAAAATGGCGACGCCCTGGCGGGCCATCTGATTCATGATGCGGTAAATCTCGCTTTTGGCGCCGACGTCAACGCCGCGGGTCGGTTCATCCAGGATAAGAATGCGCGGGCCGATCGCCACCCAGCGTGAAATCAGCAGCTTTTGCTGATTGCCGCCGGAAAGCCCGCCGGCGCGCACCTGAGCATGCGGGACGCGGATGTTCAGCAGCTGGATGGCGTCATCGGAGATGGTTTGCGCCTTCTTACGGTCGAGCATTCCCCAGTTGGCGTCGCGCTCAAGCGTCGCCATGGTGATGTTCTCCTGCGCCGCCAGTTCGAGAAACAGCCCCTGTTCTTTACGGTTTTCGGTCAGAAAGCCGATCCCGAGGTCGATAGCTTCGCGCGGCGAGTGAATAACCACCGGTTCGCCGTCGATTTCAATCACCCCGCCCGTCGCTTTGCGGACGCCGAAAATCAGCTGCGCCAGTTCGGAACGCCCGGCGCCGACCAGTCCGGCCAGGCCAACGATTTCCCCGGCGTGCACCACCAGGCTGCTGGGATGCACTTTGCCGCCGTCGCTAAGATCCTGCACCCGCAGGCGCGGCTGGCCGCGCGGAATATCGCGCTCTTTATTGAACAGATCGCTGAGCGGACGGCCAACCATCATGCGCACTAATTCGGGGGCGCTAAGGTGGTCGCGGGTGAGGCTGCCGACATACTGGCCATCGCGCAGCACGCTGACCCGGTCGGAGAGTTCATACACTTCGGCCATGCGGTGGCTGATATAGATGATTGCCATCCCTTCATCGCGCAGTCGCAAAATTAGCTCAAACAGGCGCTGCGTTTCTCGCGAGGAGAGGGCGGCGGTAGGTTCATCCATCACCAGAATGCGGCTGTTGCGATGCAGCGCGCGGGCGATTTCCACCTGCTGCTGTTCGGCGATAGTCAGCTTCATCACCCGGTCGCTGGCTTTGAACTGCGCGCCGAGCCGGTCGATAACCGCCTGCGCCTGGGACTCCATCTCTTTGCGCTGTACCAGACCGCCGCGGGAAAGCTCGCTGCCGAGGAAAATGTTTTCCGCGACGGTGAGATTCGGCGCCAGCTGCATCTCCTGATAGATAAGCGTGATCCCTGCCGCCAGCGCATCTTTCGGGCCTCTGATCGTCTGCGGTTGTCCGTCGATCAGGATCTCGCCGCTGGAGGCGGTATAGGCGCCGGCGAGGATCTTCATCAACGTGCTTTTTCCCGCGCCGTTTTCGCCCATCAGCGCGTGGATCTCGCCGGGCCAGACCGTCAGATCCACCCCTTTCAGCGCATAAAATTTGCCGAAAACTTTGGCGATGTTGCGCATGGATAGCACCGGTGTTCCCTGCATGCCTGCTCTCCTGGCTGCGTTGTCGATGTCGGCACTTCATCACCGCAACGTAAATGAGTGATGTCATCGGCCATTCATAATTGTCATATTTTTGAATAGTTAATGCAGATCACAATTACGCCGAGAAATTTTCTTCACCTTCGGCGACAGTACGGGAATGATGGGAGAAAACGCCTGACCGGAGTCGCCATGCCTTCTCGCCATCCGTACTTTTTCGTTAGCGCCCGCGGTCGCCTGCTGTCATTTAACTTGTTGATGGTGGCGGTGACGTTAATGGTCGCCGGGGTGGCGATTTTCGGTTTTCGCCATGCCAGTCAGTTGCAGGAGCAGGTGCAGCTGCAAACGCTTAGCGACATGAGCGGCAGTATGAATCTGGCGCGTGATACCGCGAACGTCGCCACCGCGGCGGTGCGGCTGTCGCAGGTGGTTGGCGCGCTGGAGTATAAAAGCGAAGCGCAACGGCTGCTGGAAACCCAACAGGCGCTGAAGCATTCGTTGGGCCAGTTGGCCTCGGCGCCGTTGGCCCGGCAGGAACTGGCGCTGGTAGCGAGCATTATTCGCCGTAGCAACGAGCTGCAGCAGAGCGTCGCCGGCATGCTGGAACGCGGGCAACGCCGCCATCTGCAGCGCAATGAACTGCTGAGCGCGCTGTATCAAAACCAGAGCTATTTGCGCCATTTGCAGGATCTTAACGATCGCGAGGGTAAACCGGCGATCGATCCTCAGCGTTTAAACGAGATGGACCGGTTGATCGTCGCCGCGATACACACTGCGACGCCGCGCTCGATCGTCCTGCAGCTCGATGACATCAGACGCTTTTTACCGCGCAACGATAGCGATTCTGCGCTGGCGTTTATCCTGCCGGATTTCAACGCCGAACTGGCGCGGCTGGCGCCGCTATCGGCGCAGCTTGAAGAGAGCGATCTGGCGATCGGTTGGTATATGTTTCATATCAAAGCGCTGGTTGCGCTGCTTAATGGTGATATTAATCAATATGTTGCCAGAGTCGCTCAAGCTTCGGAGGCGCGAGCGGCGCAAAGCCACCAGCAGTTGCGCTCCATCAGCACGTTTATCCTGCTGGCCGCGCTGCTGGCGCTGGCGATCACCGGGTGCGCTGGCTGGTATATCTATCGTAATCTTGGCCTCAATCTGAATGCGATATCCAGCGCGATGTCGCGGCTGGCGCACGGCGAGCAGAACGTGACGGTGCCGGCCCTGCAACGGCGTGATGAGCTTGGCGAACTGGCGCGCGCCTTTAACGTTTTCGCCCGTAATACCGCTTCCCTTGAACACACCACCCGCCTGCTGCGGGAGAAAACCACCCAGATGGAGATTGACCGCCTTGAGCGACAGGGGCTGGAGGAGGCGCTGCTGCATAGCCAAAAAATGAAAGCCGTCGGCCAGCTTACCGGCGGCCTGGCCCACGATTTTAACAACCTGCTGGCGGTGATTATCGGCAGCCTCGAACTGGTACAGCCGGATGAGCGCGATGCGCCGCGGATATCGCGGGCGCTGAAGGCTGCCGAACGCGGCGCCTTACTTACTCAGCGGTTGCTGGCCTTTTCGCGTAAACAGGCGCTGAACCCGCAGGCGGTGGCGCTGCAGCCGTTGCTGGAGAATGTCTGCGAACTGATGCGTCATTCGCTCCCCGCATCGTTGCGTCTCGAAATAGAAGCGCAGTCGCCTGCCTGGCCGGCGTGGATCGATGTCGGACAACTGGAAAACGCGATTATCAACCTGGTGATGAACGCCCGCGACGCCATGGAGGGGAGGTCAGGCGTTATCGCGCTACGTACCTGGAACCAGCGGGTCACCCGTAGCGATGGACGGCGTCAGGATATGGTGGCGCTGGAGGTGATTGACCACGGCTGCGGCATGTCGCAGGAGATAAAAGCGCAGGTTTTCGAGCCCTTCTTTACCACCAAACAGACCGGTAGCGGCAGCGGTCTTGGGCTGTCGATGGTGTACGGTTTTGTGCGCCAGTCGGGCGGGCGCGTGGCGATTGAAAGCGCGCCGGGGCAGGGCACCACCGTACGTTTGCAGCTACCGCGAGCCACGGCAGCGGTGGAGGATGAACTAACGCCGTTGGATAGCGAACCGATGGTGAGCGGCGAGCAGCTGGCGCTGGTGCTTGAGGATGAAGCCGATGTGCGCCAGACGCTATGCGAGCAGTTGCATCAGCTGGGTTGGCTGACGCTGGAGGCGCAAAGCGGCGAGCAGGCGCTGCAGATGCTGGCGGCCTCCGGGGATATCGCGTTGTTGATTAGCGATTTAATGCTCCCTGGGGGGCTGAGCGGCGCCGAGGTCATTCACGAAGCGCAACGCCGCTTCCCGGCGGTGGCGCTGCTATTGATTAGCGGCCAGGATTTGCGCCCGGCGCATAATCCGGCGTTGCCTGAGGTTGAACGACTGCGCAAGCCTTTCACCCGCACGCAGTTGGCGCAGGCGTTGCGTGCGGCGATGGCGCGGATTTGAGATTCCTCCGCTACACGCGGCAAATAGGGTTGATTAAGGTACCACCAGTACCCTGATGAGACTGGCCACGATGAAACGTTACGCAACCGCTCTGTTTTTTTGCACGCTGGCGCTGAGCAGCCAACTGGCCCATGCCGATATTATTGACGACGCTATTGGCAATATTCAGCAAGCCATCAACGATGCCTACAATCCGGGCAGCAGCCGTTCCGACGACGACGACGGGCGCTATGACGACGGACGCTACGATGACGGCAGCTATCAGGGCAGCCGCCAGCAGCGTAGGGATAACCAGCAGCAATATAACGATCGCCAGCGCCAGCTTGACGACCGCCGTCGCCAGCTGGATGAACGCCAGCGCCAGCTTGATAGCGATCGTCGCCAGCTGGAGAGCGACCAGCGCCGTCTCGACGACGATTACTGATTTTCCATTGCCATGACGCCGGTTACTCCAGCACGATCTCCATGCCGTCGTATCCCGCCTCGAAACCTTTTGGCAGCGGGTTATCCATCATCCAGCGGTCGAACTGATGGCTGATATGGGTGAGGATCACCCGCGGGCAGCCAAGTACCTGGTTCAGCGCGCGCACGGTATTCAAGTCGCTGTGGTTGCGCGGTGTCTCTGTTCTGGGCTCGTGGCTGCAATCGATGACAATCACCTGCGGCTGATTATTAAGTAAAAACTTCAGCGTCTTCTCCGGCAGCCCGGCGGTATCCGCAAGCCATGCCACCCGGCTGTGCGCCGACTCCAGCAGATAGCCGTAGGTCAGCTTCGAGTGGATTAACGGCAGCGGCGTGACCTGTAGCCCCTGTAATTCAAATACCGTGAAGGGGATAACGGTGTGGCTAAAATCGAGGATGCCGGGATGTTTAAACAGATCGTCGCAGCCGATGTCATCCGGCGGGCCGTACACCGCAATCGGATCGCCCACCCCCCAGCGCAGCGGGAACAGCCCCTGCACGTGATCCATATGGTAATGCGTCAATAAAATCTGCTGGAAGCTGCCAGCGGGCTGGCGTTCCGCCAGATCCGCCAGCCCGGCGTCGAGCAGCGTGACCGCATGGTTAAAGCGCACCACCGCGCTGCAGGGGCGGCGGCGATAGCGTGCATCGACGCGGGCGCGCTGGCAGGCGGCGCAGTCGCAGCCGAAGACCGGCACCTGCTGGGCGCCGCCGGTGCCGGTCAGGCGGATCGTCAGGCTCATCGTATTACCTTACCTTCAGGCATGCTGATTCTCTTCACGTCCGGCGTGCTGGCGCAACAGATGGAAGAAACGCTCTACCGATTGCCCGAGGCTGCCGTCGTTATTCAACGTCAGGCAATCGGCCGGTTTATAGCGCGCGGCGCGTTGCAGGCGTTGGGCGATTTCCACGGCATTTTCCCGACCGCGCTGTTCAAGCCGCTGGCGCAACACCGTTGGCGAAACTTCGAGACAAATCGGTACCAGTACGTCATCGTAACGTTCCCGCGCCTGCGCCAGATGCGCGCGCGAGCCGTTGGCGACCACATCAAAACCGGCATGCAGCCAGAGGTCGATCTCTATGCCGACGCCATAGTAATTATTGTTGGCATGCCAGCTTAGCGCGAAAAGATTACGCTCGGCGCGGGTGAAAAACTCATGCTCGCTGAGCGCAATATGGTTCTCGCAGCCCACCAGGTGCGGGCGGGTGATGTAGCGATGCGCGACCAGCAGTTGCGGATGCTCACGCTGGCGCAGCGCGGCCAGCAGACTATCCTTTCCCGACCCCGAGGGGCCGACCAGCCAAATCAGTTTTCCAGGCATTAAAAGACCCTCTTTCCCTGACGCCAGACGTGATCGATATGGACGTGCTGGCCGCGGCGGTGCGCGAGCACCAGATCGGCGCGTTTGCCTTCGGCGATGACGCCGCGGTCATGCAGGCCCAGCGCCTGCGCAGGATGTTTGCTGACCAGACGGACAGCCTGCGCCAGCGTGAAAGCGTTGTCGTCGCTATCGGCGATGCGGAAAGCGGCATCAAGCAGGCTGGCGGGGTAGTAGTCGGAAGAGAGAATATCCAACAGGCCGCTGGCGGCCAGTTGATGCGCGGCGACATTGCCGGAATGCGAGCCGCCGCGCACGATATTCGGCGCCCCCATCAACACATTCATTCCGTGCTGGCGCGAAGCCTGCGCGGCGGCCAACGTGGTGGGAAATTCGGCAATCACGCTGCCAAGCTGGTGGGATTCGGCGACATGTTCATGAGTGGCGTCGTCGTGGCTGGCGAGAGCGATTTGGCGCTCCCGACACATTGCGGCGATAGCCTGGCGATTAGGCTGCGACCAGGCCGCCGCCAGCGCCATTTGCTCTTCTTCGAAGCGTTGCATCTGCTCGCTGCTGAGCTGATATTTGCCCTGATAATATTCGCGATATTTTTCGCGGTTGGCGAACTGGCGTTGACCCGGCGAGTGGTCCATCAGCGACACCAGGGTGACCGGCTCGCGGTCGACCAGCTTTTCAAACAGCGGCAAGGTGGTGTGGTGCGGCAGTTCACAGCGCAGATGCAGGCGATGCTCGGCGCGGTTAAGCCCGCGCTTTTGCGTCTCTTCCACCGCGTTGATCATCTTTTCCAGATTCTCAAGGCGGTCGCCGCCGTCGCGCACGTCGCCAATCGCCACGGCGTCGAGTACGGTGGTGATGCCGCTGGCGACCATTAAAGCATCGTGGCTGCTCATCGCCGAGTGTGCGGGCCAGTCAACCTTTGGCCGCGGGGTGAAGAATTTATCCAGGTTATCGGTATGGAGTTCGATAAGCCCCGGCAGCAGCCAGCCGCCTTCGCCATCGAGGGCACCGGGCAGCCGGCTCTGGCTTTCGGCAAAGGCGTAAATTCGTCCCTCCTGCACTTCCAGCGAACCGTCGATGGTTTCGTCTTCCAGTACCAGCTTTACGTTATTGATTATCATACTGTGATACCCATTGGGTGCAGGCGGTCGGCGACCTGGCCGCGTACCGTTTCATCATGGAAAATACCGACGATAGCTGCGCCGCGCGCTTTAGCCTGCTGGATCAGCGCCACCACCGCAGCGCTGTTGTTGGCATCCAGCGAGGCGGTGGGTTCATCGAGGAGTAAAATCGGATAGTCGACCGCAAAACCGCGGGCGATGTTGACCCGCTGCTGTTCGCCGCCGGAAAAGGTGGACGGCGCCAGATGCCACAGACGCTCCGGCACGTTGAGCTGGGTCAGCAGGCGGGCGGCTTTAGCGGCGCTCTCTTCGCGCGGCGTACCGAGGTCGAGCAGTGGCTGCATGACGACTTCCAGTGCGGATATCCGCGGGATCACCCGCAGAAACTGGCTAACCCAACCGATAGTGGTTTTACGCACTTCCAGCACCTTGCGCGGCGTGGCGGTCACCAGATCTACCCATTCGTCGCCGTGGCGGATATGAATATGACCGCTGTCCGGCAGATAGTTAGCGTACAGCGAGCGCAGCAGCGTCGATTTGCCGCTGCCGGAATGGCCGTGCAGCACCACGCACTCCCCGGCGTTAACGGAAAGCGAAGCGTCGGCGAGCACCGGCAGACGTACGCCGTGCTGTTGGTGCAGAACAAAGGTTTTATGGATGTTTTCAACGCGGATCATTTTAGCCCTCTCGGGGTTGGAGTGCCGGGTGGCGCTTCGCTTACCCGGCCTACGAATAACGCACCTGTAGGCCGGATAAGGCGCAGCCGCCATCCGGCAAAACAGCATCAATTCTGCAACACCGACGACACCAGTAGCTGGGTGTAAGGATGATGCGGATCGTCGAGCACCCGGTCGGTTAAGCCACTTTCCACCACCTGTCCTTGTTTCATCACCAGCAGGCGGTTCGCCAGCAGGCGGGCGACGCCGAGATCGTGGGTGACTATCACCGCCGCCAGCCCTAACTCCACTACCAGCCCGCGCAGGAGATCGAGCAGGCGCGCCTGTACCGAGACGTCCAGCCCGCCGGTGGGTTCATCCATAAACACCAGTTTCGGCTGCGTCACGAGATTGCGAGCGATTTGCAAGCGCTGCTGCATGCCACCGGAAAAGGTGGTCGGCAGGTCGTCGATGCGGGAAGGCGGGATCTCCACCTCCTGCAGCCAGCGTTCGGCGGTGGCGCGAATGTCGCCGTAGTGGCGAGCGCCGGTCGCCATCAGCCGTTCACCGATGTTGCCGCCCGCCGAGACCTGGCGACGCAGGCCGTCCATCGGGTGCTGATGTACAACGCCCCATTCGGTGCGTAGCAGGCGGCGGCGTTCGGCTTCGCTCATGGCATACAGCGAGCGCTGTTGATACCGCACTTCACCCTGTTGCGGCGCCAGACGAGCGGAAATCGCTTTCAGCAGCGTGGTTTTACCGGAGCCGGATTCGCCGACGATGCCGAGCACTTCGCCCGGCCACAGCTCGAAAGAGACATCGCTAAAACCTTTGCCCGGCGCATAGAGATGGGTCAGGTGATTAACTGTAAGTAACGGCTGGCTCATTTTTTCTGCGCCTCGCTCTGTTGGCGGCAATAGTCGGTATCGGAGCAGACAAACATCCGCTGGCCGCTGTCATCCAGCACCACTTCGTCAAGATAGCTGTGGCGAGAACCGCAAATGGCGCAGGGTTCATCCCACTCCTGCACACTAAACGGGTGATCGTCGAAATCGAGGCTTTCGACTGCGGTATAGGGCGGCACCGCGTAGATACGCTTTTCGCGCCCGGCGCCGAACAGCTGCAGCGCCGGCATCATGTGCATTTTGGGGTTATCGAATTTCGGGATCGGCGAAGGGTCCATCACGTAGCGGCCGTTCACCTTCACCGGATAGGCGTAGGTGGTGGCGATATGGCCGAAGCGGGCGATATCCTCATACAGCTTCACCTGGATTACGCCGTACTCTTCCAGCGCGTGCATGGTGCGGGTTTCGGTTTCGCGCGGTTCGATAAAGCGCAGCGGCTCCGGGATCGGCACCTGATAGATCAGGATCTGATCTTCCACTAGCGGCGTTTCCGGGATCCGGTGGCGGGTCTGGATCAGGGTGGCGTCTTCGGTGCGTTCGGTGGTGGCGACGCCGGTTACGCGTTTAAAGAACTGGCGGATCGACACCGCGTTGGTGGTGTCATCGGCGCCCTGATCGATGACCTTCAGTACGTCGTTCTCGCCGATAACGCTGGCGGTCAGTTGGATCCCGCCGGTACCCCAACCGTAGGGCATCGGCATTTCACGGCCGCCGAAGGGCACCTGATAGCCGGGAATGGCCACCGCTTTCAGTATCGCCCGGCGGATCATGCGCTTGGTTTGCTCATCAAGATAAGCAAAGTTATAGCCAGTCAGTGGGTTAGCCACGTTCGTTCTCCCGTTGCAGGCGTTTCAACAGCGCCAGTTCGGCCTGGAAATCGACATAGTGCGGCAGTTTCAGATGCGAGACGAAGCCGGCGGCTTCAACGTTATCGGCGTGCGCCAGCACGAACTCTTCGTCCTGGGCCGGTCCGCTTATCTCTTCGCCGTATTCCGGCGCCTGAAGGGCGCGGTCGACCAGCGCCATGGCCATCGCTTTACGCTCGCTCATGCCAAACGTCAGGCCGTAGCCGCGGGTGAAGTGCGGCGGCTCATCCTCTGGATCGACAAAGCCGTTGACCATTTCGCATTCGGTCAGCAGCAGCTCGCCAATATTGACGCTAAAACCCAGCTCTTCCGGCACGATTTCCACCTGCACGTAGCCGCTGCGGATCTCGCCGGCAAACGGGTGGTTGCGGCCATAGCCGCGCTGGGTTGAGTAGGCCAGCGCCAGCAGATAGCCTTCATCGCCGCGTACCAGCTGCTGCAGCCGCGAGGAGCGCGAGCAGGGATAGACCGGCGGGGTGCGGGTGATATCGTCAGGCGGCGCGCCGCAGTCCGCTTCAGCTTTGGCCAGCCCCTGCTGCGTCAGCAGGTTGAAGACGTGCGGCGTCGGCTGCGTTTCGCTACCGGCTTTCTGCACCGACGGCGGTTCGCCGTTGGCCAGCAGGGCAAAATCGAGCAGGCGGTGGGTATAGTCGTAAGTGGGGCCCAGCAGCTGGCCGCCGGGGATATCTTTGTAGACCGCGGAGATGCGGCGCTCGAGGCGCATCCCGGCGGTATCAACCGGTTCGCTGACCGCCAGCCGCGGCAGGGTGGTGCGGTAGGCGCGCAGCAGGAAAATGGCTTCGACGTTATCGCCGCTGGCCTGCTTCAGCGCCAGCGCCGCCAGTTCGCGGTCGGCGATGCCGCCTTCGGTCATCACCCGGTCCACCGCCAGGCTGAGCTGTTCGCTTATCTGCTCGACGCTCAGTTCGGGAAGCCGTCCATCGCCCCGTCGTTTCTGCTCTTGCAAAGCGTGAGCGGCGCTAATCGCCTTCTCGCCGCCTTTGACGGCAACATACATTTAGCACACCTCCACGTGGGTGGTACGCGGGATAGCCAGCAGGCGCTCGCCGCAGGTCAGGATCAGGTCAATGCCCAGTGGGAACGGGTGCGGGCGTTCGGTTAATTCGTCGATGATGCAGTCCGGGAGCTGGGGGGCGATCATTCGCTCCTCGGCAATGCCCGCGCCGGTCAGGCGCAGCATGCGTCCGCCGCTCAGGCTGGCTAGTTGAACAATCAGCGTGACGCCGGTTTCCGGCGCCGCCACGGTACCAGCGGAAAGGACATTAAGCTGTTCGGCGCTGATGGTGTCGCAGGCGACGGCAAATACCGCCTGCTGCGGCTGTTCCACCAGCGTCGCGCCGGTATGAAAGCGCAGATTTTGGCTGACCAGATCGTTATGCAGCGCGGCGGCCATCCACACCGGGGTGTCGTGATCGGCCAGGGTCAGCAGCAAGCTGGTGGAGGCGATATTCAATGGCTGCCAGCCGTGCTGAAGCTGCTGCAGGGAGACAATCACTCCCGGCTCGCTCATTGCTTTCAGCAGGCGGCGGAAACTGTGTTGGGCATCCTGCACCGGTAGGGTAAAGGCGGTTTGTAATGTCATGCGTTATCTCCGCGAACCAGAGTAAAGAAGTCGACCCGGCTGGCGTTGACTTCGGCGCGGCGGGCGTCGAGGCGCGCGCCGCGTTGTGCTTCCAGCGGGGTAATGAGGGTTTCCATTAAGGTGTGAAAATAGTGAGGCGATTGCAGCAGGCCATCGATCGCCGCGCAGCGTTCGGCGTGGGGGCGGTCGCGGCCCAGAATCCAGCTGTAGCCGAGGGTGCCATCGGCCAGGCGTACGGCGGCGCGGGTCAGAGTGGCGTCACCGGCAAAGAAACGATCGCCGATGCCGCCCATACGCGCCTGGAGCTGTACCAGCCCGGTTTCCGGGGCGCGAATTAATTCATACTCCGGCGCCAGCCGCAGCGATTGCATGCGCGCCAGAAGGTCCTGCGGTTCACTGTGGGCCAGCACGGACATCCAACGCTGGCGGGTGGCGGTATCGAAGTGCATTCAGTGCTCCATGGTGAATTCAATCATGTCGGCGCGGGTCAGGCTGACGGAGTACTCCGTCGTGACAGTCTCGCCCTCGCGGCTATTGAGCGTGCGTACGCACAGCAGCGGCGCCATATTGGGGATTTCCAGCAGCTTGCTCTCTTTCGCCTGCGCGCGGCGGGCGCTGATTTTGGTGCGTACGCGGGTCAGTTCGATGGCGAGTTGGTCGCGCAGCAGGTCGTGTAGCGAACCGTGGGTGAAGGTTTGCAGCACCGGCCAGAAGCGCAGATCGGCGAAGTAGTGGTCAATCAAACACAGCGCCACGCCGTTAACCCGGCGCAGGGTGCGCAGATGAATGACGGTTTCGCCTTCGGCAATGCCAAAGGCTTCGGCAACGTGGCTGCTGGCCGGGCGCAGCACCGACAGCAGTTTCTCGCTGGTCGGGTGGCTGCCTTGTTCCAGCAGATTCTGGCTAAAACGCGCCTGGGCGTTGAGCGGGTAGTCGATGGGGCGCATCAATACCAGTACGCCGACGCCCTGGCGGCGCTGGACCCATCCGCGTTCCACCAGCTGATCGATGGCGCGGCGTAGGGTGTGGCGGTTAACTTCAAAGCGCGCCGCCAGCTGTTGTTCCGCAGGCAAATAGTCGCCGCAGCGATAGTGATGGCGCAGCTCCTGTTCAAGCCTGGCGGCAATTTCCTGATACCGGGTGGGGTAACTGGTCGGATGTCTGGATAAGTACATGGTTATCGAGCCTCACTAAGTACCTTGGGGTTCCCCGTTGAGCGTGGGCCGATACTGACGCGTTTTTGTTACATTCCTGTTAAGTCACGATGACCGCAGGATGAAGAGTTAATGCCGGTGAGATGACAGGGCGGAGAAGCCGCCCTGGAGAGAAGATTAGGGTTGTTTGACGACGTTAACCATCCACGGCACGCCGAAGCGATCGACCACTTTGCCGAAACCGTGGGCCCAGAAGGTCTCCTGCCATGCCATTTCGATGCGCCCGCCATCGGCCAGCGCCTCAAACCAGTGTTTGCCTTCAGCAATATCTTTCGGCTCCAGCACGAGGACGAATCCCGCGTAATGTTCCATGTCGCTACTGGGGCTATCGCTCAACATCAAAATACTGTCGGCGACCTGCAGGCTGGCGTGGGCGATGCAGTCGGCGGCAAGATGTTGCCCGGAGGCGCAACCATCTTCGGCATCCTGGGCGCTCTGCGGCATTTCGCCGTAGGTGATTTGGTGGATAAGCTGCGCCCCCAGCGCCTGCTGATAGAAGGCGATGGCGGCAGCACAGTTGCCGCTAAAAGCGATGTAAGGACTCAGGGACATAACCATGACCTCAGATAACCAATGACCCATAAAGCGTAGTTGGTGACGGGCAAAAGAAGCCAGGCGGCAAAGCGGGGTGAATTTTTCTGAAAATGCGTCGCCGCGTGGCGGGAAGGCAGAGACGAAATGAGAATTGATCGCGCGGTTCGGCCTGGAGATTTCGGGAATAATTTTCGCGAAATTAGCAAAATAATTTCGCCACGATCCGCCGCTGATATTCGGACGTGCCGGCGAGGTTGCCGCCAGCGCCGGAAAAATAATGGCGCTGGCGTAAAAAAAATTAATTAGTTCTTTTTGACGAATTCAGATTTCAGCTTCATCGGGCCAAAACCGTCAATTTTGCAGTCGATGTTGTGATCGCCTTCGACCAGACGGATATTCTTCACTTTGGTGCCGATTTTCAGCATAGAAGAACTGCCTTTTACCTTCAGATCTTTCACCACGGTGACGCTGTCGCCATCGGCAAGTAAGTTGCCGTTAGCGTCTTTTACAATCAGCGCGTCGGCATCGTCGGCCGGCTCGGCATTGTTCCACTCGTGGGCGCATTCCGGGCAGATGTACATGCCGTTATCTTCATATGTGTATTCAGAATGGCATTTTGGGCAGTGTGGAAGTTGCATGGCGTTCCTCGTGATTACTGGGAAAAACAGGACGTTGGTACGTTAAACAGCGGCTGTGAGCCGAAAGTGCGGCTGATTATAGCGCAATCCCGCACTTTTGTCGGGTATTTTTTCCAGGAAATAACGCAGGGTAATTATTTTGGCTTTGCGGAGAATATGCTGAAAAACAGACGTTAATAAAGTCCAGAAATAAACATCGGCGGCGAAACAGAGATTGAACTTATTCATTTTATTTGGCTCTGTAATTAAGCTGGGCGAATTTTTCGTGAAGTTGATCCCAAATTTAAACGCTGGTAGGGTAAAAAGGGATGTAAGTAAATTCGTCACTGCTTATTTGGTAAGTGAATTATTAATTTAAGGCCAGAGCAGGCGTCAACAGGTTCGGTTGTACACTCTGTCAGAAAGACAGTGCAGGCAAACCTGCTACGCTTGAAATGTGGAGCACAGCACTTCGCCGCTCCCAACGTACGTCGCGAATGACCTCGTCATTTGGCGAGGAGTCGTGCGCTCAAGGCGATAGCACAGAGGAAAAGTATGCTTAAAAGGAAAAAAATAAAGCCGATTACGCTTAGGGATGTCACTATCATCGATGATAGCAAGCTGCGAAAAGCCATCACCGCGGCCTCGCTCGGTAATGCGATGGAGTGGTTCGATTTCGGTGTGTATGGTTTTGTGGCTTATGCCCTCGGTAAAGTCTTCTTCCCCGATGCCGATCCCAGCGTGCAGATGATTGCCGCGCTCGGTACTTTCTCGGTTCCTTTCTTGATTCGTCCGCTCGGCGGCCTGTTCTTCGGGATGCTCGGCGATAAATACGGTCGACAAAAAATCTTAGCGATCACCATCGTTATCATGTCGATAAGTACATTCTGTATCGGTCTTATTCCGTCGTATGCCACCATTGGTATCTGGGCGCCGATTCTGCTGCTGCTGTGTAAAATGGCGCAGGGCTTTTCGGTAGGCGGCGAATATACCGGGGCGTCGATCTTCGTGGCCGAATACTCGCCTGACCGTAAACGCGGGTTTATGGGCAGTTGGCTGGACTTCGGTTCGATTGCCGGCTTCGTAATGGGCGCAGGCGTGGTGGTACTGATTTCCAGCGTCGTGGGCGAAGAGAACTTCCTCGACTGGGGCTGGCGTATTCCGTTCTTCCTGGCGCTGCCGCTAGGGATTATCGGTCTGTACCTGCGTCACGCGCTGGAAGAGACGCCGGCGTTCCAGCAGCACGTGGATACCCTTGAACAGGGCGACCGCGAAGGCCTGCAGGAAGGTCCGAAAGTCTCCTTTAAAGAGATTGCCACCAAACACTGGCGTAGCTTGCTGACCTGTATTGGCCTGGTGATTTCCACCAACGTGACCTATTACATGCTGTTGACCTACATGCCGAGCTACCTGTCGCATAACCTGCACTACTCGGAAGATCACGGCGTACTGATTATTATCGCCATCATGGTCGGCATGTTGTTTGTCCAGCCGGTTATCGGCATGCTGAGTGACCGTTTTGGCCGCCGTCCGTTTATCCTGGTGGGTAGCGTCGCGCTGTTCGCGTTGTCTATCCCGGCCTTTATCATGATTAACAGTAACGTGATTGGCCTGATCTTCGCCGGTCTGCTGCTGCTGGCGGTGGTGCTGAACTGCTTTATCGGCGTGATGGCCTCATCGCTGCCGGCGATGTTCCCGACCCACATCCGCTTCAGCGCTCTGGCCAGCGCCTTTAACATCTCGGTGCTGATCGCCGGTCTGACGCCGACGCTGGCGGCATGGCTGGTGGAAACCACCCAGAACCTGATGATGCCGGCTTACTATCTGATGGTGATTGCGGTGATTGGCCTGATTACCGGCCTGTCGATGAAAGAGACCGCTAACCGTCCGCTGAAAGGGGCGACGCCGGCGGCGTCCGATATCCAGGAAGCGAAAGAAATTCTGGGCGAGCACTACGATAACATCGAACATAAAATCGAAGATATCGATCAGGAAATCGCCGACCTGCAGGAAAAACGCGCCCGTCTGGTACAGCAGCATCCACGTATCAACGACTAACCGTTTTAAGCTGTGAAAAATGCCGCCGTGGGAGACCCCGGCGGCATTTTTTATGGCTGCGGCGACGCGAGGCTGTGGCGGCGCTGCTGGCTCAATTTACGGTACTGCTGCGGCGGCATGCCGACATAGCGGGTGAAGGTACTGTAGAAGCGGCTGCTGGAGCGGAACCCGGCGGTGAGGGCGATATCAAGAATGGTCTTATCGGTATCGCTCAGCAGCGCGCGCACGTGATTGATGCGCATGGCGGTAATGTACTGCTTCATGGTCTGCTGCATCACCCGCTGAAAAACGCCCATCGCGTAGTTCGGGTTGAGTTTAACGTGCTCGGCGACGGCATCGACGGTCAGCGCCTGGTCATAATGGGCGGCGATAAATTCCAGCATCTGGCTAACGTAAAACTGCGCGTGGCGCGAGACGCTGTTCTTGTGCGTGCGCGAGGTCTTATTGACCAGAATCGGCTGCCAGCCGGCGAGACTCAGCCGCTTGAGCATCAGGGCGATTTCATCGATCGCCAACTGGCGAATCTGTTCATTCTCGTGATTCAACTCCTGCTGCCAACGGCGCACTTCAAAAGCGCTTAACTGCTGGGCGGCGAGAGATTTAATCACCATCCCGTGGGTGACGTGGTTTATCAGTTCGCGATCCAGCGGCCACGACAGAAACAGATGCATCGGCAGGTTGAATATCGCCATCTGCTGGCAGTCGCCGGGGCGGGTCAACTGATGCGGCGTACAGGCCCAAAACAGGGTGATATAGCCTTTCTCAATGCGCACCACTTCATTGTTAATCAAATATTCCACGTCGCCGTCGAACGGCACGTTGACCTCTACCTGGCCGTGCCAGTGGCTGGTGGCCATGGCGTGCGGAGGGCGCAGTTCGATATCCATGCGCTGATACTCGGAATAGAGCGCCAGCGGGCTGCGGCTCTGCTTTTCATCGCTGCTGCACATGTGCGGGTCGGGGGGCAGGGAAGTGAAGCGGTGTTCCATCATGGGCGGATTCCTGGATCGTCAGAGTGGCTGCGTTTTTAGCCTGAACTGATTACAGCTTAGCGGAATCATCGGCCCGTTTTCTCTCCTTTTAAGCCGATCTATTCCCAAAAACTCAGATTTTGTGGCGTTCAATGGCCGATCTGAGTTTCCGGGAATGCTCCGGTGGGAACGGGGCAGCGCAGCGGCGAGCGGCATGCCACTCTGAAAGTGTTCAATGACCTGATGGAGAGAGCGCGATGTCCGCCCCAAAAATTACCTTTATCGGCGCCGGTTCGACGGTGTTTGTTAAAAATATTCTCGGTGATGTTTTCCAGCGCCCGGCGTTGAAATCGGCGCATATCGCGCTGATGGATATCGACGAAACCCGGCTGGAAGAGTCGCATACCGTGGTGCGAAAGCTGATGGATTCCGTCGGTGCGAATGGCGAAATTAGCTGCCATCGCGATCGTAAAACCGCCTTGCGCGACGCCGATTTTGTCGTCGTCGCCTTCCAGATTGGCGGCTATGAACCCTGTACTGTCACCGATTTCGAAGTCTGTAAACGCCACGGCCTTGAGCAGACCATTGCCGATACGCTGGGACCGGGAGGCATTATGCGCGCGCTGCGCACTATCCCGCACCTGTGGGCTATCTGCGACGACATGACCGAGGTCTGCCCAAACGCCACCATGCTTAACTACGTTAATCCGATGGCGATGAACACCTGGGCGATGTACGCCCGCTACCCGCATATCAAGCAGGTGGGTCTGTGTCACTCGGTGCAAGGCACAGCAGAAGAGCTGGCGCGCGATCTTAACCTCGACCCGGCGGATTTACGCTACCGCTGCGCGGGGATTAACCATATGGCGTTCTATCTGTCGCTGGAGAAAAAGCTCGCGGACGGCAGCTACGTCAGTATCTATCCCGACCTGCTGCAGGCCTACGCCGAAGGGCGGGCGCCGAAACCGAACCTGCACGGCAATCCGCGCTGCGAAAACATCGTCCGCTATGAGATGTTCAAAAAGCTGGGCTACTTTGTCACCGAATCGTCGGAGCATTTCGCCGAATACACGCCATGGTTTATCAAGCCGGGACGCGACGATCTTATCGCTCGCTATAAAGTACCGCTGGATGAGTACCCTAAACGCTGCGTCGAGCAGCTGGCCAACTGGCATAAAGAGCTGGAGAGCTATAAAAGCGGCGAGCGGATCGAGGTTAAACCTTCGCGCGAGTATGCCAGCACCATCATGAACGCTATCTGGACCGGCGAGCCAAGCGTAGTGTACGGCAACGTGCGCAACGATAATCTTATCGACAACCTGCCTCAGGGCTGCTGCGTGGAAGTTGCCTGCCTGGTGGATGCCAACGGCATCCAGCCGACGAAAGTGGGCGCGCTGCCGGCGCATCTGGCGGCGCTGATGCAGACCAACATCAACGTGCAGACGCTGCTGACGCAGGCGATCCTCAACGAAGACCGGGATTACGTCTATTACGCCACGATGATGGATCCGCACACCGCTGCGGTGCTGGGGATCGAAGAGATCTACGCGCTGGTGGACGATCTTATCGCCAGCCACGGCGACTGGCTGCCGGCCTGGCTGCACCGCTAATCTTCTCATGCCGCCGAGGGATCTGGCCCGGCGGCGCCTGCCATGCTCTATCAAACGCTAAAGGAGGCGCTGGCGACAGCGACCTGTACCCTATGAGTATTTCAATGACAACAAAGCTCAGCTACGGATTTGGTGCTTTTGGTAAAGATTTCGCTATCGGTATCGTTTACATGTATCTGATGTATTACTACACCGATATTGTTGGCCTATCGGTTGGGGTGGTTGGCACCTTGTTTCTGGTGGCGAGGATCCTTGATGCGATAGCCGATCCGATCATGGGATGGATCGTCAACTGCACGCGATCGCGATGGGGGAAATTCAAGCCGTGGATCCTGATCGGAACTATCACCAACTCGGTGGTGTTGTATATGCTGTTCAGCGCCCATCACTTCAGCGGCGGAGCGCTACTGGCGTGGGTGTGGCTGACCTACCTGCTGTGGGGCTTCACCTATACCATCATGGATGTGCCGTTCTGGTCGCTGGTGCCGACCATTACCCTTGATAAACGCGAACGTGAACAGCTGGTGCCTTACCCGCGCTTTTTCGCCAGCCTTGCCGGGTTTGTGACGGCCGGGGTCACACTGCCGTTTGTCAGCGCCGTCGGCGGCGCCGATCGCGGCTTCGGTTTCCAGATGTTTACCTTGGTGCTGATTGCCTTTTTCGTAATTTCCACCCTCGTTACCTTGCGCAACGTCCATGAGGTTTACTCGTCGGATAGCGGCGTGAGCGAGGATTCCAGCCATCTTTCACTGCGTCAGATGGTGGCGCTCATCTATAAAAACGATCAGCTGGCCTGCCTGTTGGGCATGGCGCTGGCCTATAACACGGCGGCGAATATCATTGCCGGCTTCGCGATTTATTACTTTACCTACGTCATTGGCAGCGCGGAGATGTTCCCGTATTACATGTCCTACGCGGGCGCGGCGAATTTGCTGACGCTGATCTTGTTCCCTCGACTGGTAAAAGGGCTGTCGCGGCGCATTCTGTGGGCGGGGGCATCGATCATGCCGGTGCTGGGCTGTGGCGTGCTGTTGCTGATGGCGCTGAGCGGCGTTTACAACATCGCGCTGATTTCGCTGGCCGGGGTGCTGTTGAATATCGGCACCGCACTGTTCTGGGTGCTGCAGGTCATTATGGTGGCCGATACCGTCGACTACGGCGAATATACGATGAATATCCGCTGTGAAAGCATCGCCTACTCGGTGCAGACGCTGGTGGTCAAAGCCGGTTCGGCGTTTGCGGCCTGGTTTATCGCCATCGTGCTGGGTATCATTGGCTACGTGCCGAATACGGCACAATCGCCTCACACGCTGCTGGGGATGCAGGCGATTATGATTGCGCTGCCGACGCTCTTTTTTGCCCTGACGCTGTTTCTCTATTTCCGTTATTACAAGCTGAATGGCGATATGTTGCGACGTATTCAGATTCACCTGCTGGATAAATATCGTCGGGTACCGGAAAATGTCGTCGAGCCGGAACGGCCGATTGTGGTACCCAATCAGGTGTAAAAAGCGTGCGCAACCCGCTGGCGAAAGAGGGGAGGGATGCTCTCTTTTTGCACAAAAATAGCGTTTAAAATAGACAAAAATGAAAATTTTTAGTTCTCTGTTTTGTCTCTATAAGTTCTCCATTTGAACTCAATGGGTTAATCGAAATCTCCATTGTTTCTCAAATAAAACTCGGAATTGTCTCTTTTTCGTGCTCTTGCGCTGCTTTTTAACTCTTGCTACTCTTTTTGGGTCTTAAATTTTCTCTTCTTTGTCTCAGTGATGGAGCAATGCGATGCGCATTTTTATCGATGATGGTTCAACCAATATCAAAATGCTGTGGGAGCAAGATGGCGAAACTTTCACCCATATCAGCCCCAATAGTTTTAAACGAGGCTGGTCTGCCACCTTCGGCGCCGGGAAGCCATTTAACTACACCGTGGATGATGAAAAGTACTCTTTCGACCTGATCACCCCCGATGCATTACCCACCAACAATATTGATTGGCAATACAGCCCGTTGAACTCCATCGCTGTCCACCATGCGCTGTTGACCAGCGGTCTGGAACCGCAGGATGTCGAGATTGTGGTCACCCTGCCGCTGACCGAATTTTATGATGAAGATGCGCAATATCGTCTTGATAACATTGAGCGTAAGAAAAAGAGCCTGCTTCGCGAAGTTAAACTGAATAAAGGCGTGGTGTTCAATATCACCAAAGTCACCGTGCGTCCGGAATCCATTCCGGCGGGTATCAGCCTGTGTGATGAGCTGAAACCGTCGCATTCGGTGCTGATTGTCGACCTCGGCGGCACCACGCTGGATATTTCGATGGTGGCCGGGCAAATGACCTCGGTTTCGCGCATTTACGGCGACCCGAAGCTGGGCGTGTCGCTGGTGACCGACGCCGTTAAGCTGGCGCTGGCGCGGGCGAATACCGATACCTCCAGTTATAACGTTGATCAGATAATCATCAACCGCCACGACGAAGAGTATTTGACCGATAACATCAACGATCCGGATGCGGTATCGGAGGTGAAAAAGGTTATCTCCAATAGCATCGAACGCCTGACGACTCGCGTTCTGACGGCGATTGATAGTTTTAAAGGCTATTCGCACGCCATCGTGATTGGCGGCGGCGCGCCGCTGGTTGCCGATGCGATTCGCGAACGTATGGGTCTGCGCGAAGATCGCTTTGTGGTGGCCGACGAGCCGCAGTTCGCCCTCGTGCGTGGTCTGAAAATTATTGGTTAAGGAGCGTCTATGACTCTGGATCGCAGAAAGGTTCTGATATACCTGCGCCCGGATATCAGCGCCAGCGAGCGCTTTGCGGACGCGAAAATTGAGGCCCATCATCGCGGCGATCGCGGGGATATGTCGCGTACGGCGCTGTTGGCCGGGTTAGCGTTGGGTGAAGTTGATAGCCGGCTGCCGTCAATGCTGGCGGCGCTGCTGGCGGAAGATACGCCACCGGAGACGCTGCGCAGAATGCTGGCCTCGTTTCTTGAGATTCAGCCAGCCTCTTCCGCGCCAGCGGCCGCGCCGGTTAAGGCACCCGAGCCGCCTGCACCGGTGAGCGAGAGCGTCTCCGCGCGTAATCTCGCCGGCTCGCTGCCGGATTAAGCGCTTTTCCCGGCTTTCGCTGCGCTTAGCCGGGCTACGGTTTGCACCGTGAGCGAGCTGTAGCCCGGGTAAGGCGGAACGCCGCGACCCGGGAAATTTCCCGGCTTTCGCTACGCTCAGCCGGGCTACGGTTTGCACCGTGAGCGAGCTGTAGCCCGGGTAAGGCGGAACGCCGCGACCCGGGAATTCCGCTTAGCTATGGGTCAAAAAGCGGGCCAGACGCTGCTGCAGTAGTCGATTTTCGCGGGTGAGTCGCGCATTTTCATCCAGCAGCGTCAACGCCACCGCAATCCCCGGCCAGTCCAGCTCCAGCTCGTTACGCAGGCGCACTGCGCGATGCACAATCGTCACCGCGCTGTCGTCAAACAGCCAGGTTTCAGCCTGCGGCTGGTGCGGCTCAATCATCCCTAAGCCGACGATTTCCGTCAGCTCCTCTTCCGACACCCCGGTGCGCAGGCACAACTCGGTGATGGTAAACGTCACTGTTACTTTAGCCATCAGGCTTTCCCCCATGTCTTACGCGGATCGAAGCTGGCTTCGCTTTCGGCGAGCTGCTGCCAGAGCTCACGCGCTTTTTCATCTGGTTTTGGCGGCATAACGATTTTGATGACGGCGAATAAATCGCCGGTGTGGGTTTTGCTCACCAACCCTTTGCCCTTGATACGCAGCCGTTGTCCCGCCTGACTACCCGCTGGAATTGTCAGCAGAATGCTCTCTTTTAACGTCGGTACGGTGACTTTCGCCCCCAGCGCGGCTTCCCACGGCGCCAGCGGCAGTACGATCTCCAGGTTATGACCGTTGATGTCGAACAGCGGATGCGGCGCGATATGAATCACCAGCCACAGATCGCCATTCGGGCCGCCGTTTTCGCCCGGTGTCCCCTGGCCTTTCAGGCGAATACGCTGGCCATCGCTGACCCCCGCCGGAATTTTCACATTCAGGGTTTTCGGTGTTTCACTCTCAACCATGCCGAAGACGTTATAGACCGGCAGCTTGTAGCTGATGGTACGAGTCTGTTCGGTGAGGGTTTCTTCGAGGAACACCGCCACTTCGATTTCGACATCGTGGCCGCGCTCGGCGCGCTGGCGGCGGGCGTGATGCGCCTGCTGGCCGAACATCGAGGAGAAGATATCGTCGAAGTCCTGCTGGCTGTAGCTTTGTTCGTGGGCGTGCTGCTGGCGGTTGAACTGCGGATCGTTGCGGTGCTGCCAAAGTTGGTCATATTCGGCGCGACGCTGATCGTCTTTGAGAACTTCCCATGCTTCGGCGAGATCTTTGAATTTTGCTTCGGCATCGGGTTCTTTGCTGACGTCGGGGTGATATTTACGAGCCAAACGGCGATAGGCGGTCTTGATGGTTTTCAGATCGTCCGTTGGCTTAACCCCCAGAATGGTATAATAATCCTTTAATTCCATGGTGTTATCTCATTTATGCTCAAAAATCTGGTCACAGAATCCCTGGATCAGGCGGCTCTATTAAGCGTAGGGCAAATGAGAAAGGGTGGTGGAGAAAAGTGGCGAAAACTTGACGCCGTCGGGGGTGACGGCGTTCAGTGATTATTCTGGGGTACCGGAGCGGTAGTTGCGCCGCCATCCTTCCAGCAGCACCAACGCCGCGCCAATGGCCCCGGCAACAAAATGTAGATAATTCGGGGAATGGGGGAACAGCTGAACAAAGGTCGGGTCGGTTATCATCATCGAACCGGCAATCCAGCCAATCAGCGCGCCGCCCAGTAATACGACCGAGGGAAAGCGAGTCAGGATTGCCAACACCAGCTTACTACCGGCGACAATAATCGGAATGCTGATTAATACCCCTAGCGCCACCAGTAACAGATGGCCTTTACCGGCGGCGGCCACGGCCAGTACGTTATCCAGCGACATGATGACATCGGCGACGGTGATGGTGACGGCGGTGCGCCATAGGCTGCTTGAGCTGCTGATATCGTTCTCTTCTTCCTCGTTGGCGACCAGCTTAATGCCAATCCACAGTAGCAGTAGCGCGCCGACGATTTTAAGCCACGGCAACGACAGTAAATAGAGTGCCACCGCCAGCAGCGCGACCCTGGCGATAATCGCGCCGAGAGTACCGATAACAATGGCTTTGGTGCGCAGATGCGCCGGCAGCTTGCGGCAGGCCATGGCGATGACCACCGCGTTATCGCCGCCTAATAACAAATCGATGGCGATGATTTGTAGCAAAATGACGGCGAAGTCCCACTGACTCAATATTTCGTTCATGCCTGGCTCGTATTGCAAATAATGTCGATCAAAAAAGATGGGCGCAGGGTACTCCCGTTCTTCGCCCCTGACCACCCTTCAAGCCGTAGGGGGAATCGGGGCGTCTGACAAATAAAGTTACGAATCAATGCATAGACTGACAATGATTCGCCGCCAAAGGATGATATTTTGTCCGATTAGGCTCACCTGCCGTCTACTTTTCGTAAGGACTTTTCAATATGTCTGGCATCAAGAATCTACTTATTCTCGCCCTGGCGGGCGCTTCCCTGCTGCCGGCGCTGGCCAGCGCCGCTGACGCGCCGGCCGCGACTTTCACCGCGGAGCAGGAAGCGCGTATTGGCAAAATCGCCGCTGACTACCTGGTCGCTCATCCGGAAGTGCTATTGCAGGCCAGCCAAAAGCTGCAGCAAATTCAGGCGGAACAGCAGGCCAGCGCCGCTACCCAGGCGGTAATCAAGAATGCCGACAAGCTGACGCAGGATAAGGCCACGCCAACCTACGGCCCGGCTAACGGTAAAGTTACCGTTATCGAGTTCTTCGATTATCAATGCATCTACTGTAGCCGCCTCGCGCCGGTTATGGAGCAGGTAATTAAAGACCATCCGCAAACCCGCTTTGCTTTCAAAGAGTGGCCGATTTTCGGCAGCCGCTGGGCAACCTCGCTGGACGCGGCGAAAACCGGCCTGCAGATTTATCAGCAGAAAGGGGCCGAGGCCTACCTGACTTACCACAACGGCGTTTACGCCACCGGGCATAACGAAGGTAAACTGACGGCGGCGGATATTCAGCAGCAGGCGAAGAAGGTGAACTTTGACGCCAAAAAAGCGGCGGACGTCGAACCGGCGCTGGAAAACATTAACCAGCTGGCGCAGGAGATTGGCTTAAGCGGTACGCCTGGCGTGATTGTCATGCCGACAACCGGCGCAACCGAAGCGACCATTACCGTCTTCCCGGGACTGGCTGACAAAGCCTCGCTGGATGCGGCGATTAAGAAAGCCGGCGGTCAGTAATCTCACCGGGCTGAAAGAGGAAAGGCCGCACGTGATGCGGCCTTTTTGGTGGTTCCGTTAGCGTTCGTCTTCCTCGTTCTGATTGATTTTTAAATCAATGATTCTGCCAATCTGGTCGTGGTATACCGTCAGCAGGTTATATTGGCTCATCTCGGAAATGATTTGCGGCGCGATATTAAAGCTCTCTGCCAGCTCTTCATGGCGCAGCGAGGCCATGCTGCCGTGCCGCCGGGCGTTATAACGGCGTAGATTGTACTGATACCACAAAATCAGCAGCCAGCCGTTAATTGCCGCCACCAGTAAATAGACCAGCACGGTATTAAACGACGCCATAATCGCGTCCCAGCTGTCGTTACCGCGCTCGGTAAACTGCATCAGCAGGTTGGCATACAGAAAAAAGGCGAAGCCGGCCCACGCGATAGCGGTTAACACGCCGTCAAAGATCCGCGGCAGCATACGATGCTCGGTTAATATCAGGGTTTGTTCGTTCATGACATTCTTCCTTTACCTCTATCGGGGCTGACCCAGCGAGCCCTGGCGCGTTTACGTTTCAACATGACTTTGGGGAAGGCGACGATGGTGGTTAACAGGCCGATCATCCAGTACACCATCGGAAACCAGATCACCCAGAACAGCGAGCCGGCGACGCCGCGTTCATAGCGCCGTTCGATGTACAGGCTGGCGATAAACTGCAGCAGACACATCACCCCCAGCAGCAGCCCGGTAAATTCCGGCGGAAAAAGGCTGCGGACGGTCAGGTTTTCCGGCAGCGGGGCAAAATGGCTGGCGATGAACAGAAAAATGGTGACCGCATAGGCGAAGGCCCACAGCGTGGAGAGGGCATATTCGAGGAACAGCGGCCACATCCGGTGATGCTCCCAGCGAAACAGGCGGCGCAGATTGACCAGGAAAACCTCGGCGCCGCCCTGCGCCCAGCGTAACCGCTGTTTCCACAGCCCCTTCAGCGTCTCCGGCATCAGGATCCAGCACAGCGCCCGCGGCTCGAAGAAAATCGCCCAATGGCGTAGCTGCAGCTTCCAACTGATATCGATATCTTCGGTGATCATATCCGGGCTCCAGTAGCCGACGTCCGCCAGCGCCTGGCGACGAAAAGCGGCAATCACCCCGGAGACGGTAAACACCCGGCCGTAAATACGCTGGGTACGCTTAATCAGCCCGATTATCGAAGAGAACTCGCCGACCTGAATGCGGCCAATCAGCGTCGAGCGGGTACGAATACGCGGGTTGCCGGTCACCGCGCCGACGTGGGGATACTGAATCAGCGGTGCCACCAGGTAGGCGGCGGTATCGCGATCGAGCAGGGCATCGCCGTCGATGCACACCAGCAAGTCCCCGCGCGCGGCGGCGGCGCCGGCTTTCAGCGCTACCGCTTTCCCCTGATTTTCGGCCAGATGAATCACCCGCAGCAGAGCGTACTCTTCCGCCAGTTGATTCAGCACCCTGGCGGTATCGTCGGAGGAGCCGTCGTTGATGGCGATCACCTCAATGTTGCGATAGCGCTGCGCCAGCGCGGCTTCGATGGTCTCGCGGGCATTTTTCTCCTCGTTAAAGCAGGGAATCAAAATGGAGATCAACGGATTGCCCGCCAGCTCCGGCGGCGGGGTCTCTTTACCCCACGGCCAGTGGCGCTCCAGTTGGAACCAAAAGTAGAGCCCGCCGGTTATCCACAGCACCGACATAAACAGTGGCCAAAAAAAGACGAAATCCAGTATCAACTCGCCGGTGAAAACGGCGGCCACGCCCAGAGGCAGCCCGAAAACCAGGCATAAAATCGAAAATGCGATAATGCGATCAGTCATTGTTGGGATACCAGTACGATGAAAACAGGGGCCTGATTTTCGAGATATCAGGCTGATTATTAAGGAAATCGTCGGGGTAGTAGCCGTAATTGTTGACGCCGTTGAGCTGTAATGTCCGCATCCAGTCAACCAGCTGTTGGTCAGGGATGGCGTTCTGCTGAGGGAGAGTCCAGTCTTTAGCCTGCAGCTCAAAAATGGTTTTCTTCAGCGCGCCCGGCCTGGCGCTGACGGCGCGCACCAGACGAGCCAGCCACGCATCGCTTTCCGCGACCGGAACGGATTCCATCAGCGGCATCGCCATCGGCACCGTCCAGTCGTAGGCCGCCAGAAAATCATCCAGATTCTGCGCGAACCAGGCCTCGCTTTCCGGCTGCAGGATCGGCAGGGCGAAGATATTGCGCGCGGTTCTCACCTGTGGGCCGCGAATCGCTTTCACGCTCTGGCTGAGCGTGCGGGTGAAGTCGATAAGCGCCTGACTTTTAAACCGCGTCCAGGCGTGCAGCGCGGCGGGGTTTTGGCGGATCTGCGCGATATCCTCCCGATGGCCCGCCGCCCGCCAGGCGGCCATCGCCCCGGCGCCGGCATCTTCGTAATCCGTCAGCACCGCGTCGTCGTGGAACAGCACGCCGTCAAAGGTCGCGTAGCGGGCAAGGTCCTGATAAATATCGCGGATCTCATCGCGCACCTGGCTGTTCCATGGCGACAGACGTACATAGGGGCGAGTGGCCTGGCGCAGCGTGTTGCTCTGCGCATCCCAGCGCTGTACGCGCGGCAGCGCACTGTCCAGATCGAACGCCAGCACCGGCATCCACGCATACACTTTGGCGCCGCCGCGCGTCTGCAATTGCCAGGCGACGAAATTAAACAGATCGGCGCGCATCGGCAGGCGGCGGTTGGGGAAGTAGAGCGCTTTCACCGTGCCGTCGCCGAGCGGATCGGAAAAGGCCTGCAGGAAAACGTGAGTGATTTTCATGTCGTAGACGCGCTGGATCAGCTTATCGATATTTTTGCGCTGCTGAGCCGGGTCTTTATCGTAGACATAATCAAGATCGACGTGCATTACCCGAACCGGTTCACGCTCCTGGATTTGCGTCACCTGGCTGGCGAAAGCCTTGATCGACGGATTACCGGAGATAAGCAGACGGGGAATATTATCCAGATCGCGCACATCGCCCAGACCATCGCCGAGGGTAAATGCCAGTTGATAGCCGCGATTTTTGGCGATAGCCAGCGATGTGCCGTTGGCGGCGCCGTAGGGCCATACCCAGGCGCGCGGCGCTTTGCCGGTGACATCGGCGATTTTGTCGCTCACTTTGCGCACGTCGGTATCGATGCGTTGGTGAAACTGCTGGTCGCTTTCGTAGCGTCCGCTGGCTTTATCATAAAAGCGGTTGGCAACCGCCGGTTCGCGGCTGCCCTGTGGATTGGCCTGAATACCGTAGTGTGAAGCCCAGGTATGCGCACCGATTTCAACCAGCGGCGATTGCGCGAGCTCGCGCACCATCTCCCAGGTGGCGAAACGCTCGCGCGGAGTCATCAGACCGCCGAAATCGACTTTTTTCTGTCCCGGCGTATCGACCCAGCTGCCTACCGGCGCCCATAGAGCCGGTACATTCCAGGCTTTTAACAGCGGCCAGACCCGGGTGTAAAAACTGCTGTAGCCATCATCGAAACTCAGCAGAAATGCCTTCGGCGGCAGGGTGATTAACCCCGCGTTGGCGTCGAGAATATTTTGCACGCTGACGGCCTTATAGCCGTTGTGCAGCAGCCAGCCGATTTGATCGTTGAGCGCGCTGGTACGCACCGCCAGATAGCGCTGATCGGCGGCATCGTCTTCCACATCGTGATAGGCCAGTACCAGAAACTTATTCTGCGGCCAGGGTTTATTCGCCTCCGGCTGCGGCCGCGCCTCCGGCGGCAGAAAAGGAATCGTCTCTGCGCGAAGCGCGCAGGTCATCAGGAGCCAGCCGATAACCATCAGGCTGATGCGGATACTTTTGTTGACCATGTTTATCCTTAAAACCGTAAATTCGCATCAAGGGCAATGGAGAGATTGCTTTCGCGTTTGCCGTCGTAAGGGCGCTTGTCCCAGTTCAGCATCACGCCGGTGTCGATCACGTTGTTCCAGCGAATACGCTGGCCGTAGCCAAGCATGGCGATAGCCCCGGCCGAATACGCTTTTTGCCAGTAGGCGCCGCCGCCTGCCGCAAGCTGCTGGCTCCAGACGGTATCGTAGTGCTGATACATGACGTGATCGGCGACCAGCGCCGAGGTGGCGGCGAAGTCGCGTTTCGGGTTGTAGTAGAGGGTATCCGCCCGGCTGTTGGCGCTGGCGGAGAGCCCAGGTTCCAGATCGAGCGTGATGGTTGGCGATTGCCAGAGCCGCTCTTTGCCGGAGAAGGTATATTCCTGACGACGGTTGTGGTCGGAGAAGCGGCTGGCGGCGGCGCTAAAGCGATATTCGCGTCGCTCGTTTTGATACCAGCGAACCCACCCCTCGCCGCGGTTGGCGCTGATACCATTGCGCAGCGCGCGCAGCGGCGTCTGGCGCGACAGGCGTTCGACCTCGCCGCCAATCTGCCATCGGTCGTTGAAACTTTGCCAGGCGGAAAGCCGGGCGCCGGGTTTATTGTCGCCAGCGAAATTGTTGTTGGAGATTTCCAGTTCAGCCCAGGCATCACGCGGGCGCCATTCGATACCGCCAAAGAGCTGGCGGCTGGAGCCTTTTCCTTCATCAAAATTCCCTTTGGCGAAGCGATTACCGGCGAAAAGCCGCCAGTTATCCGCGATTGGCGGGCCGTAAATCGCCGCATCCCAGCTAAAATCGTGGCTACCGCTGACCGGGTTATCCGAGTGGATCCCCTGAGTACTGTTGAGACGCAATTCCGACATATGGTGCACCTCGCGAGCGCGGACTAATTTTTGCGTGCTCAGGTCTTCAGGGCTGCGCGCCAGCAAGTCATCGGTTAATAGCTCCATCTGCCGCCACTCCTGAAGATCCATCGCTACGTAGGCCTGCTGGCGTTCGAGGGGGATATTCGAAGGCTCCAACGCTTCCGCCGCTTTCAGTTCCCGTTCGGCGGCGCGGGGTAGACCGCGCGCCTGCAGTATCGCCGCGTAGTCAATGCGCAGCCCCTGATTACCGGGCGCGGTGGCGGCCAGCCAGCGGGAGAGACGCTCGGCTTCCGGCAGCGCATTAGTACTCAGTAGATACTGTACCTTCAGCGATTGGGCGTTCAGCCACGGATCGTTTGGCTGCGGCGTCGGCGAGCCGTAGAGGCGGCGGGTGTAGGGGATACCGTTAGTCACTATGGCGAGATAGTCGCGGGCGGCCTGATACTGGCCGCTGTCCAGCAGCGCGTAAAATAACTCATGCCGATCATCTTGCGGATCGGGGCGATAAAGGGGATGTTGGTGGGCGATCGCCAGCGCGGCCTCGACGTTCTGTTGCGCAAGGTAAGAGGAGATGATCCAGCCGATGGCCCAGTCAGGAACGGGCTGCTGAGCGGCGGTCAGCGACTGATATTCTTTGATGACCCGGGGGTAATCGCCGCGGGTGTATAGCGCACCGAGGCGGTCAATACGCGCGCGGGCAAGATCCTCTGTAGCCTGCGGATCCTGACGCCAACGGGCGAACAGCGCGTCGTAGCGGTTGAGCGCCGCTTGCGCCAGGCGAAAGCGCTCCTGTTCACCGCGGGTAGGGGTGTCCGCCAGCCGTACCCACTCCGCCGCCGCGTCCATTTCCAGCTTTCGCTGCTGCGCGGGCGTTAAGGTGGTTTTGGCTGACCATTGCAGCGCGGGAGTACTGATGCGATTGCTGCTCAGGCTCTCAAGCAAGCTATTGAGCGTTTCTCTGTTTTGCGGCGCAAGCTCCTGCGCGCGCATATCGGTGAGCAGCTGGTCCCAGCTTTTTCCCTGACGTAAATAGACGTAGGAGAGCGTCTGCAGGTGAGCGGTGCTGGGTGTGGTGGCGGCTAAGCGCCGGGCTTCACTTAGCGCCTGCCCGTCATGACGCGCATCGGCAAGCGTTTTAATCCGGCCAATAAGATAATCGTCGTTCATCGGCTGTTGGCTGAGCGCTTGATCCCAAAGCGCCAGCGCCGAAGACCACCGTTTTTGATTACGGTAAGCCTGCGCCGCTGCTGCCGTACCACGTGCCGGTAGCGCCATATAAACCTGATAGCGCTGCCAAACCTGGATAACTTCCTCATCATGTCCAGCCCAGGAGGCAACTTGTAGCCAGTCGGCGACTTGCTCGGGCGTCAAGGCATGTTGTTGTTGATACTGCTGAAGATAATCGAGAAAAGGGGAGTAATTACCTTCACGCGCCTGTAGCACATGCTGATCATATATCGACTCAGCCCCCTGAGCCAGAATAGGCGTTAACAACAATAAACTAATTGAAAACGAGAATGTCGTGCGGCGATAAAAGAATAACTTATTGAAACGCGTTGATCTTCCCATAACTATTTACCATATGTCCATCAAGAATCCATTGCACAACACGTCGGCCTTTTAGCTGAATGCAAAAGGATGGGTAATGAGTTTTTACCTGACGGTACGCGACTGCGATTACTTATTTAAGGTAATAAAATATCTCCTCGCGATAACGGGGTGGCGATTAATGTACACCTGATATGTTTGCCTGGAAATATGTCAAATAATAGGCCTGTGGTTTTAAGATAAATCTGGAAATTGTCTTTTTATAGAATAATTAATTGTCTGATGTTACGCATAACTAACTGAATTGGAAAAAGTTAAGGTCTGTCCGAAATTCTGTTTTAATGTTTTTGGTTTGCTTTTTCACGCATAATGTTAGGCTGTTCTTGTAGATATTTAAGACGATTTTTGACAAAAAATCTCAATAGTAGAAAAGCTTCTTTTTTGTGCGAGTTTTTTATTTATAATTAGCCGAAGGGCAGATAATTAGGAAATGACGTAAGAGTCGTGGAGTGGAGCGTTCACTATAGATGGAGAGGTTGGAGGTTTACTAAAACGACAAACACATGCTTTATTTTGCTCGCCATAGTCAGCATGCCACCAGGCGCTGTGCATATTCTCCCTGGAGGGGTTTTGTTGCTTTATTGTTAAAGGGATGATTTGTGGCAACGACAATGTTTTTAGTTACTCAGGATCACTATCTCTTTGAAGGGGTAAGGATTTTCTTTCCAGATATCATCCAGTTACATTCGATTGAGCATAAGCTTTTTGAGAGTGATGCCGAGGAGTTTTCGGTGCTGGTGGATAGTCGGGCGCCGCTTTGTTTTTATGATTATCTTATTCCTGGCGCAGCGGAAGCGGGTAAACGTATCTGCTGTATTATGCTTGATATGCGCCATCGGGAAGAGCATTTGCTGAGCCTGAAGTGGTTTCTCAACATGTCTTTGACGCCGACGGATATGGCTAATTTATTTAGCCTGTTTCTTGATGTGAAGAGTAAGCGGCTGACCCGAGAATGGCTCAAGAATTTCAGTCTGAAACCACAGGAACATATGACGTTGACTTTGCTCAGGGCCGGAATGACCATGGATCAAATTGCTGGGGTGCTTAATACTTCAGTGAAAAGCCTGTATCGTAAACGCATTGAGCTTTATGAACGTCTGGGGCTGGCCAACTTTAATGAGGCCTGTTTGTTTATCTTTAAAAATAGACTGCTGGAGTGTCCCGCACAGAAGCGATAAAAAGGGAAATGAATACAGAGTAAGGTATCTACGACAAGCTACTCAACAACGGTATTATGTTAATTTAATCAATCATTGATAGGTATAACCGTAGTTCAGGAATAACTCAGATGATAATCCGCGGTATATGATAAAAATGCTCTTTGGAAGTACTTACTGCTTCGGCAGTTTTAATGCACACAGCAATTAATATTATAAATGCCCTCAATATTGAGCTGGCATAGATTTATCGTGGATCAAATTATCGGGGTTTTCTTTCATTATTTCTTCGGATGGCGTGGTTATATTTATATACGCAAATTAGCTAGCATATGTGAGAGAAATTATCGAATGATCAAGGACAGTATCGCCGAGTCTCTGGAAGCCCGTGGATTGTACCGTCGGGCCGCTTCGCGCTGGGTGGATGTGATGCAGACGTGCGTCGATGATAACGACCGTGAATGGATTAGGATGCACCGCAATAAATGCCTGAAAAAAGCGAAGCTGCCGCCGGCGCGTAAAGAAGAGTTTGCTGACATCCACAAGGCTGCCAGAGAGACGCAGTACCGTATGGGAATTGCTAAGCCGAATGGCGAAGTGTTCCGCCTTCCCGCTAAAAAGAAAACGACGCGGCGCTAGCGTTTTCAGCGACATCTTGCTGAATCAGATCAAACCGATAGTGTGGTAAGGAAGCCGCGGGTTACTGACGGCCTGTCGGCTCCGCCTCATTCAGGGAATGACTAATTCTATCTCTTACCCGTTTCAGGAAGCTAAGGGCATCTGTTTCCCACAGGTGAGGATCAAAGTCTGAACCATAGCGCATCCTGAATTCCTCTTCCGGGTTATCTGCTTCCTTCAGCAGAAGGTCAATGTCTGCGATAAGACCATGCTTCATGGCGAGATGACTATCGGCGATAAATGCGTCAATTTTGGGGTCGATCTCATCACTATCATCGATAAGGTCATAATCCTGCCCGAAGTAAACCGTGATAAAGCTGTTAAGTTCATTCAGGTTCATTTTTGTCATGTACAAACCGTGTTCAGGGTAGAGGAAAGGCTGTCAATATCGTCGGATGAAGTGAGATAATTGGAGAATACCATAAGCGATGGACATTGAATGCCTGATGGCGCTGCGCTTATCAGGCCTACGGTATGCAGTCGACGTTGAACAGCGCGCTTGTCGCGCTGGCCCCGAAGGGGTGAGCCGCATTGCGGCGAATAATCGAACGCAGTTCGATGAAGAGTCCGGTCGCAGAAAAGCAAAAACCCGCCTTTTGGGCGGGTTCTTTAAATAGTGGTGCCCGGACTCGGAATCGAACCAAGGACACGGGGATTTTCAATCCCCTGCTCTACCGACTGAGCTATCCGGGCAACGGGGCGCATTAAACCGTAATCCGCCCACTGCGTCAATGAAATTTCTCTATTTATTGTTTGATTGCTTATCTTTGCGGCAATTTCGCGCCAAAAGGGGCGTTTTGCTTAAAATCACATCACTCCGTTATCGCCTTCGCGAACTTTCCAGCCGCTGGTGATGGCGATGGCATGGCGTTTTCCGGAGATATCGTAATCGCCAACGAGCTCTTCGTCATCCCGTGGCGAACTGATGGTTAAGATCGCATCCACTCCATGGCGGTAAGCACCATGATGGCTGAAAATCGTGCCGATAAAGCATTTATTGTTGAGCCACACCGGGATCCACGCCACCGTTTCGACAGTATAGTGTCCTGCAGCGCCGCCATAGTAGCTGTCCGCATCGTCTTTCGCAGTGCCAGGCGGGATCGGGCAAATCGGCTCATCGCTATCGTCAGCAGATTTATCCTTTAGCAGGCTACCTTGCATGACGTCCAATGACTTCAATAAGCCAGCTCTATCTTTATCGTTTAAGGCGGGGGTGGGGGTCTGCTCGTTTTCCGCAGCGCTAATGATATTGAGGTTATAACGGTAGCGGATGGTGATGGCCGGCGTCAGGTCGCTCTGGTTGAACGGACGCAGCAGATAGAGATTATCTTCCCCAAACACGCCGTTAAACCACAGGGCGTAAACCTGGCCGTTGATTCTGATCCAGCGGCCCCACTGGTTCGCTCCGCGATCGTTAATAGAGTAAAGGGCGCCGGGCACGCCGGCATCGAAGTTATCGTCGTCATTGCTGTCGGCATTGTTCACCGATTCAAAGGTGTTATCGCCGCGTTTCAGCACGCCGGTATAGCTGAACAGGCCGGTGCCGCCGACGTAGCTATCGATGATGAGGTCGCGTTTGCCGTCGCCGTCGAGGTCGATAAGCGTGAAGCTGACTTTGCCGTTTTCCGAATCGGCGCTGATATCGGAATGTAAAAACGCCAGCCACTCATCGTCGCCGATATCCGCCGCTGGCTTGGTCGTCGAGACCGGCGCGTCGTCGGCATAGGTGAGGGTAAAGTGGCTGATGTGTCCGCTGAGGGGAAACTGTTCCGCAATGTTCTCTAATGCGAGTTCCGGGTTGCGTTTTTGCTCTTTTAGTACCGCATCGTGCAACGTCTTCAGCGCGAGTATGTCGGCCTCTCGTTGCTGGCGGGGGATAACTTTGCTAACAAAGGTGGGAAGCTGCCAGGTTCCGCCAGGGGTGATTTCCCGGCACATGCCGGTACTGTACTTGAGGCTTTGCACAAAGGTTTTGCCATCCCACACACGTTCTTCCCCGTTAACGCAGTCGGCGACGCCGCGTCCTTTGTTGAAGAAGGTCATTACGCCATCGTTATAGCTGGAGGCATCAGTGGTTATCAGCTGTGGCCTGGCGGCCTGTGTGTTATCGACAACCCATATCGCGTAGCCGTCGTTATAGGCGGCGCGCCAGCATAGAGTCTGCAGCAGCGAGTGATTTTTATCCAGCGGGGCGACGGTGATCTGCCGTTCGTTGGCCGGAATTTCGGCGTTTTGCCAGTCATCACACTGGCGGTTGAGCGTGCTTTCCAATTGCGACAGCCATTTCTGCTGTTGTTTCGCATTGAGCGCAACGGGCTGGGCGTTGTGAATAAACGACGCGCTCAGGATCTCCGGTGCGGGAATGGCGCGCAGGACGGTGCTGCCGTCACCGCCGCCTTTACGTAACAGCGCATCGGCGGTACCGATCCGCTGCTGGAATTCATCGATCTTGAGGAACACCGCGCTGCTGCCCGCGTTAGACAGCCGTTTGCGCTGGCCATTGAGCGCCAGCTCGATTTTAGCGTTTTGCTCCAGGGCGGTAATAAGCGCGCTGGTTTGCGTACTGTCAAAATGAAAATGGCTGTCGTCGATAGCCTCAAGCGCTCCGCGATCGTTATCGTTGATAAATAGATTTACGCTGGCATCTGGCGGAATATCGTGCTCGGTCTGCGCAAACGTGACCTGCGCGGTTGCCTGCCGCCCGGGGCCGGCGCTACGGGTCAGCAGAACGCTGACTTCGCCCATTGTCGCGCCATAGCCCGCCGCCCGGCAGGTGCCGGTATTATCGCAGGCGACTTCCCAATCTTTGTAGGCGAAAGAGAAACCGCGAGGAGGGGCGGCCATCAGCGAGGTCGAACAGAGCCCCAGTACGGCGGCCCAGAGAAGTGGACGCATAGAAATCCCTACCACAGAAAGTGTCAGGGAATTATATGCGCCTTGCAGGGGTTCGGAAATCCGAATTACGTAAGCGCGCCGCCCATCCGGCAGCGGGCAAAGCGCAGGATATCTTCCGCCAGACGATGGGCGGTATCGACGTCGGCCTGGCTACGTTTGATCAGCATGCGGCTCAGGCAGCCTTCGACGATTAATTCCATCTGCTTGGCGACCATTTCCGGATCATCCACCTCAAGCTGAGTGAGCAGCTCGTGCGTGTAGGCCAGCGAAGCCTGCTTCTGCTGTTCCGCTAACTGGTGAATTGGGTGTTGGGCATCCGGGTAAAAGGTACAGGCGGCGATAAACAGGCAGCCGGGATAACGGTGGTTGCTGACGCATTTGGTCAGTGCGCTATAGCGCGCCAGCAGCTTTTGTTCTGCGCTCAGCGTCTCATCCAGCAATAGCTGGCGACGCCAGGCGTCTACCTGCTGGCTTAAATAACGCAGGGCGTCATAGAGCAACGCTTCGCGGTCAGGCCAAAAACGCTTGAGGTCATCAAGCGGATATGCGACGCGGTCGGCGACCATTTCCAGCGTGGTGTTGGCGATACCCTCGATTTCGAGAATTTGTATGGCTTCACCCAGGACATCTTCACGTTGCACGGTAGTCTCCTCCATTTATCCTCCTCAAGTGTCGTTCACGGTTGCCAATCGCGCAAATGGGCGCTGAATGCCGCGGCATCCATAAACCCGGTGACGCGCTGCGCGGGCTGTTCTTCTCCCTGCGCGTTGAAGAACAGAATCGTCGGCAAGCCGAGCACCTGTAAATGTTTCAGCAGGGCCGCGTCTTGCGCGCTGTTCTTGGTGACATCCACTTGTAGCAGAACGGTCTCTTTTAGGGCCTGTCGCACTTCAGGAGCGCTAAAGGTATATTTTTCGAACTCTTTACAGGCCACGCACCAGTCGGCATACAGATCGAGCATGACCGGTTTCCCTTTGGCCTGCGCCAGCGCCTGGTTGAGTTCATCAACGGTGCTGACGCGGGTAAATTCCAGATGCGCCTGCTGCTGGACAGCCGGCGCGCCAAAGGCCCAATCCTGCAGCGGACGCGCGCTAACCAGCGCAGCGCCCAGCATGACGATTTGCACCAGCCGTAGCCACGGTTTGCTCGCGCCAAGCGAGGTAATAAACGCCCAGCTAAAGAAGGCGACGCCAAGCAGCGACCACAGGCGTAAACCCCAGGCTTCGCCAATAACGCGCTCCAGTAAAAAAACCGGCAGCGCGAGGATCACGAAGCCAAACGCGGTCTTGACATCAGCCATCCACGGCCCGCTCTTTGGTAGCAGACGGTTACCGAACACGGTCACCAGGATCAGCGGCAGCCCCATTCCCAGCGCGTACAGATACAGCGTGCCGCCGCCGAGCCACAGGTTACCGCTTTGGGCGATATACAACAGAATGGCGCTAAGCGGGGCCGTAGTGCAAGGGGAACAGATAAGCCCGGCGATAGCGCCCATTGCAAACACGCCGCCCGGCGAGCCCCCCTGGCGCTTGTTGCTCATTAGCGTCAGTCGGGTTTGCAGTGATGAAGGCAACTGCAGCGTAAACAGGCCGAACATCGACAGCGCCAGCGCGATAAATACCACTGACAGCCCAATTAATACGTAAGGGTGCTGCAGCGCGGCCTGGAATTGCAGACCGGCGGCGGCCACGACCAGACCCAGCGCGGTATAGGTTACCGCCATCCCCTGGACATAAATAAATGCCAGCAGCAGGGCGCGCGCCGTCGATAAGCGCTGTTTACCGCCGAGGACAATCCCGGAAATCAGCGGATACATCGGTAAAACACAAGGCGTAAAGGCGATGCCGATACCAATCAGCAGCGCCCATAGCGCCGAAAATGGCAGCGACGCGGGTTCCGCGCCGGTCTGGCTGCCGCTGGCGGGGAGCGTGGCGGGCGCTGAAGGTTTGGCCGCTTGCGCCTTGTCGGAATCGGCGAGCACCGCGCTGAGCGGCACGACTTTGGTCTCCGGCGGATAGCAGAACCCGGCGTCGGCGCAGCCCTGATAGGTGACGGTCAGCGTGGCTGCTTTGCCGGCTTGCGTGAGAGTAATCGGCAACGTCAGGCGCTGACGATAAATTTCGCTTTTGCCATAAAACTCGTCTTCATGCCATTCGCCAGGCGGTAGAGAAGGGTCGACGATCGCCGCGTCCTTTGTCGTCAGCGTAACCTGCTTACGGTAGAGGTAGTAGCCATCCTTGATGTGCCAGCTCAGGTTGAGGTCGTGTTGATTCTGCTGAAAGTCAAAGGCGAAAGCCCGATCGGCGGGCACGAAGTTTGAGCGCCCGGGGGCGTCAAACAACCCGGCGCTGGCGGATGCGCTGCACAGTAGCAGGATCAGCGTAATGATGCGTTGAGCCATGAGAGGTAATCGTTGTCTCCGTGAGTAACCGGCAGGACCAGTAGTTCGGGGGTTTGATACGGGTGATGGGACTTCAGGCAGTCCAGTAACGCCTGCTGATGGGCCTGATTGGTTTTGAGCAGCATCTGGACTTCATACTCCTGCTCAAGCTTTCCTTCCCAGTAGTAGAGCGACGTCGCTCCCGGCAGGATGGTGGCGCAGGCGGCGAGTTTTTCCCCGAGCGCTTTGGCCGCCAGATCCTGGGCGGTCGCTTCATCCGGCGCGGTACAGAGTACAACAACAGCATCAGGCGTAGTCATCGTGAACCTCGTATCAGCGAAAAGAGGCACTATAGCATGCATGATGCGGGGAGATTAACCAAAGGGGCCAGTTACTTTACTGGCCCCTTTTTAACGATCTTACAGCATGAGGCCGCCGAAGATGAATCCAAGGATCACGCAAAGCGTAATGGCGATGACGCCCGGGATCAGGAAGGCGTGGTTAAAGACATATTTGCCGATACGCGTGGAGCCAGTGTCGTCCATTTCGACCGCGGCCAGCAGGGTCGGATAGGTTGGCAGCACGAACAGCGCTGAGACCGCGGCGAATGAGGCAATTGCCGTCAGCGGGGTGACACCGAGCAGCAGCGCGGCTGGCATCAACGCCTTGGTAGTGGCGGCCTGTGAATAGAGCAGCGTAGCGGCGAAGAACAGCACTACCGCCAGCAGCCACGGATAGTTGTGCAGCAGATCGCCCGCTACCGTCTGGATATCGGCAATGTGCGCTTTGACGAAGGTATCTCCAAGCCAGGCGACGCCGAGCACGCAGACGCAGGCGCTCATCCCGGACTTAAAGGTGCTGGCGTTCAGCACTTCGCCAGTGTCGATCTTACAGGTGATGCTAATCAGCGTGGCGATGGTCAGCATGAAGACTACGATCGCTTCGTTACGCGGCAGTACCGGGTTCTGGATCAGGCCGACGGTGTCGCTGATGGCAGTAGCGTAGAACATGACCGCGACGATGCCGACGAGGAACAGCAGGACGGAGCGTTTAGCGTGCGGCTTCAGTTCGAAGACCTGACTGCCGCGCAGGCTCACTTCCCCTTTTGCCAGCCGTTCCTGGTAGACCGGGTCGTCTTTCAGCTCGCAGCCGAGGAAGTTACAGACCACGGCGGTCAGCATGACGGCAATCAGGGTAACCGGCAGGCAGATCGCCAGCAGCGTCAGGTAGCTGACGCCAAGCGGTTCGAGAATACCGGCAAAGAAGACCACTGCCGCTGAGATCGGCGAGGCGGTAATCGCAATCTGCGAAGCGACAACGGCGATGGAGAGCGGGCGGGAAGGGCGAATACCCTGTTCTTTCGCCACTTCGGTAATCACTGGTAGGGTAGAGAACGCGGTATGACCGGTGCCTGCCAGCACCGTCATAAACCAGGTGACCAGCGGCGCCAGGAAGGTAATGTACTTGGGATGGCGGCGTAGCATACGTTCGGCGAGGCTGACCAGATAATCCATCCCTCCGGCGACCTGCATCGCGGCGATTGCGGCGATAACCGCCATGATGATTTCAATGACGTCAAAGGGGATTGCGCCGGGTGGAATTTGAAAAATTAAGGTTAAGACGAGGACGCCGAGACCACCGGCAAAGCCGATACCAATGCCCCCGAGTCGGGCCCCCAAATAGATTGCCAGCAGGACAACCACGAGCTCTGCACCAAACATATATGCCTTCCTTGTTTTTTAACAAGTTGATATTGAATTGTTGTCGTTTCGTAAACCCAAAAAAGCAAAAAGGCATGTCATCACTGACATGCCTTTGGTTAGTTTACCCTGAAAGCTTACTGTTCGCTTTCATCGGTATACCGTTTTGCTTTATAAGCCGGATGCATCAGGTTTTGCGGGGAGAAAATGTCATCCAGTTCGGCTTCAGTCAGCAGCCCGCGTTCCAGTACCACTTCACGTACGCTCTTACCGGTTTCGGCGCAAATCTTGCCGACGATATCGCCATTGTGGTGGCCGATGAACGGGTTGAGGTAGGTCACGATACCGATGGAGTTGTAGACGTAGCTTTCGCATACCGCTTTGTTGGCGGTAATGCCGTTCACGCATTTTTCCAGCAGGTTGTAGCAGGCGTTAGTCAGGATATGGATAGATTCAAACATCGCCTGGCCAATCACCGGCTCCATAACGTTCAACTGCAGCTGACCGGCTTCAGAGGCCATGGTTACGGTGGTATCGTTGCCGATAACTTTGAAGCACACCTGGTTAACCACTTCCGGCACCACCGGGTTAACTTTTGCCGGCATGATAGAGGAACCGGCCTGCAGCTCTGGCAGGTTGATTTCGTTGAGGCCAGCGCGCGGCCCGGAAGAGAGCAGGCGCAGGTCGTTACAAATCTTGGACAGTTTGACCGCCAGGCGTTTCAGCGAACTGTGAACCATCACATATGCGCCGCAGTCAGAAGTCGCTTCAATCAGGTCTTCCGCCGGAACGACCGGCAGGTTGCTGACTTCCGCCAGTTTCTGTACCGCCAGCTGCTGGTAGCCGTCAGGGGTGTTCAGGCGAGTCCCGATTGCGGTCGCGCCGAGGTTCACTTCCAGCAGCAGTTCTGCAGTACGCAGAATGCTTTTGGTTTCTTCGTTCAGCAGGACGTTAAAAGCGTGGAATTCCTGGCCGAGGGTCATCGGCACCGCATCCTGTAACTGCGTGCGGCCCATTTTCAGGATGTCCTGGAACTCGACGGCTTTCGCCTGGAAGCCTTCGCCCAACTGTTTGATGGCATCGATTAATTTGAGAATCGAAGCATAGACCGCGATGCGGAAACCGGTTGGGTAGGCGTCGTTAGTGGACTGGCATTTGTTGACGTGGTCATTAGGGTTGAGGAACTGGTATTCACCTTTCTGGTGGCCCATCAGTTCCAGACCGATATTCGCCAGCACTTCGTTGGTGTTCATGTTGACGGAAGTGCCCGCGCCGCCCTGGAACACATCAACCGGGAACTGGTCCATGCATTTACCGTTGTTCAGCACCTCATCGCATGCGGCGACAATGGTGTTCGCTACGCTTTTAGGAATGGTTTGCAGTTCCTTGTTAGCCAGCGCGGCGGCCTTCTTCACCATCACCATGCCCCGAACAAACTCAGGGATGTCGCTAATCTTGTTGTTGCTGATGTAGAAGTTTTCAATCGCTCTCAGAGTATGAACGCCATAGTATGCGTCAGCTGGAACTTCCCTGGTGCCCAACAGATCTTCTTCGATACGAATGTTGTTTAACATGTGAACCTTCTTTTTCAAGCTGCCAATGAATTCACCAAATACACAGAATTTATAGGATTTAGCGTATTTTCAGACCGAAGATTATTTCCTTAACCGGCCCGGTGCCCACGATCATATGCTGATGATAGCGAAGTTCAGTAACCTTGATCACTTATTATATAGCGCGGCGGATAAGAATTATTAATCTGTGAAATGAGTCACCGCTTTACTATTTTTGAAAAAAATGCCGTTACCGTTGATTGAAAAATGGCGCGCCAACCCCACATTCCTATGACGCGAATAGCAAATTTATCACTACGGGCGTCTGCGACGACGGCCGAATGAAGGAGACGCCGGTGCGTTGGATCCCATTTATTGCCTTTTTCTTATACGTTTACGTCGAGATCTCGATCTTTATTCAGGTCGCGCACGTGCTTGGCGTGCTGCTGACGCTGATTCTGGTTATCTTTAGCTCGGTGGTGGGGATGTCGCTGGTGCGCAACCAGGGCTTCAAAAACCTGATGCTGATGCAGCAGAAAATGGCGGCTGGCGAAAGCCCTGCCGCAGAAATGATCAAAAGCGTGTCGCTGATTATCGCCGGGCTGCTGCTGTTGATCCCGGGCTTCTTTACCGACTTCCTCGGCCTGCTGCTGCTGTTGCCGCCGGTGCAAAAGCTGATGACTTTAAAACTGATGCCGTATCTGCGCTTTAGCCGGATGCCGGGCGGCGGTTTTAGCGCTGGCGCCGGCAACGGAGACACCTTCGAAGGGGAGTTCCAGCGCAAAGACGACGAACGCGACCGTCTGGATCACAAAGACGACCGCTAAAACGACAAAACCGGCCTGCGCCGGTTTTTTGTTATCGGCTTGCTGAGGATGACCGTGCAGGTAAGGCGAACCACAGCACCGCCAGCATAATAATGGCGTACAAGCTCTTCCAGCCGACCATTGCCAATAGCAAAACGCAGAGCACGCTGCCCACAATGGCCAGCACGCGGTATTTACCGTGCAGGAGTCGGCATCCCGCCAGCATGCACAGCAGATAAATCATGATGAAAATGCCGTTGGCATAGACGATCAGCGCATCGAGATTAATGTTCAACCAGTAAATGCACAGCGTACTGAGTACGCAGCAGCCTAAGACCGCATTCAGCGCATTGCGTGGTACCTGACGCGGCGACAGGCGGGCCAGATAACCTTCCGGCTTGAACTGCGCCTGCGACCAGACCAGGCGGGCAAAACTTTGGATATAGATATTGAGGCTGGCGAAGCAGGCGAGATAGCCGATCACGCAGGCGACCCACAGCGCCTGCACGCCGAACAGCCGTACCACGATGTTTGGCAGCGAGGCCGCCGCCGCCATTTCCGCACCGAAGGCGCGAAAATGCAGTACCACCACGGTACAGCCCCAATAAACGGTTCCTGCCAGCAATAAGCCAATCATCAGCGCTCGGGGGAAGTCGCGCTCCGGACGTTTAAACTCTGATGCCAGATGAGCAAAGGCTTCAAGGCCGACGAAGCACCAGAACATTACCGATAGGGCAGCAAACAGCTGCGACGTGTCGACATCTTTAGGTTCCGGGAAAGGGATCTGCGCCGGGTTTATGCCGCCGCGCCACCAGATAGCGACGATCAGCGCGACAATCATTACCGCGACCAGCGTCTGTAGATTGGCGCTGGAACTGGCGCCGCGCGAGCCCACCCACCAGACGATCGCCAGCGTGCCGAGCTCGGCAAGCAGCAGTTGAGTATCGTGCCAGCCAAACAACGCCTGGCCAAACCCGGTAGCAATATGGAGGGCGGCGGGTAAACCCACCGGGATGACTGATAAAAACAGCCAACCGGTTACCCGCGCCAGACGCGGGCCAAACGCCATATCCACAAAATGAGCCACGCCGCCAGCGCTGGGAAAGTGGCGCCCAAGCACGGCAAACACGATAGCGATGGGAAAGACTAGGAGAATCAGCGCTGGCCACGCCCACAGGCTGTTATCGCCAGCGACCAGCGCCGCCAGCGCCGGTACGGCGAACACGCCGGTTCCCAGTAGTGATGTTGAAAGCAACCCGACTCCCTGACCTAACCCCAGCTCCTGTTTTAACCCACTCATGACTCAACCCTGCGCGCGGCAAAAAAACGATGTTATCACAACCCTTTGCGCCAGATAGCGCAGCCGCCGCGGGAATATTTTTGCGCGTCAGCGCACAGGCGGAAATTTTTTTTTAATTTTCCCCTTGAAGCCGTAAATGGCCATCCCCATCTCTCTCTGCACTAGTCGGAAACCGTTTACGGCCCGGCGCCATCCATAACTGATAATGACTTTCTCGAAGGAGAGCTATCAATGAGTATTCGTCCGTTACATGATCGTGTGATCGTCAAACGTAAAGAAGTTGAAACCAAATCTGCAGGCGGCATCGTTCTGACCGGTTCTGCGGCAGCTAAATCAACTCGTGGCGAAATCATCGCTGTCGGTAAAGGCCGCATCCTGGAAAACGGAACTGTGCAGCCGCTGGACGTTAAAGTTGGTGACATCGTGATTTTCAACGATGGTTACGGCGTGAAGTCTGAGAAGATCGACAACGAAGAAGTGCTGATCATGTCCGAAAGCGACATCCTGGCAATTGTTGAAGCGTAATTCGCACGACCCTGAACGAATTTGAGGAATAAAAGAAATGGCAGCAAAAGACGTAAAATTCGGTAACGACGCTCGTGTAAAAATGCTGCGCGGCGTAAACGTACTGGCAGATGCAGTTAAAGTCACCCTGGGCCCGAAAGGCCGTAACGTTGTTCTGGACAAATCCTTCGGCGCGCCGACCATCACTAAAGATGGCGTTTCCGTTGCTCGTGAAATCGAACTGGAAGACAAATTCGAAAACATGGGCGCGCAGATGGTGAAAGAAGTTGCCTCTAAAGCGAACGACGCTGCAGGCGACGGTACCACCACCGCAACCGTACTGGCTCAGGCTATCGTTAACGAAGGTCTGAAAGCCGTTGCTGCGGGCATGAACCCGATGGATCTGAAACGTGGTATCGACAAAGCTGTCGTTGCCGCTGTGGAAGAACTGAAAGCGCTGTCCGTACCGTGCTCTGACTCTAAAGCCATTGCTCAGGTTGGTACTATCTCCGCTAACTCCGACGAAACCGTAGGTAAACTGATCGCTGAAGCGATGGATAAAGTCGGTAAAGAAGGCGTTATCACCGTTGAAGACGGTACCGGTCTGGAAGACGAACTGGACGTCGTTGAAGGTATGCAGTTCGACCGCGGCTACCTGTCCCCTTACTTCATCAACAAGCCGGATACCGGCGCTGTTGAACTGGAAAGCCCGTTCATCCTGCTGGCTGACAAAAAAATCTCCAACATCCGCGAAATGCTGCCGGTTCTGGAAGCCGTAGCGAAAGCTGGCAAACCGCTGGTTATCATCGCTGAAGACGTTGAAGGCGAAGCGCTGGCGACCCTGGTTGTTAACACCATGCGCGGCATCGTGAAAGTTGCAGCGGTTAAAGCGCCGGGCTTCGGCGACCGTCGTAAAGCTATGCTGCAGGACATCGCGACCCTGACTGGCGGTACCGTTATCTCTGAAGAGATCGGTATGGAGCTGGAAAAAGCGACTCTGGAAGACCTGGGTCAGGCTAAACGCGTTGTTATCAACAAAGACACCACCACCATCATCGATGGCGTTGGCGAAGAAGCCGCAATTCAGGGCCGCGTTGCTCAGATCCGTAAGCAGATCGAAGAAGCGACCTCTGATTACGACCGTGAAAAACTGCAGGAGCGCGTGGCTAAACTGGCCGGCGGCGTTGCGGTAATCAAAGTCGGTGCTGCTACCGAAGTTGAAATGAAAGAGAAAAAAGCGCGCGTTGACGATGCCCTGCACGCGACCCGTGCTGCGGTTGAAGAAGGCGTGGTAGCTGGCGGCGGCGTAGCGCTGGTCCGCGTGGCGGCGAAAATCGCTGGCCTGACCGGTCAGAACGAAGATCAGAACGTCGGTATCAAAGTTGCGCTGCGCGCAATGGAAGCGCCGCTGCGTCAGATCGTTTCCAACGCAGGTGAAGAGCCGTCTGTTGTTGCCAACAACGTGAAAGCAGGCGACGGTAACTACGGTTACAACGCGGCTACCGAAGAGTACGGCAACATGATCGACTTCGGTATCCTGGATCCGACTAAAGTCACCCGTTCTGCGCTGCAGTACGCGGCATCCGTTGCTGGTCTGATGATCACCACCGAGTGCATGGTGACCGACCTGCCGAAAGGTGACGCGCCTGACTTAGGTGCTGCTGGCGGCATGGGCGGCATGGGCGGTATGGGCGGCATGATGTAATCGTGCGCTATACGGCATAAAAATGCAGAAACCCCCGGTCAGAAATGGCTGGGGGTTTTTCTTTTTGCTGGCTTTTTAGTATAAGGTTTACATCCGGGCCAGTGCGTCCAGCTCATTGGGGAATAACATGCAGGTAAAATATTTAGCAGGGATTGTCGGCGCAGCATTATTGTTAGCGGGTTGCAGTTCCAGCAACGAATTAACCGCAGGCGGCCAGAGCGTGCGTTTTGTTGAAGATAAACCGGGAACGGAATGCCAGCTGTTAGGGACGGCAACCGGCACGCAAAGCAACTGGCTGTCCGGGCAGAATGGCGATGAAGGCGGCTCGATGCGCGGCGCGGCGAATGCGCTGCGTAACCAGGCGGCGGCCATGGGCGGTAACGTCATTTATGGCGTGAGCAGCCCGACGCAAAATCTGCTGTCGAGCTTTGTCCCGACCGATAGCCAGATGAACGGCCAGGTTTATAAGTGCCCGAACTGATGCGTTAAGCACTCTCTGCCTGCGCAGAGAGTGCTTAACAATTTATGCCTCAAGCGCTGCTTTGGTAGCCACGTAGAATTCGTGCAATGACTTTAAGCATTCATCCTTAGTCAGCATTTGTCCAGGTGCGGATGGAATCACCTTGCTGAAGATTTGATGCGGCGTATGCTGGTTGTGAACTTGTTTTAGCTTCTGGCTCTTTTCAATCAGACGTAGCGCGATACTTTTTTCAAAATCTGACTGATGCGCGGCGCTGGTTTTAATCACCGCGCCAGAGAGTACTTTTTTACCCTCTTCCTGCTCGTAGCTATACAGCACGCCAAGATGATGGTTGAACAGATTCAACTTCCACTCTTCCTGAGCGTATTGCTGGTACTCGATATTAGGTTGGGTCGTTAAATCGACGGTATACAGCAGTACGAAGTCCAGAGCCAAAGCTAAATATTCATTCAGTTTCGTGTCCGCGGCCATGGTGAGAGATTGTTGGATCCCCAATATCAGCGCTTCGACCTGGCGGTCATCAATCCGTAGAGTTGCTATTTGCTCGTTCTGCAGCATTAATATCAGCGTCGATTCTGTTTCCCCTGGTTTCAGGGTGAGCGACATGATTCGCAGCTCCGGGTTGGGGTTTTGTACCTCCAACATATCTATCTCTGGCGTGTTGGCTATTAGCGTTTCATTGTAGGCAAGAAGCTCCACTTTCTGAGCCTCATTCTCGCCATCCTGCTGTAATCTCTGCAAGAAAATAGACATCCGGTTTGCTAGGACCATGAGCAGGTCAGCCAGCACCGGTGCCTGCAGATAGTATGTCTGACACAGGCCATTCTGCTTTTGTACTTTCAGCAGCAGCGCCATGAAATGGTCTTCGTAGGTAATTCCGGCGGTGTTAAAACCAATAAACGTTCCTTGCATACTCTTCTCCTTACGCTGGCATTGGTATTCTTGACTGCGATAAATCAATAACCCGATCGGCAGAGGCGATGGTTGACGGGCGGTGGGCGACGATGACGCGGGTAATACTGAGGCCTGAAATAGACTGGTTGATAACCGACTCGTTTCGTAAATCGAGATGGCTGGTGGCCTCATCCATAAACAGAATGCTCGGTTTACGGTAAAGCGCGCGGGCAATCAAAATACGTTGCTTTTGGCCCCCGGAAATCCCCAGGCCCAACTCACCAACGATGGTTTCATAGCCCATCGGCATTTTCATAATTTCGTCGTGAATGTTGCAGCGTTTGGCGCATTCGACGACAAAATCCACATCGGCGTTATCTTCAAAACCGCTGATATTATCGATAAGCGACCCGGAAAAGAGGCGGTCCTCCTGCAGCACGCAGGCGGTTCCCTGGCGATAGTTATTTAGACCTATCTTCTGGATATCGAGATTATCGGCGAAGACGTCGCCGCTGGTGGGCGAGAGCAGCCCGCACATCACTTTCAATAGCGTGGTCTTACCGACGCCGGACGGGCCGACCAGCGCGACGGATTCCCCCGGCTCAACGGTGATGTTCAGATTTGAGAAAATCGGCTGCGAAAAGGGATCGTATTGATAGCTGAGATTTCTGACTTCAAGCCTGGCGCCGGCATCCTTCGAAAAGACTTCACGTGACGGTAGCTCTTGCTCTGGTTCGCTGAAGACGATCTCTGAAAGACGCTCGTTATGCAGCGAGAGCATGCGTAGCTGCATGGTAAGATCAACCAGGCTGGATGCGCGCTGGGAGAACTGACCGCGGTAGGCGTTAAAAGCCATAAACATACCGAGGGTCATTTCATTATCAATAACCATAATGGCGCCCAGCCACAGTACCGCAACCTGATCGATGGCGGTAATAAAGGTATTGATACCGCTAAACATCATGTCGAAACGGGTCTGTTTGATCCCCGCATTACAGGCGTCGATGTTGATATTCAGCCAGTGCTGAGAGCGGCGTTCTTTCAGGTTCAGCGCTTTGATGGTCGAAATACCGTATAGCGACTCCATAAAGTGTGAACTGGAGCGCGCGCCTTTGATTACCTGTTCTTCAGCAACGCGGCGATAGAAGCGATAAGTTCCCAGACGCATAAGGGCGTAACATAAGGTAAAGCCAACGACGACCCATGTTAGCCAACCGCCGTACAGGGTGAGCATAATCAGCAGGCCGATCGTCATGATCGAGTCGATAATGCCGCTGACAATGCTATTAGTGAACGTGGAGCGAATGGTGTCCAGCGATGAAAAGCGGGACTGTATATCTCCCAGATGACGCTTTTCAAAAAATGCCAGCGGCAGGCTGGCCAAATGATCGAATAGAGTGGTTTTCCACTGAATATTGGTCAGCGTGTTGAGCGTCAGTGAAGTCCATGCGCGCAGCATGCTGATAAAGGTGCGGAAGAGGGTAAAGAAGACCAGACCAATACAGATAACCGAGAGCAGGCTTTGATCGTGGGCCATGATCACGTGGTCAGTGACCAACTGCGTGCCTATTGGCAACAGTAGTCCAATCGCTTCAACGACGACGGAAAAGGCGAAAATTTTCAGCAGCGCTGATTTTAAGCCAACAATATTACGCATCAGATCTAACAAACGTAGGCGAGATTTGGCTTTTTCCTGCTGGAAGTTCTGATCGGGCCATAACTCTAACGCGATGCCGGTAAAGTTGTTCGACATTTCCTGAATGCCGATAATGCGTTTACCCAGCGCCGGGTCGTGAACCATAAAGCTAGATTTGCGTACTTTGGTGAGCACGACGTAGTGGTTCATTCCCCAGTGGATAACGCAGGGCAGCTTTAATTGTCTGATTTCATCAAGATCGAGCGACAGCGCGCGGCTTTTTAAGCCAGCATGTTCTGCCGTTTTGCTCAATGACATCAACGTTACCCCCTGGGAGGGGCTGCCAAAGCGTTGACGGAAATTGAACAGATCAATATCGAGACCATAATGGCCGCAAACCATTGCCAGACAGGCAATGCCACACTCGGCGGCTTCCGATTGCAGTATTACCGGCGTCTTTCTCAATATCGAAAAATTAACTTTCGCCGTAATTTTTTCAAACAGTTCATTAGTCATGAATCGGGCCGCTCACGCTTTGAGTAATCTTATAAACCGGAGTAAACATCCACATGTAGAGAGGGCGTTCTTCAAGGAAGACAACAGCCTGTGCTTTAAGCCCATTGGAGAGGCTTAGCTTTTTCCCGTCATATTCGAACTGTTTATCTTTAATTTTGACAATCGCTTTATACAGCGCCAGTTCTTGTTGCTGATTGGTACCGTTACTGACGTTGGTGTATTCAGACATTTCTTGCCGTGACGCCGGCATTGATGATATGGATATAATTTTTCCTGGGAATTGACCAAATTTATCCGATGGGAAGGCATCATAGCGAATATTGATGGTATCTCCCGTTTTTAAATACGGAATGGTATTGTTGGGTAGCCACAGAATGAGATAATACTCAACGTTTCCGGTCGGTTTTATCTGGGCCAGGCTACTTCCATTATCAACGGTTTGCCCTTGGGTAGCCGACAGTGACTCAATCCTGCCATCGCTGGTCGATTTGATAATAATATTACCGTTAGCATTAGATTCCACTAACTGATTTTTATAATCATTGGCCTGGTTGTATTGACTGGAAATTTGGTTGTCAAAATCAGCAGCTTTAGTGATTATATCGCTATTAAGTTGTGTAATTTGCGATTCGAGTTGCATTTTTTGGCTAACTAAAGACTGGTAGGCACTCTGCTGCTGAAAGTATAAAGAGTGCTGATAGTTATACTGATCTTTTGTTATCAGGCCGTTGCTAAGGTATTTATCGTAGCTGGAAAGGTTATCATGCATTTTCTTCAGGCCTACCTGGGTGTTGACCAGCATACGGTTGGTCTCCTTCAGGGAGGCAGTGGTAGTTTTTAACTGCGCATTCAGCGCATTTAACGTCTGGTTTTTATTATCTTCCAGTTTTTTAATAATATCTTCAGAGTTGGCGATTTTTTCATTGATAACTTCTATCTGTGCCGCGCTAACATTGCCACTGGTGGTGCTGCGGGAAACATCAATCTCGTATAGCGGTTGGTTTTTTTTTACGACGTCACCAATTTTTACGAATTGCTTGACGATAAACCCCTGCTGTGGCGCAAAGACGTTAATTGAGTGAGGCAGGGTAATGACTTCGCCTTTAACATCGACACGCTGGGTAAACTTGCAAAATATCAATGCGCAGATAAGCGCAATGAGAAATAATGCCGACAATAAGGCGATTAACCAGGCGGGTAAGCCAGCGAGCAACAAGGCTTTCCCTTTCCAGTGATGCCTTTTGTATTCGATCGCTTCCTTGCGATATAGCTTATTATTCATGTTAATAGTATTTTACTGGTTCTGGCTGACATTGAATATAGAGCAACAAAGGCCTAAAAGGCCTTTGTTATTATTTCATTATTTTTACCACGGAGCGAAAGTGCCGTTAAGCGTGCTCTCAATCAGTGATTGCAGAGCCTCAACGGAACCTTCCCAACCTAATGCGACAGCGCCTACGGCTCCGCCGATAGCACCTAAGATAAAGCCTGCGACAGCGCCAACGGCATTGCCAATTAGACCCAGCCCGAGGACGCCACCGTTAGAACCACCCTGAAAGCCGCCAAGTCCCGCTCCGACACAGGCCGTAATGACAGAGCCGAGGATACCAGCACCGAGCGCTTCTACTGCATTACTAGCCAGAGAAGTGAACGCTGCTGAAGCGGAGGAAAAATCCCACGTATATCCACCGGAGATTGCTTCCATTTCAAAAACTGTTAATTCTTTCATTACTCTAATTCCCTTAAGTAAACGTTGACTAAACTACTGGTCGATGTAATCGCCCGGTGGCAAACAATAGAGGTGAAAATGAGTGTAATCAACGAAATGAAGTGTGAATAATTTATGAAGTTCTTTCATATTAGATAATTCATAATTATTCTGGCATTCATATTGTATTTGTGAATTTATTTATATGCAAAAGTACCGCAATCCTTTTGTATACAAAGAGAATGAAAGAGAGCCATTACTGGCTCTCTTGTTACATTCAGTATTTCTACTGTTCCTGGATCACTACTTCTAACATAGCCTTAACTTTACCGTTTGTGATGCTATCACTGCTATTACTCTGGCGATAGTAATCAGCGGTAAGGTTGATAACCTGTGACGTGGCGGCGCTATTAAAGCTGTAGCTATCCATATCATAAAAGACTAATGGGGTTCCGGTTTGCTTGAAAATGATGCCAACGTTTTTGGCACCAGAATCATCGGTTATCATATTATCAATGATACCATCACCAGATGTACTTGCTGTACCTACCGGGTTAAACCAATACATCAGTGTATTACCAATTGACCCCGCAGGGCAGGTAATCGTTAATAGAATATTTTTCTGCTCCGGGGTGACGCCGCCGCGAGAGACCGACATTAACGTACTTTTCTTAATCCGGTTTAGCGTTATCTGTGAACTGGATGGTGAGATATCACAGGAGGTTGCCTGATATTTAGTGCTTTTGAGCTTAATGCTAGTCGTGTATAAGAGTTTTTCGGTGGTGCCAGGGTTAGTGGTCGGATTACCGACAGAAAAGCTGATTGATGGGTTTGAGTCCGAACCTGAAGTATCAATGACCTGCTTGGTTTTGATAAACCACACGGTGATGAATTTATAGTAATTATCTGACGTATTCTCAAACGGTATCAGTACTGAACCCGCCACGGCTGGGACCAATGCGCCATTTTTACTTTCCAGAAGATCGGATACCTGGAATCCAATACCATCAATACCGGTTTCATATACCGGCATTCCCTGAATTCCGGTTACACCAGAAACCTCCGGCGTACTAATAGTAGTAATATACTGATCGTTTGTTTTCTGGCTACATGAGAAGTTTTTATATGTGCCGGTACCGTATTTAGTTGAATACAATATGCTTCCCACCGGAATAGAATCATCTGTTGGAATTTTAGCGCTGATAGTAAATGCTTGCCGCTGGATGCTGCCTGAGTAACTACATTTTGCAGCCGCCTCACCACAGGTAACTAAAAGCATTAATAGAATAAACATTCTCTTCATCAATATTCGTCCTTAAATAATGGCTAGCGACACACCGTTTCGACCTGGCTTAAGCCAGCGGTTTTGCCTTCCCGTGGCGGTAACGTGAAGGGGGCATTACACTGCTGGGAAGTACTTTTTCCCCACTGCACGTTGAGCGTCCCGGTTTGCTGCAACCCGGACATATAGACCATCCCGGCATCACTCACGATGCTGGCCTGGCTTTTCGCATCCCCCGCCAGTAGGACCATAGCGCCATAAGGAACATCATTGCCGCTGGCAGTTTTCAGGTGAATAAAGGCGCGCTGTCCTATCTTGCCTTCGTAGTTGGCTCGGACGATGGCGCCGCGGGTAGGTACTACGCTTTGCGTGGTTTCCGGCAATTCCATATCATCACCGAGCGTGGCGCTATCAAGGGTAATATCGGTGCGGCGATATGGGGTAACGTAAGGTACGATGGCATAGCCGCGATAGTCGGTCGAGATGGTGTTATCGGTCGTCAGTTTGACGTCATCCAGCCCCGGAGCTTTAATCAGCACGGCGGCATCGGTGATATCCTGACCTAAAGTGATGCCATCAGCATGGGCGATGATACTGCCGCTGGCGCCATAATCGACACGCTGGCTATCGCGGTCATAGCTGTAACCGGCGTTAAGGCTGCCCTGGGAGCTGTTATAGGTCGCACGCATGTCGCCGCTGTAATATTCACGGTTGCTATATCCCTGCTGAATACTCCAGTCGAGGCTATCGTTTTCCAGCCCAACCCCTCCGATGGCGACGGACTGATCCGTTGAGCCAGGGTTACTATTGGTGAGCTGATAGCTGGTGTAGGTACCAGGAAGCCAGTTGCTGATTGGCAGCGTGACGGTCAGCGTAATGCGCTGATCGTCCTGCGCGTCGCTGTCGGAGCTATTGTTACTCCAGGTATAGCGGCTATAGCTATAGCCCAGATAGAAGTTCACATTTCTAAAGCCACCGTTATAACCGACGCTGATAGATTTATTGGTGCGTTTATCATCCCAATAATCCTCAACCAGCCCGCTAATAGATATGCTACCGAGTCCTTTACCCAGGCTTTGGTTGAGTGTCAGGTTGGTTCGATTGCGTAATGAACGGGTGGTATAGCTACCGTCATTAGCATAGCTATCCAGCACCTCAGATAAGGTGTTAAATCCCTCAGTAGAGTACCGGTAGCCAGCGATGGTAATGTTGGTTCCGGTATCAAGGATGTTTTTACCGTAGCGGATGCGCCAGGACTGTCCCGAAGTCTTTTCCCGATCCTGCATTTTTGACCAAGCCTGGGTGACATCCGCTGACGCGGCGCCGAAATCACCAAGGTTATAGCCGAGACCGGATGACAATGCCTGATAATGTGAGGCCATTTGCATCCCGCCGTAGGCCGTCAGGCTACTGGATACCCCATAGCTGGCCGTTGCCTGGGTAAATGGCGTTTCATGGACGCCGTCATCATATGGGCGATATTTACCTGAAGTGATTTCATATTGCAGCTGGCCTTCACGTACCATGACCGGCAGCGTGGCGAACGGCACGATAAATTCTTGTTTTGAGCCATCCGACTCTTCTACTGTTACATACAGGTCGCCGCTACCGCCGCTTGGGTACATATCGGTGATTTCAAAGGCGCCGGGGGCTACGTAGGTCTGATATACCTGGTAGCCATTCTGCTTAACGATCACCCTGGCATTGGTTTTTGCAATTCCTCGGATAATTGGCGCATAGCCGCGAAGGCTCTCCGGCAGCATGGAGGTATCCGTCGCGAGTTGGAGCCCAGTAAATGGTACGCTGTCAAAGATCCCGGAAAGCGAGGAGCTTTCACCCATTACCAGGTTACTGTTAATAGGGCGTATGCTGCGCTGCATGTACAGGTATGCCGACTCCCAGTCGCCGCTATCACCTTTACTTTTGTTCCAAGTACTCAGGTTTCGTATGCGCCAGGGGCCAAGGTTTAAGCCGGACTGAAGGTTAAGACTGTAGTATTCATCTTCGGTTTCGAAATCATCCGAACCGCTGAACTGGTAATTTACCAGTAGCGCGTTGATACCGTCATCAAATTGATCCTCGGGAATAAATCCCTGCACGACAGTGGATAATGCCGCCTGAGGAATGGAGACATTTAAACGCTGGGCGTTAAAATCAAAATCCGCTTTGGTATCCGGAATAATCGTGAGGTTAGTGCAGCCATTAGCATCTTCTTTCAAGGCCGGAAATGCTTTGATTCTTACGCCATATTGCGATAAGTCTTTCAGACTGAAACAGGGTGCTAGTTTAATCTCATCACTCGCAAGACTTTCACGGCTATTATCAATCACAAATTTTATAGTTTGGGTATCGAGGTATTGACCATTAAAGACGATATCCACCCGGTAATCACCGGGGGCCTGCGCATTCCTGGCTTCAAATACAGATAAGTCTGGGGCGTTTGAAGGATCGCTACCATTCAATGAATTTATGAATGAGGGATCGAAAAAATCTCGTGCTTGCGCATTCTTATCCAAACCACAAAAAAGCGCGGGCAATAATGCGATGCCGAGCGCTGATAGTTTGAATAGGTCTTTATTTTTATTTTGCATAAACACATCCCTATAATATTAACAAGAACTTCCAATTACAGCGGTGAGGAATAGAGCGAACCGGCTCCTCCATAATCGTTGACTATCTTCCATGTAATACTTGATGCGTTAATACTTTCTTTTAATGTCACTTCTTTTGTAGCCATCGGAGGGATAGCATTCACTTCATTTTTTATCTCGGTATTACCGATTTTTATCGTATTGAAGTAGTAGAAAAATGGCGTAGGATTTTTAATGGATAATTTATTACCAGACTTTCGCCACTCGAGTTTTGCCGCTTCGGTGTTTGGTTTCATATCAAATAGCGATTTTGGTCGATACACCAGACGCATACGATGGCGAACCGCCAGTTGAATGGTATTGTTTTTGGCATTTGCCTCATCTGCGGGTGGTATAGCCATAACGTTAAAATAAAACATCGATTCGCGATCGGTTGGCACAGCGACATTACCCGTTGAAAACAGGCGTACGGTATTTTGCTGTTTCGCTTCCAGACGGAACAGTGGCGGCGTGGCCATGAAGGACGGCGCTTGTCCTTTCGGGGTCTCGATCCAGGACTTAATTAAGTAGGGAATACCGTCTTTGTTTTCTATTTGTGCGGTTATTTCGCGGGAACCCTCTTTGTAAAGATAACGGGTAGATTCAATGACAATGCCGGCATGTGCAATGCCGCTTATCAGTAAAAAGCAGGGGAAGACAAGTTTAAATAAAGTCCTGAGCATAGCGGTTCTCTAAACGAAAAAAGGGCTCGCCGGACAGCGAGCCCTTCGGGGTAAAATTAGGCGTCGGCGCTGGTGTAGTCGATAGTAAAGGTCGCTACGCCTTTAACCGGACCTTCGGTTACAGTAGTCGCGTCGTTTACTTTCACATAACCAGCGTAGTAGTTCAGAGAAGTGACTTCGCCGTCAGTGTAGGTTTCATCCATGGTTTGGGAACCATCGAAGGCTACACGAGAACCGTCGCTGACTTTCGCGATGCCGATACCGATGCCGGCAGCGCCGTCGTCAGCGGTGTTGTCCAGAATTGTTGCGTTGGTGCTAGTGCTACCAGTAACTGCAACGGTCAGGCCGGTTGCTGGTTTGTCGCTGCCTTTGGCGCAATCAGAAACGTCAAAACCAAACTTCTGGCTTTTGAACAGAGTGTTAGCAGTCTGTGCGTTCGCTTCGCTGGTGGTAACAGAAGTCAGACGAACGATGCCATTGTTCAGAGTACCAGTCGGAGTGACTACGCAAGAAGTGGAAGAGTCGTTGACTTCGCCAAGAACGGTCACTTCAGCAGTGTTAGCGGCCATTGCCTGTGCGCTCAGAACTGCAGATGCAGCAACCATTACAGCTACGATTGTTTTTTTCATTTATTTGTCCATGTATAAATACGTAATCCCTGAAATAGATGTTGCCTCAGTTTTAATTAATGAATCACTGAATAATCCTTAATTGCCGCTGAGTCTTAACACTATCCCGTTCTTTACTCCTTTGGTGTCCCTTGTAATATGCAGGTACTTGCCCGCAATTAGCTTAAGACGGGAGCAGAGAGGAATTTAATTGGCAAGCCGGTAAAATGCATGTGAATTTTAATTGAATAACCTATTTTAATGATGAGAGAAACGTTTCACATTTTAATCTTTGGGAATAGTGGTAGCGTTAACGTGATGAATGTTGAACAATATGGCTGGCTTCCTTTTTGTTTAAATATCATGATAGTCTTATCGCCGCTCGAAAATGGCGAGCCAATGATTGATATGTGAAGCTATCTAATGGTGGGCCTGCCTAGGGCTATTTGCTCAATTTCAAAGATGGAATCTCATTAATTTCATGTTTAGTTCACATGACTAATGAAAAAAGGAAAAGCATTATGGCATTTAGCGAATTCATTATTAATGATGAAGTTATATTCGATGTGAATATGAGTGAGTTACGACCTGTTAATGAAAATGGTGAAAGCGTTAACTTGAATGGTCCAACTGCACGTTGTTTACAATTGTTAATTGAAAGTAATGGGCGAATCATTTCTCGAGAGGAATTTCTGGAAACAGTCTGGAAAACAAGGGGAGTCGTCGTCGCGCAAAATACTTTTTATCAAAATATATCATTGCTCAGAAAATCACTGCTGAAGGCTGGATTATCACAGGATATCATTGTTACCGTCAGGCAGCGTGGGTTTATTCTTGCTGCAGGTTCCGCGATCGTACCGGTTGTTAAAGCTGAGGAAGAAATTTCTACTCCCCCGATAATCCCCTTAATAAAAGAGGTTGTATCAATAGAAGATAGTGTACCAGAGGTCAATACAAACGAACGTCAAAATCATATTGAAAGCAAAAGAGATGGAACATTTAAATTACCCACGTGGTTTATCCTCATGTTCTTTCTTATGGCGGTAACTAATATACTTTCATTGCTGTTTTAGAAACATTATTACTACATTATTTGAATATTTTCACATTGTATATAACTATAAATATGAAGAAAACACCGTCCACAGACTAATGTTGGCGAGATAATAGTATGTTATTTATGTGTCAGGAAAATATAGTTTTAAAAGTATCTGCCGGACAGGGCCGGCAGAGAGGGGCCTAGGGCTGTTGTTTCAAACCTAAATCCAGCGGCGTTTTACTCGGTTCGCCGCCGATTTCACGTGCCAGTCTTGGCACCATATAACCAGATACCAGCGTTAATAGCTCACGCATGATCGCCCGTGCTTCCTCATCTTCTACCATGAAGTGGGCTGCGCCCTGGACTTTATCGAGCACGTGCAGGTAGTAGGGCATTACCCCGGCGTCGAACAATGCATTGCTGAGGTCCGCCAGGGTTTGCGCATTGTCGTTAACTCCGCGTAACAGAACACTTTGGTTGAGTAGTGTTACGCGCGCTTGCCGCAGCCGCGCCATCGCTGCCCGGAACTCCGGGCCGATCTCGTTGGCATGATTAATATGGTTGACCAACAGTATCTGCAGCGATGAGGCGTTAAAGCGAGCCGCCAGCCCTTCGGTGATCCGCGCCGGTATGACAATCGGCAAGCGGCTATGGATGCGTAACCGTTTAATATGCGGGATCGCTTCCAGTTCCGTCAGCAACCAGTCAAGCTCATGGTCTTTGGCCATGAGCGGATCGCCGCCGGAAAAAATAATTTCATCAAGCTGCGGATTGGCGGCTATGTACTCGAGCGCCGCCTGCCAGTTGCGTTTATTGCCCTGGTTCTCGGCATAAGGGAAGTGGCGGCGGAAGCAGTAGCGGCAGTTGACCGCACAACCGCCTTTCACCAGCAATAGCGCCCGGTTGCTATATTTATGCAACAGGCCAGGTACAACGCTGTGTTGTTCTTCCAGCGGATCGGTGGAGAAACCTGGGGCGGCAACAAACTCTTCTTGTGCGGTAAGTACCTGACGAAGAAGAGGATCGTTTGGGTTGCCTTTTTCCATACGCGCGATAAACGCGCGCGGTACGCGCAGCGCGAAGAGACGCTTCGCATCGCGTCCCGCCAATAGGTTTGCATCTGTTTCCAGATCTAAAAGATGCAATAGTTCATCGGGACTGGTCACAACATCGGCAAGTTGCGTGATCCAATCTTCTCTGGATGGGGTATTTAGGGTTACAATATGCGCCATTTTGTGGCTTAGCTACCAAGTTAAACAATTTCAGAGGGCCTTATGGCGACTTACTATAGCAACGATTTTCGTGCTGGTCTTAAAATCATGATGGATGGCGAACCGTATGCGGTTGAAGCCAGCGAATTCGTTAAACCAGGTAAAGGCCAGGCATTCGCACGCGTTAAGCTGCGCCGCCTGCTGACCGGCACCCGTGTAGAAAAAACCTTCAAGTCCACCGACTCTGCAGAAGGCGCGGACGTTGTCGATATGAACCTGACTTACCTGTACAACGACGGTGAGTTCTGGCACTTCATGAACAACGAAACCTTCGAACAGCTGTCTGCTGATGCTAAAGCTATCGGCGACAACGCGAAATGGCTGCTGGATCAGGCTGAGTGCATCGTTACCCTGTGGAACGGTCAGCCTATCGCTGTCACGCCGCCGAACTTCGTTGAACTGGAAATCGTTGAAACCGATCCAGGTCTGAAAGGCGATACCGCAGGTACTGGCGGCAAGCCGGCGACTCTGTCCACTGGCGCAGTGGTTAAAGTTCCGCTGTTCGTTCAGATCGGCGAAGTCATCAAAGTAGATACCCGCTCCGGCGAATACGTATCTCGCGTGAAGTAATTCATGCTTTGAGACGGTGGGCGCAGCCTGGTTGCTGCGCCTTCAGTTTCACGCCGGGACTAACATGAACCAGACGCTCAAACTTCTTGCCTTGCTGCTGCTCAGCGGCGCGTTGCTTACTGGATGCAATACCGCCCGCGGTTTTGGCGAAGATATCCAGGGGTTGGGGCATGCCATTTCTCACGCCGTTAGCTAATCTCATTTCATTAGATCATTCTCATTCTCTGAATTCATCTTGCTAAGTTCCGCCTGAACCTCTTTTTCTCTTAAAAAACGCGACTATCCCTTCATTCTGAATCAGTTTGGCTATGCTTATAGGGCAAGAAAACAAAAACTGTTTATAAGGATGATATTATGGTGAAAAAAACGATTGCGGCGTTCTTTACTGTTTTGGTCCTTTCTTCTGTGCTCACCGCATGTAACACCACGCGTGGTATCGGTGAAGACATTTCTGACGGCGGCAGCGCTATCTCTGGTGCGGCGACCAAAGCTCAGAATTAAACATTACCGGTACGGCCTCGCGCCGTACCGGTCTTCACATTACCGGCGCCGTTGTTTATAATCCCGACGTTTTCAACCACCTTGCGGGACGACCCGTGAGCGTATCTCATCCGGGGACGGCCCCATTACTGGAGCCTTATGTCCTGGATCATTCTCTTTATCGCCGGTTTGCTGGAAGTCGTGTGGGCCGTCGGCCTCAAATATACCCATGGATTTAGCCGCCTGCTGCCAAGTGTGATTACCATAGCCGCTATGGTCGTCAGTATGGCGCTGTTATCGTGGGCGATGAAATCACTGCCGGTGGGTACCGCCTATGCGGTGTGGACCGGGATCGGCGCCGTTGGCGCAGCGATAACCGGCATCGTGCTGCTGGGCGAATCCGCAAGCCCGATGCGTATCGCGAGCCTCGCCTGTATTGTGATCGGCATTATCGGGCTGAAACTCAGCGCGCATTAATAGCGCTGGTTAACCCAAATCAGTTTGCTTACGTCGAAGCCCTGCCGGGTGGCGATATCCAGCATCTGCTGTTTCACCTGTGGCGAAATCTTCGGCGTGCGCGCCAGTAGCCACAGGTAATCGCGATCCGGCCCGCAAACCAGCGCATGGCGGTACTCTTTATCCAGCGCAATCACGTTGTAGCCGCCATAGAAGGGGCCGAAGAAAGAGATCTTCAGCGCCGCGCGGTTGGGATCGCCGGTGAACCAGGCAACGCCGTCTGTTTTCTGCCAGATCCCACGCTCGGGGTTATAACCTTTATTAACCACATCTATGCCGCCATCGCCGCGCAGACTGTAAGTCGCGGTGACCTTTTCCAGCCCGCTTTCGAAATGATGATCGAAGCGGGCGATTTCATACCAGGTGCCGAGGAAGCGTTGGCTTTCAAATGGGCTGACGACGGTCACGCCAGCGGGAGGAACGGGATTGCTGCACGCAACGCTCAGCAATGACGCGATAACCACGGTGAGAACTGGCAGCAGACGCATAGGTATCTTCCTTACCGCTTTTTCTCTAAGTGTAGATAGCGGCAGGAAAAAAGTAGGGCGATTTTGTCGATAAGCGAGCCCGGTAACAGATTGCTACCGGGCGAGATGTTGCATCAGATAAATAACACGCCGACCAGGGTGACGACGGTTAAAATCGCCGCCAGGCCATAGAAGACCCATTTGCCGTTCGGCACGTGGATTTTCAGGTCGTGCATCGCATGGTGGATACGGTGCAGGCCGCACCACAGCGGCAAAACAATCATCAGGAAGATAAAGAGGCGACCGATGAAGCTATGGGCGAAGGCGTAAACGCGTTCGTAGCTGAAAGCATCGCCAGGCGCGAGCCCCAGCGGCAGTAGAATGCCGACCAGCAGCACCATCACCGGCGCGATAATCGCCCCCCACATACCGCCTGCGCCAAACAGCCCCCAGAACACCGGTTCATCGGAACGTTTTGGATTGGGATTAATCATATCAGCCTCCTTACCAGAACAGCGCGACAAACAGGATCACGATGCTAACCAGCGCTGTAACCGCCCACAGCCCTTTAATCAGCGGCTCAGGCCCCATTTTCTCGCCTTTAATAATGATGTTGGCGGCTTTCGGCGCCAGCTCAAACCAGGTTTTGGTGTGCAGCAGCGCCGCTGCAAGGGTGATCAGGTTGAGGATCACCACAATCGGGTTTTGCAGGAATGCCACATAGCCCTCCCAACTTTCAGCGCCGTGCTTGAGGGCGAACAAGCCGTAAATCAGCACGATGCTGAACCAGACCGTTGGCACCGCTGTCCCTTCACGCAGCATATAGAAGCGATAAAACGGCAGCTTCTTCCACCAGGTGGAGGTCATGGGCCGCACGTAGGGTTTGCGTTTAGTCGTCATAGTGCACTCCTTAGCGTGGTTTCAGGGTGGCGATCAGGAAGTCTTTCGAACTTTCTACCTTGCCCTGCTGAATGGCGGCCGCCGGGTCGACATGCTTCGGACAAACTTCGGAGCAGAAGCCGACGAAAGTACAGCTCCACACGCCGTTCTGGGCATTGAGCTGCGCCATACGTTCCTTTTTGCCGTGGTCGCGGCTGTCTTCGTTGTAGCGATGGGCGAGGGTGATCGCCGCCGGGCCAATGAACTCCGGGTTCAGACCAAACTGCGGACAGGCGGCATAGCACAGACCGCAGTTGATGCAGCCGGAGAACTGATGGTATTTCGCCATCTGTGCCGGGGTCTGTTTATTCGGCCCCTGATCCGGCGTGCGCGCATTACCGATGATGTACGGCTTAATCGCTTCCAGACTTTCGATAAAGTGGGTCATATCGACCACCAGATCGCGCTCAATCGGGAAATTAGCCAGCGCTTCAACCTTCAGACCCTTGCTGTAATCGCGCAGGAAGGTTTTACAGGCAAGTTTTGGCACCTTATTGACCATCATGCCGCAGGAGCCGCAGATCGCCATGCGGCACGACCAGCGGTAGCTTAAGTCCGGCGCGAGGTTATCTTTGATATAGCCCAGCGCGTCGAGCAGCGAGGTTTGTTCGTCGTAAGGGACTTCATAGAAGGCGCTGTGCGGCGCGGTGTCGACTTCCGGGTTGTAGCGCACCACTTCAATTTTCAGTTTTTTCATCTCAGCCATGGGTCGTCTCCTTCTTCTCAGCGGCTTCCGCTTCGGCGCCATACACGCGTTTAGCCGGCGGCAGAGTGGTGATCTTCACATCGCCATACTCCAGGCGCGTGCTGCCGTCAGCCTCACGGAAGGCGAGCGTATGCTTGAGGAAATTGACGTCGTCGCGTTCAGTGCAGCCTTCATCGAGACGCTGATGGGCGCCGCGAGACTCTTTACGCGCGATAGCGGAGTGCGCCATGCATTCGGCGACGTTGAGACCATGGCCCAGCTCAATGGTGTAGAGCAGGTCGGTATTGAACACGCTGGAGGTGTCGGTGATACGCACGCGCTTAAAGCGCTCCTGCAGCTCGGCCAGCTTATCGATGGTTTTTTGCATCAGCTCCGGCGTGCGATAAATACCGCAGCCTTCTTCCATCGACATACCCATTTCGTCGCGGATTTTGGCCCAGTTTTCATTGCCCTGCTGGTTGACGAGGTCTTTCAGACGGTTTTCAACGTCGTTGACCTGCGCATCCAGCGCCGCGTTGTTGGCTTCGCCCGCGGCCATTGCGCGCTGCATAGCTTGCTCACCGGCAAGGCGGCCAAAGACCACCAGCTCGGCGAGCGAGTTGGATCCCAGACGGTTGGCGCCGTGCAGGCCGACGGAGGAACATTCGCCCACGGCGAACAGGCCCTTGATGCGGGTTTCGCACTGCTGGTCGGTCTCGATACCCCCCATGGTGTAGTGGGCGGTCGGGCGCACCGGAATGGGCTCCTTCACCGGATCGACGCCGACATAGGCTTTCGCCAGCTCGCAGATGAACGGTAGGCGTTCAAGCAGTTTCTTCTCGCCAAGATGGCGCAGGTCCAGATAAACCACATCGCCGCGCGGCGTCGGAATGGTGTTGCCTTTGCGCCACTCGTGCCAGAAGGCCTGAGAGACTTTATCGCGCGGGCCGAGTTCCATGTATTTGTTTTTCGGCTCGCCGAGCGGTGTTTCCGGCCCCATACCGTAATCCTGCAGGTAGCGATAGCCGTTTTTATTCACCAGAATACCGCCTTCGCCGCGGCAGCCTTCGGTCATCAGGATCCCCGATCCCGGCAGGCCGGTTGGGTGATACTGGACAAACTCCATGTCGCGCAGCGGGACACCGTGGCCCAGCGCCATGCCCATGCCATCGCCGGTGACGATGCCACCGTTGGTGTTATAGCGATAGACGCGGCCAGCGCCGCCGGTAGCCATGACGACCGCATTGGCGCGAATTTGCACCAGCGTGCCTTCCATCATATTCATTGCCACCAGGCCGCGGGCCTGGCCGTCATCGACGAGAATATCCAGCACGAAGTGCTCGTCGAAACGTTGAATTTGCGGGAACTGGAGGGAGGTCTGGAAGAGAGTATGCAGCATATGGAAGCCGGTTTTATCGGCGGCGAACCAAGTACGTTCGATTTTCATCCCGCCGAAGCGGCGAACGTTGACGCTGCCATCCGGGCGGCGGCTCCACGGGCAACCCCACAGCTCAAGCTGGGTCATTTCCGTGGGGCAGTGATGTACGAAATAGTCTACAACATCCTGTTCACAGAGCCAGTCGCCGCCGGCGACGGTGTCGTGAAAATGGTATTCAAAGCTATCGTGATCCTGCGCGACCGCAGCAGAACCGCCTTCGGCGGCGACGGTATGGCTACGCATTGGATAGACTTTTGAAATCAGTGCGATTTTGGCTTTTGGATTAGCCTGCGCAGCGGCGATGGCTGCGCGAAGACCTGCTCCGCCTGCGCCAATGACGACAAGATCGGCTTGAAAAGTTTGCACGACATTCCTCCAGTTTTTGTGTATTTCGCCGCCGGGCTGGCGAAAAAGTATCACTGCTCCTTTATAGGTAAATGAGTATAGCCATAGGGATGGTGGGGAAAATTGACGCGTTCGATTTTTTTATCAATCCGTGCGCTAATTTATCAATTTTATTTATGCAATTAAGTTAGCAATAAATTATCAGGATGTAATATCGCCGCCGGATTGCACAAAATTTGTTTCACTCGACGGTTGCGAGTAGACTTCGTGCCCTTGTATGAAATCGGAGAAAAGTACCATGAGCGAGACGGCAACCTGGCAGCCGAGCGCATCCATTCCAAATCTGTTAAAACGTGCGGCTGTAATGGCGGAAATTCGCCGTTTCTTTACCGACCGCGGCGTGCTGGAGGTGGAAACGCCTTGTATGAGTCAGGCAACGGTGACCGATATCCACATGTTCCCGTTTGAAACCCGTTTCGTCGGCCCCGGCCACTCTCAGGGTCTGAATCTGTATCTGATGACCAGCCCGGAATACCACATGAAGCGGCTGCTGGCCGCCGGGTGCGGGCCGGTATTTCAGCTGTGCCGAAGCTTCCGTAATGAAGAGATGGGCCGTCACCACAATCCAGAGTTCACCATGCTGGAGTGGTACCGTCCGTGCTACGACATGTATCGTCTGATTAACGAAGTTGACGATTTACTGCAGCAGGTGCTCGAGTGCCAACCCGCGGAAAGCCTCTCTTATCAACAGGCCTTCCAGCGCTATCTGGAGATCGATCCGCTCTCGGCAGATAAAACCCAGCTGCGCGAAGTGGCGGCAAAGCTCGATCTCAGTAATATCGCTGATACGGAAGAAGATCGCGATACGCTGCTGCAGTTGCTGTTCGCCATGGGCGTAGAGCCGCACATCGGTAAAGAACGTCCGACGTTCGTCTATCACTTCCCGGCAAGCCAGGCTTCGCTGGCGCAGATCAGCACCGAAGATCACCGCGTCGCCGAGCGCTTCGAGGTCTACTACAAGGGGATGGAACTGGCGAACGGTTTCCATGAATTGACCGACGCGCGCGAACAGCAGCAGCGTTTTGAGCAGGACAACCGCAAACGTGCGGCCCGTGGCCTGCCGGAGCAGCCCATCGACTATAATCTGCTGGCTGCGCTGGAAGCCGGCCTGCCGGATTGTTCCGGCGTCGCGCTGGGCGTCGATCGCCTGGTGATGCTGGCGTTAGGTGTAGAGACCATCGGCGAAGTGATCTCATTCACCGTCGATCGCGCCTGATGAACTGCGCTTCCCTTTCATGAGGAGAGGGAAGCGGTTTCCCGCCGTTAGCGTTTTCCCCTTCATTCAAAGATTTTTACAGTTCTCCCCGCTGCATTAGCCCTAATAACCACAATTTCAAACTGGATTATTGCTAGGATCCGCGTTCAATTTCTGCTTACCTGGCGACGCCGTTCGGCGACGCTCACGTTTGGATCGATTTATGCCTCAACAAATCAAGAAGATGAGCCTGATTGGGCTGATATTAATGATCTTTACTTCGGTGTTTGGCTTTGCCAACAGCCCTTCGGCGTTTTATCTGATGGGTTATAGCGCGATGCCGTTTTATCTTTTCTCGGCGCTGTTTTTCTTTATTCCTTTCGCCTTAATGATGGCGGAGATGGGCTCGGCCTATCGTAAGGAAGAGGGCGGGATCTATTCGTGGATGAACCGCAGCGTCGGGCCGCGCTTTGCGTTTATCGGTACCTTTATGTGGTTTTCCTCTTATGTGGTGTGGATGGTCAGCACCGCGGCGAAAATTTGGGTCCCGTTTTCGACCTTTCTCTTCGGCGCGGATAAAACCCAGAGCTGGGCTTTTGCCGGCTTAACCTCGACGCAAACCGTCGGCGTGCTGGCCGCCTGCTGGATGGTGCTGGTGACGCTGGTAGCGGCGAAAGGAATAAATAAGATTGCCAAAATTACCGCCGTTGGCGGCATCGCGGTGATGTGCCTGAACCTGGTGCTGCTGCTGGTGAGTGGGGCGATTCTGCTGCTGAACGGCGGCCATTTCGCACAATCGCTGGATTTCACCGCGTCGCCGAACCCAGGATATCAATCGGGGCTGGCGATGCTCTCTTTCGTGGTATTCGCCATTTTCGCCTATGGCGGGATTGAAGCGGTCGGCGGGCTGGTGGATAAAACCGAGAAGCCGGAAAAGAACTTTGCCAAAGGTATTATTATCGCCGCGCTGGTGATTTCGATCGGCTACTCGCTGGCCATCGTGCTGTGGGGCGTCAGCGCCAACTGGCAGCAGGTATTGAGCAACCACAGTACCAACCTCGGCAATATCACCTATGTGTTGATGACCAGCCTTGGCGCAGCGCTTGGACAGGCGCTGCATCTGTCGCCGCAGGCGGCGGCGCTGACCGGCGTATGGTTTGCGCGCATTACCGGGCTGTCGATGTTCCTGGCCTATACCGGCGCATTCTTCACCCTGAGCTATTCGCCGCTGAAGGCGATTATTCAGGGGACGCCGAAAGCGCTGTGGCCGACGATGATGACCAAAGTTAACGCCAACGGCATGCCGGCTAACGCCATGTGGCTGCAGTGTCTGCTGGTGAGTCTGTTTATTTTGCTGGTCTCTTTCGGCGGCGATACCGCCTCGGCGTTTTATAACAAGCTGACGCTGATGGCTAACGTCTCAATGACCTTGCCGTATCTGTTCCTGGCGATAGCTTTCCCGTTCTTTAAGGCCAAAGCCGATCTCGATCGTCCATTTGTGATGTTCAAAAGCCGCATAAGTACGCTGCTGGCGACGACGATAGTGGTATTGGTGGTAGCGTTCGCCAATATCTTCACCGTTATTCAGCCGGTGATGGATTCCGGCGACTGGAACAGTACGCTGTGGATGGTCGGCGGGCCGATTTTCTTCTCGCTACTGGCGCTAGGGATCTACGAGAACTATCGTCAGAGAACGGCGGTACAGGTAGCGCTGGCGGAGGGTTAAGAAAGAGAATGCCCGGTGAAGCGCTCACCGGGCTAGTTAGTGCTTACAAACTTCCTGGCGTACGGCTGCTTTTACCCGCTGAGTTCAGCGGCTGGCTGCTGCGCAGGCCATCCAGGCTTTCCAGACGCATCTGGAACGGCGGGAACGGCATGTCGATGCCATGCGCGCGGTAACCCGCCAGAATCAGCTGATGTAGCTCATGACGCAGCGGCATACGGTGTCCCATCTCGGCGGCGTAAATACGCAGCTCGAAAATCTGAATCCCCTGCTGCAGGTCAACGAGAAACGCTTCCGGCGCCGGGGTATCAATCACTAGCGAGCAGCGATGAGCGGCTGTCAACAGAATCTGCGTGACCTCTTCCGTATTGGCCTCCGCGGGCGCCGGGATAGTCAACACCACACGAGTGACCGAATCCGACAGCGACCAGTTGATGAACTGTTCGGTGATGAACGCTTTGTTCGGCACAATGATCTCTTTGCGGTCCCAGTCGCTGATGGTGGTGGCGCGGGTATTTATTTTCGTCACGCTACCGGTCAGGCTGCGGATAGTGACCGTATCGCCGATACGGATCGGTTTCTCAAACAGGATGATCAGGCCGGAGATAAAGTTGGCGAAAATTTCCTGTAGACCAAAACCAAGACCGACGCTGAGCGCCGCCACCAGCCACTGCAGTTTCGACCACTCAATACCAATCATCGAGAAGCCGACCAGCCCGCCAATTAGCATCAACAGATATTTGGTGATGGTGGTGATGGCGTAGCCGGTACCCGGCGTCAAATCCAGATGTTGCAGAATCGCCAGCTCCAGCAGCGCCGGGAGATTGCGCACCAGCTGGGTGGTGATAATCAGCACCAGAATGGCAATCAGTACGGCGCCGAGGGTAATAGGCTCAAGACTTTCGACGCCCTGTACCGTGGAGGTCACATCCCATAGCGAGATATTTTCGAGGAAGCCGAATGCCGAGTGAATTTCCGACCACAGAATAATCACCGACAGCAGGGCTATCAGCATCAGCAGCGAGCGGACCAGGCGCAGGGACTGGGTACTGATGGCGTCGAGGTCGACTTCGCTGACTTCCGCTTCGACCGAGCCTTCGGTGCTGGTGGAGTGGGCGGTATCTTCTTCGCCGCGGGCGCGCTGGGCGAGGATTTCCGCACGGCGGTGTTTGGCGCGATCGAAGGCCAGACGCCGACGCTGAATCAACATCCAACGGCGAATAATATGGTAAACCACCAACAGCAGGAACCAGATGGCGACCGAGGTTTCCAGTCGCGCCAGTAGCGCCTGTGAGGTGGCAAGATAGCCCACCGCCGCCGCCAGCATCGCGATTAGCGGCGCGCCGAGCAGCAGGTTCCACAGCAGACGGTTCACCATGTTCTCGCCGTCGCCCGCTTTATCAAGATACAGCGGGATCCCGGCGTGTTTCAGGCTCAGCGTAACCAGCGCCAGCGCGCCGCATATCAGCATGAAGCACAAGCGGCCCAGCGAGGCGGAGAATTCGCGGTCATTGAGGTTATCAAACATGATCAGCGCCATTATCAGCGGCACAATCAGGCCAATGCTCATCAGGTAGTAGCGCATGGCTTTGGCGACGCGGTTACGCGGCCAACCGAAGTGGGCGATAAACAATCCATTCGGCCGGGCGAAGGTAGCGCAAATCATCACTACCCACAGCAGCGGCACGGTGGCGGTCACGCCGTCGCCAATGGCGACCGCTAGCGGGAAGGGCCAGGCCGCCTGCAATCCGTAGCCGAGCGTCATCCACAATACCGGCAGCGGCGAAGCCACCAGAATTGACCAGAACACGGTACGCAGCGTCAGCCAGAAGTGATCCTGAGTCACCTTGCCAATCCGCGCGCTGGAGCGCTCAAGGAAGCGGGTAAAGTGGCGGCGCGAATAGATACTGAAGCCCACCAGCACCAGCGCGCCAAACAGCGGGAACAGCGTCTCTTTGCTGGTCAGCATCATGACGCTGGCCTTGCCGAGTTGGTTGATGGTATCAAGCGAGATCAGACGACGCAGATCCTGCACCACTTCCAGCGGCCAGGAGAAGCCAATTGGGCTGACGTCCGAGGTCCAGAACAGATAGCGGTGGGTTGCTTCGTTAATTTCTTTCAGCGCGTCTTCTAACTGGCCGTTGGCGACTTTCAGTTTCGTCAGTTCGAGCAGCAAGGTATCGCCGCCGCGCAGCAGCGAGTTAAGCAGCTCGCTCTGGGTGCGCAGTTGCGCCTGCAGGATGCGGTTTTGTTCCGCGGTGAGCGGTTCGCCGTCGGCCTGGCGAATCAGCCGTAGCTGCGCCTGCTTGCTGAGCAGGTCTTCGTAATGCAAGCGCTGCACGCGCAACTGGGCCGTTTCAGTATCTAACTGCTGTGGGCGCGGGCGCTCGGGCAGACGGGCGACCTGAGCGCGCAGCGCTTCGCCCAGTAGATTCGATGATCCCAGCCACTGCGACTGTTCGCGCAGGGTGTTCAGCGCCTGGCGCACCTGGAGCGTTTGATTAGTGGCTTGTCGCTGCTGCGAGGCCACCAGATCCAGGCGCTGGACCTGCTGATTGAGCGCCTGCGACAGCTCGCGGTTGATTTTGAACTGGTCGATGATCCCCGGCGGCAGGTTTTCGCTGTTTTCCGCCAGCAGCTCAGTGCTTTCAAGCGCCTTTTCCGCTTCGCGTTGGCGCTGGCTGTTCTGCTGATTACGCAGCGCCTGCAGGTAGGCATCGAGCTGTTCGCTCTGTTTCTGCGCCAGCTCAGAGCGGATGCGCGACAGCTCCTGGCGGTTGTTGGCGGAGAGTTGGGCCAGATCCAGCTCGTCGACCAGCGCTTTCAGACGCGAGGATTCCGCCTGCAGACCGAGATTTTGCGCCTGCGCCAGCGGCGTATTGCCGGGCTGCGCGCCGACGCGGCGTTCAATTTCGTTAAGCTTGCGGCGGGCGTCGGTTTGCTGTTGAGGCAATTGGTTGAGAGAGTCGGCAATTTCCCGCGCCCGATCCTGCTCCTGCTGCGCCTGGCGGCTGGCTTCCAGAAGCTGGCTGCTGACCTGCAGGATCTCCTGATTCAGCGCGTCGGCGGTGAGAGCGGTAGGCACCTGGTGCGGCGTATCGCCGACATTCGCTAACTGGGCGCGGAGCGTTTGAAACAGTTTGGGGAAATTATCGATGACGTCCTGGTACTGGCGAGCGCGCTCAACGGAGGCATTGCGCTCCTCAAGCGCATTCAGCGCGGCTTGCAGGACCTCTACGGTTTCAGGCTGGGCGGGTTTCGCCGCCTTCGCCTGTTCCAGTTCCTGGGTGATTTGTTTGACGTCCGGGGCCGTCGCTGCGTACGCCCCGAAGCTGAGGCTCAAGGCCAACAGAAAAGTGTATATCAGGCGCACGGCGTAACCCTTTGTCGTCAGGAATTAACCTTCGTCTTGTTTATCGTCAACCAGCGGGCTGGCGCGGTGTTCGGCGCGGATCTCTTCTTCCGGCAACGGCGCAGGTTCCACGGAGATATCAGTTTCTACGGCCGTTGCCAGCGGTTCGCCGATTTTGGTGACTGACAGGCTTTGCAGTTGTTCAACCAGCTTCACCTGGCCCGGCGCAAACAGGTTAATCACCGTTGAGCCCAGTTTAAAGCGACCCATCTCCTGGCCCTTCAGCAGCGCAACGGAGCCTTCGCTTTCGCCTGCAGGCCAGGTCCAGCGCTTGATAATGCCTTCTCGCGGCGGCGTTACGGTGCCGGACCAGACGGTCTCGATGCTGCCAACAATCGTTGCGCCGACCAGAATCTGCGCCATCGGGCCAAATTCAGTATCGAACAGGCAGATGACGCGCTCGTTGCGAGCAAACAGGTTCGGTACGTTTTGCGCGGTCAGGTGGTTTACCGAGAACAGATCGCCCGGGACATAGATCATCTCACGCAGGATACCGTTGCACGGCATATGCACGCGGTGATAGTCGCGCGGCGACAGGTAAGTGGTGGCGAAACTACCGTTACGGAACAGGTCAGCCATCTGGTAGTTACCCGCCAGCAGGGCTTCCAGGGTGTAATTGTGGCCTTTGGCCTGCAGAATTTTGTCATCTTCGATAGCGCCAAGCTGGCTGATAACGCCGTCAGCCGGCATCACCAGCACGTTAGGATCGGTGTTGAGCGGGCGAACATCGTCACGCAGCGGGCGAACGAAGAAGTCGTTAAAGGTGCGGTAAGCGGCGGTATCTGGCTTCTGCGCCTCTTTCATATCGACCTTGTAGTATTTGACGAACAGATCGATAACCAGTTTAGTCAGCCAGCCTGCTCGTTTACTTGCCCCCCAGCCTGCGAGGCGGGTGAGCCACAGTTTAGGCAGAATGTATTGTAGTGAGAGTTTAAACGAGTTTAACAAGGTAGCCTCCAGGCCGTTAATTGTCGTTCCTGACCCCGCTTTGGTGCGGGGTACTGAAAAGGGGGACGATTCTATACGTAAACTTCAGCGAATTGTATCCGCGCCGTTGTGCTGGCAAAGCGAGTACGTATAGCGACGACAGCTTAAATGTCAGTCGTCGGTTGATGAAAAGCTTTTACGCGTTTTTACCTGCACCTGTTCCATACTTTCCAGGATGCGGTGATAGTTGGCGAAACGGCTTTCGGCGATGGCGCCTTTTTCTACCGCTTCGCGAATGGCGCAGCCCGGATCGGTGTCGTGCTTGCAGTCGCGATACTTGCAATGGCCTAAATAATCATGGAATTCGACAAAGCCGTTGGTGATTTGTTCCGCATCAAGATGCCACAGTCCAAACTCGCGGACGCCCGGGGAGTCGATCACATCGCCGCCGTGCGGGAAGTGATAAAGACGCGCGGCGGTGGTGGTGTGCTGGCCGAGCCCTGACACATCGGAGACGTCGTTCGTCAGGATTTGCTCATCCCGCAGTCCCAGCAGCGTGTTCAGCAGGCTGGATTTACCCACCCCGGACTGGCCGGCAAAAATACTGATGCGCCCGGTCAGCGCCTCTTCAAGCGGCTTCAGGCCGTCCTGAGTATGGCTGGACACCATCAATACCGGATAACCGATCTGGCGATAGATATCCATCTGCTCGTTGACGAAGGCCATGCCGTCATCGTCCAGCAGGTCTATCTTATTCAGTACCAACAGCGGTTCGATATTCTGCGCTTCGCAGGCCACCAGATAGCGGTCGATAATATTGAGCGACAGTTCGGGTAAAATGGCCGAAACCACCACGATTTGGTCGATATTTGCCGCGATAGGCTTCACGCCGTCGTAAAAGTCCGGGCGCGTCAGCACCGAGGCGCGTTCATGTACCGCTTCGACGATACCTTTGACGTTGACCCCGTCGGCTGCGTCTTTACCTGGCCGCCAGACCACGCGGTCGCCGGTCACCAGGGAACGAATGGTCCGGCGAATGTTGCAGCGGTGGGTCGTGCCATCCGCGGATTCGACATCGGCATGCATACCAAAACGGCTGATGACGATGCCTTCTGAAGGCTCGCCAAACAGGTTGTCATCGTAGTCGGCCTTCTCCGAAGTCGTTTTCAGGCGGCGCTGGTGGTTGGCCTTGACGCGGCGCTGCTGGCCTTTGGAGAGCTTATTTTTACTCAATCGAACTGGCTCCTGGTCGCCCTGATGGGGCAAAACCTCTATGATACACGCTATTTTAGATGAATATAGTCACGCAAGAAGGGTGGAAAATAGCATGAGTGCAGATGAAAACAACCTGATTTGGATCGATCTTGAGATGACGGGGCTGGATCCCGAGCGCGATCGCATTATCGAAATCGCCACCCTGGTCACCGACGCGAATCTGAATATTCTGGCAGAAGGCCCAACCATTGCCGTGCACCAGTCTGATGCTCAGCTGGCGCTAATGGACGAATGGAACGTGCGTACTCATACCGGAAGCGGGCTGGTCGATCGCGTGAAGGCCAGTACCGTGGGCGACCGCGAAGCGGAACTGGCCACTATTGAGTTTCTCAAGCAGTGGGTGCCGGCGGGGAAATCGCCAATTTGCGGCAACAGCATCGGTCAGGACCGCCGCTTCCTGTTCAAATATATGCCGGAACTGGAAGCTTACTTCCATTATCGCTATCTCGACGTCAGCACCCTAAAAGAGCTGGCGCGCCGCTGGAAGCCGGAAATCCTCGATGGGTTTAAAAAGCAGGGCACTCACCAGGCGATGGACGATATCCGCGAATCCGTCGCCGAACTGGCTTACTATCGCGAGCATTTTATTAAGCTCTGAAACGTAAACGGGGCCGACATGGCCCCGTTCTTTTTGCTGCCTTACTTAAACCATTTCTGTTCCATCTGCTGGAACTCCGGCGACGCCTTCACGGCCTCCAGCGCGTCGTTAATCTGCTTAAGCAATTCCGGGTCGTCTTTGCGTACCGCGATGGCATATTGTTTGCCGTAGTAGGCCGGGTCGGTGGCGCGCTCTTTCATCTCGGCGTAATCAGGATTCTCCGCCAGCCACTGGTCCATCGTCGCTAAATCGCCGATCGCGCCGTCGACTTCGCCGCTTTTCAACGCCGCCAGCGCGTCGCTATCGTTGTCAAAGGCGACGGCTTGAATGCCTTTTTGTTTATCGCGTAGATAACGCTGATGAACGCTGCCTTTGACCACGGCGAGCTTTTTACCCTGCAGGTCGGCAAACCCGTGGGCGGCGTCTTTTGCCGTGACTACCACGCCGGATAGCTCCTGGCGATAAGGTTGGCTGAAGGCGACCTGCTTTTCACGCATCGGCAACACTTCAATGCCGGCGATAATGGCGTCGAACTTTTTAAAGCGCAGCGCCGGAATGAGGGTATCAAAGCGCTGCGGCGTGAATTTGCATTCCGCCTGCATCTGTTTACACAGCGCATTGGCCAAATCAATGTCGAAACCCGTTGCCTGGCCTTTGCCTTTGACGGTCTCAAACGGCGGATTGGCGGTTGTGGTGCCAAAATGGAGAGTCTCGGCAGAAGCCGTTCCGATGAAGGATGTGGTCAGCAGCAGGACGGTAAGCGCTTTTTTCATTCTGAATCCCTGATTGTCGTCATGGTGGACCTTTTCGCGGATAACCTCCGCGGTGTAATGCGGGCGATTTTGCGCCATTCGCGCGGGGGTAAAAAGATATTTTGCTAATTATGGCGGTTATTTATACAATTTAGAGGGCTGTGTGGCGAGAAAATGTCCATTCAAACAAAAAACGAAAAAAAGTGCTCGCCAGGGGGTTGCAGGTGAATCGAATTCTCGTATAATGCGCCTCCCGTAACGACGCAGAAATGCAAATTACGACGCCATCGAAATATGGCAAAATAGCAGTAACGCGGGAATAGCTCAGTTGGTAGAGCACGACCTTGCCAAGGTCGGGGTCGCGAGTT